>NZ_DBHHGF010000003.1:0-157473 GCF_057238325.1 Olegusella sp. | reverse complement strand
ACGCCTGCCAAGGACCGACGTTCACCGGCGTGGTGCCGGTGGAGGTGGTCACGTGAGCGTTCGTGACGACATTCGGAAGTTCGACGCCGCGCAGAGCGGCGGGGGCACGCAGGACAGAATCGGAGGCGGCAGTGGAGTCGACTTCTTCTGCCGGGCTGCCCCTGGTCTCGTTCGCCTGCGAGCCCTCGTCGGGCGCCTCGTCGCTGCCGTCCAGGGGCAAGACGCTTTGAGCGTCCTCGTCCGCAGCTACGGTATCTGCCGATACCGCGTCCTCCTCTGCGTCTCGGGTGTCTTCCAGCTCGCCGGCAGCCTGTTCGGAGGCCGCGGTGCCTTGCGTTTCTGCCGTCGCGGCGGGCTCCGTCGCAGCAGCAGCGCTGTCGTCGGCTATCGCCTGGACGGCCCCTCCGGGCATACAGATGCTGAGCGCAAGCACCACGCTCATGAAGCAACATAGCTTCTTTCTCATTCGTGGTCCTTTCTGTTTTATTCTCGCAAACGGCTTTTAGGCATAAAACCCCATGCAAGTACATATACTTTACCCTCCCGAAAAACGCAAGCTAAATCTGCGTGCGAGACGCAAAGCCAATGTGCGGAATGCCAGAACATGGACGGAAAAGACCGCTACCGGTTGAATCTAAATCTCATCCGAACGAATGAGCTCTAAGGGGCGTTCCCGCACTTATCGGAACGCCCCTTCGTCTTGCCGGGAGCCCCCGTGGCACCGTCTTCCCAGATGATGAGCTCGCGAGGGGACGTTCGGCTGAGTCTTGGCACAAGGGTGTCCCCAGCCGTCCGGGGCACGTCCAAAGGCCAGCCGAACGGTCCGACGGGAACGCGTCAGGTTGTCAGGGGGCTGGCTAGGCGAGGGGCGCCTCGCCCCTTCGCGCGCTCGCGCTCGAGGCACCGGGGCGTGAGGCCGAGGTCGGCCGGGGCCGTCCTCTCGATGCCGAAGGTGTTGTGGCGCCGCTTGATCACTTCGATGCCGACCGCTGTGGCCATGCCGATGCCCCGGCCCATCACGAAGATGACGGCGGTCGGGGCAAGCTGCCAATCCCAGAGGTTCAGGCCGAGGGCAGGCGCGACGATGGCGAACAGGAGGGAGGCGGCCACCACCCTGCCCAGGGCCTTCATGGCCTTGGCGTCCTTGCTCAGCTGTGATTCGATCATTTCCAGGTCTCCCTTCACGAGTTCGTCGATGGAGGTCTCGAACAGGTTGCTCATGAGCAGCAGGCTCTGCACGTCGGGGCAGGTCCTTCCCGTCTCCCAGTTGGAGACGGTCTGGCGCGATACGAAGATTGCCTGCGCGAGGTCGTCCTGGGACATGTCCGCCGCTGTGCGGTGCTTCCGTATGAGATTCCCGAGTTCCATCGACTTCCTTTCCGGGTGGTCCGTCTGCCGCCCCGCTCGCTCTCGAAGGTACGGCGATTCTAACCCGGTTGCAGCCAAAGGGCTTTGGAATCGCGACAGAAGAGGGCCTGCTCCGATGTCGAATGTCTTTGACAGTGGGTGTGACCTGGTGCTTTCTGCGTCCCCATGCAGGCCTTAAATTACCTAATCGCATCTGAGACTATGGCAATATATACGATATTATAAGTATGATTGCCGCATGTCTTACCATTGGAGGAAAAACGAAGAAGGACGCCCTTATAGAGTTCATGCATGAAAGCGCCGGTCGCATCACCACCAAACAGGCACGCGAGGCGGGCTTCTCGTCGAGCATGCTGCAGCTGCTCGTCGCCCAGGGCGTAGCGGTCAAGGAGAGTCGCGGAGTCTTTGCGCTCGCGGACACATCGCTGGATGACTTCGCCGTCATCTCGCTTCGCTGGCCGAAGGTCGTCTTTCGCTGCAGCAGCTCGCTCTACCTCCACGGCATGACCGACATCGTGCCGGGCGTGTACGAGGTCTCGCTCCCCCGGGGATACAAGGAAGATGGCATAGTAGGGGAGTTCCCCAACTGCCTTGTTTCGCACGAGAGCAAGGGGCTCTATGGTCTGGGCGTAGTGCAAGGCGAGTCCCCCACAGGTACGACGCTGCTGCTTCACGACCGCGAACGCAGCATCTGCGACCTCGTGCTCGCCCGCAAGCGTGGAGGGGCGGACACCCAGCTCCTCGGGCAGGCCGTGAACGCGTACTTCGGTTCCCCTGGGAAAGACCTGCCCCAGCTGATGCGCTACGCGAAGACGATGGGCGTGACCTCGGAACTTCAAACGTACTTGGAGGTGCTGTCATGACGATCCTCAACGATGCGAGCCTGAGAGGCAAAGCGAAGGCCCTGGCAAAGGAGCACGGCCTCTCTGCCCAGGAGATCATGCAGCGCTACTTCTTCGAGCACCTTCTCATGAGACTAGAGAGGACGCGCTACCGTGAACAATTCGTCATCAAGGGAGGGCTGCTTCTTTCCTCAATGATGGGCGTGGCGCAGCGCACTACCATGGATCTGGACGCAACTGTTAGGGCCCTGCCACTTGACGACGAATCGATCTCTGTTGCCATGCAGGAGATTTGCTCTGTCGACCTGGAAGACGGCATTGCCTTCGCGTTCGAGCGAGTAGAGCCCATCCGCGAGGACGACGACTACGGCGGATTGCGTGCGCATCTGACTGCGACATTCGGGCGTATGAGGACGCCATTGAAGGTTGATGTCACGGCGGGTGACGTCATCACCCCGAGGGAGATTGAATACCAGTTCCCCACCCTGTTCGGGGAGGGGTCGATTCATTTGATGTCGTACCCGTTAGAGACGTGTATCGCAGAGAAGTTCGAGGCGGTAGTGAAGCGTGGTGTCGCTACCACGCGTGCTCGAGATCTGTACGACCTCGCCACGCTCGTAAGACTGTACGAACAGACGATTGACTGGGAGATGCTGCGGGAGGCCGTACAGCGGACTTCGGAGCATCGTGGTTCCTCAGACATTATGAAAGACTATGAGCTTGTTAGTCGAGAGATTGAAGGCTCCGATGAGATTGCCCGCATATGGAGCGCGTATACGCGTCTGAATCCGTATGCCTCCGCAGTCTCGGTGGTGGATGCCATGGACGCTGTTCGCATAATCGGGAAAAGAGCCAACCTCTAGGGAGCGCATGCGATTAGCGAGGGTTTGTTGCGACGAGGCATGTGAATTTGAAACTCATCTACCCGCGACGACGAAGCCTCATCATGAACAATAGGCATGTGGTCACCCGATGAGCTGAAAGCCTCATTTTCCCAGTTCAGAGCTGCCGCTCTTCACTTGGGAATCGTCGCTCTTGGGTTGGGGAGAGCCCCAGCTCTTTATCGCCGTTTCCGACCATGTAATCAGTTGCACGCAATCGAACTGTGTTTCCGCAGGTCAAACGTGTCACTCTTCGATTAGGTGAAAATACTCTCCCCAAGTGGCTACAGGGCATGTAATCACCGCTGACTACAGGGTGACTACACTGTTTTCGCGATAGGAGAGTAGGGGGAGCCCCAGCTTACGCATCCTGCTGACTACACGGAAACGGGCCTTGCGACGATAGAGTGGGAATAGAAAGCCCAGTTTAGAGCAGTGGTAAATGGTAGTCACTTTGCTTCTATTTTTCCGGATTGGCGATTACTCTGTTGATCCCCGACTACTGATTGAGCTTGCGCATCCTTAGTCGGAGTTAGAGCCAGATACTTGTGCGCAGCTGCAGAGGTCTCCGCTGCAGCTGCGCATGTGTTCTTAGGGCCTTGACCCTATTATTGCATCGAGGTTCAGTTTGCTTCTCCAACCACCGGGGCGATTATTTCGTTGTTTGCACCCATGCTATAATCCCGAAAGATTTCTATTTTGCATGCGAGGAGAAAGGTTGAACACGAATGAAGCCCATCGGCGTCATAGTTCTGCTCGTTATCTCCCTCGTCTTGATTGTTTGGGGAGTCCTTCTCATCTGCGGCAAGGGCTATAGAACCATCGCTGGGAACTGGGAATCGACCGACGAGCAGATTGAGGCTCAGAAGAGAGACGGGCTTGGCTGCGCCGTAGGCGACATTCTGATCGGGGCGGCCGCAATCTGCATACTCGAGACCATTATCATGTGTCTCTGACGGCCCGAGTGCCTGCCTGAATGTACACGTCTCGTCCCGTGCATCGCCATTGTCCCAGCCTATGGCTTCCTATTCCCGACACCGTTTGCTCTGAGCACCCCGGTACTGATGTAGGTTATCCCAATGTTGCGTTACACAAATGATCATTTTCCCAGCCCAAACATATTGCTCTTCTATCGAATCTGTCACTCTTTAACCGGACAGTACCCTACCTTGCTTCGAACGTTCGCCATCATGTAGTCAACTGTAATGTGGCATTTCGGGGCCGATCCTCCCCCGAAAACTGGCAGTCGCAATGCGAGAGTGACAATTGCAGAGGACTTTGTGGCAACCTTGCTGCTGGTTGTACATTCATGCTTAACATTAGATAATTTTAAGCGTATTAGTACAAATAAGAGAGGAGTCACCACGGACACCCTGATGGATATAGCCATGAACAACAACGGCTACGTCACCTCTACTCAGGCGACGGATGCCGATATCCCTAGGCGCAAGCTGGCAGAAGCCGTGAGCGCTGGTGAGCTCATCCAGGTCGCTCGAGGTCTTTACGCGCTCCCTGACGTATGGGAGGACCCTCTCTACATCGCCCAGTATCGCTTCTCGCGTGGAATCTTCTCGGATGACACAGCGCTCTTCCTCCACGGCATGACCGACCGTGCATCCTTTGCGCTCACAATGACCTTCCCTAGAGGTTACAACGCATCTTCTGCCAGAGAAGCTGGCATCATATGCCGCACCTGCGCTGACGACCTTCTCGATCTGGGCCTCTGTACCGTCAAGACGGAATACAACAACATAGTTAGGGTCTACAATATTGAGAGGACGCTTTGCGACCTCATGCGCGGCCAGAGCACACCCGATTCCCAGCTGATCACTCCAACGATGAAAGTTTACGTGCGAAGTAAAAGTTGCGACCCAGTGAAGCTCGTTGCCTATGCTCGCGCTCTCGGTGTGGAGCCCAAGATTCGAAACTACCTAGAGGTGCTGCTGTGAGAACCAAGAACGCGATGCAACTTAAGGCGCGCGTTAACGCCCGGGTGAAAGAGGCGGGTATCCCTGCGCAGTCCATGATGCAGAACTACCTCTTCGAGAGGCTCCTTGAGCGTCTCTCACGATCCAAATGGCGAGATAACGTCGTCATCAAGGGCGGAATGCTCATCTCCTCCCTTGTGGGAGTGGCATCTAGGACAACGATGGACCTCGATACAACAATCATCGGCTTCACGTTGACGCACGAGACTGCCAAGGCAGTCTTCCGCGAAGTAGCTGCTGAGAGCGCGGATGATGATTGGAGCTTCGAGTTCGACCGCACCGAGGACATTAGGGAGACCGACGACTACCCGGGCATACGCGTGCATCTTAAGGCAGTCTACCCACCGATGTCGGTGCCACTCACGATCGATGTTACTACGGGCGACAGCATAACTCCGGGTCCCATCGGCTATGACTACCCGCTCCTGTTCGATGAGGGAAGCGTTCGGTTGATGTCCTACCCACTCGAGACAGTGCTTGCTGAGAAACTCGAAACCGTCGTCTCCCGCGGTGTAACCAATACGCGTCTGCGCGATTTCTACGACATACATCTTCTTTGGCGGACCAAGAATGATAGCTGTGATATCCCCACACTGCGAAAGGCACTCAAGGCCACGTGTATGAAGCGCGGCAGCACCGAGAGAATAGCACGGTGGCAGGTGGTCCTCGATGAGGTTGCATCCGATCAGACGATGCTTGCGTTCTGGGATAAGTATATGAAGAAGAACCCTTATGCATCTGGTATCGAGCTGGCACAGTGCTGCGAGACGACTAAAGAGATATTGGAAGTGAGCATATGAGTGAGGACGTTCAAACGAGCAACGTAGATAGCAACAAGACGAAGTCCCTGCAATTGTGGCTGATAATAAAAGAGCATCGTGTCATGGGATGACATCTCGTCAGGGGGTGAAATCCTGTCAGGGAGGATCGCCCTGCCCGTCTCCATGCGGGCGGCTGCTATGGTATCGCCGGAGATCCAGTAGCACCGCATGATGTCTCTCGTTGGAAAGGTGTGCTCGCCAGTGTGCACGATCAACCTCCGGTCGGTGAGCTTGTTGATGGCGCGGGTCCCGGGCGAGTCGAGATCCCGAGGAAGTGGGTAGTTGCCGACCAGTTCTCGTAGAAGCTGTCTCCTTCGCGGCAGAAGCCGTATGTCCTTGCGAAGACGTTCCTGGTGATTCCGGAGAGGTCGAGATCGGCTCACGTGAACTTGTCTTACCGCACTCGCTCGACGCACGCTTCGCCCATTGGACGGAACGCGGTTGTCGTGAGTGCCGGTCTGTTTTGCGGCTGATGGTCCGAATTCTTCGTTCGGAGCCGGCGAAAGTCAGCGTGCGTCGAGGACGAGCATCTCTCTTGCGTGTCTATCGGTCCGCGCCGCAGAGGGCGTTGCCGAACTTGGGGAGGCTTATCCGCAAGAGTCTGCCAACGTGTACTGCTGGGATTCGTCCGAGCCTGACCATCTTGTAAACGGTGTTGCACGAGACCTGCAGGTACTCAGCCACCTTGGAGACGCTTAGGTATCTGCTCTCGTCTTGCTTGAGCCCGGCGCTGGCGCGTGCTTCCGCGGCATCCTCTCCCTGACTGTAGCGGGACTCCCTCCCTCAGGGAGGGCGATGTCATCGCAGTGTGGATATCGCTCGAGCCAGAAACCCCGTCCTACGAGAGAGATAAGGGTCCTGGTGGTTTCACCGCCTCCATGAACACAATCGCGTGGCTTCACGGGATCGGAGAACTCAGCCCTACACCGATAGTCTTCTCGCACCCCGGGAGGCGGCAGACCCGCAGAAACGGTCTTTCGTTCATCGACAGGGAGCTAGAAGACAGGGACGTGACCGTCGTCTCTGGCGTTCCAGCGACGACGCCCGCGCGGACCGTGCTTGACCTTGCTCGAGCGGGGGGAGGACTGAGCTTCACCGCGAGCGTGCTGGGAGATGCCGTGTCACGCAGCCTGATAGGGGACGAGAAGCGACTCTCGTCGGAAGTTGACGGGCTTGCTGTCCGCTGTGGGTTCGAGGAGGGCTTCCCACTCTACCGATATCTGAGGAGGGATTAGATGCGGGAGATTTTCGAGACGCCGGAGGAGTTCGCCACGTTCGATACGGCGTGCGAGCTTGCCTCGGACTTTTTCGGATCCGTACTGCGTGACGATATCGACAAGAACGCGAGGTGGAATCTTGCCTCTCTGCCTTGGGAGGATGGATAATCTAGCGGAATGTTCCTGCAACGCAGAGTCAGTTACTGGGTTTAGAAATGACCTGTGTCGCCCTGCATAGTCATGGCGAGCCAAGAGGATTGTAAGGGTTCCGGCAGGTAAGCCGGCGCATGACAGCGTCAGAGAGGATCGGAGAGAAACATGAGCTGGCTAGAGCCCGAGAAGCCCCTCAGTGTAGGCACGGTCACCCGTCTGCTTGAGGAAGACGACTTGCAGTACTTCTACAACATCGGGACGGGTGAGTTCCACAGTACCTTCAGCAACAAGTTCCTCGACGGCTTCTACGGCGACGTCGATGAGCTGCTCACGGAGGGGGATCAAGGCGACGAACCAGATCTGGAGGCGTCCGATTGGATAGCGCTCCCCGGTGCAGATGAGATCGAGGACCTTAGGTGGATGCGCGACTTCGCGCGGTCCCAGCCAGATCCCCTGGGCGAATGGCTGCTTGATGCCGCGTACGCGCGACATCCGTATCGCTCGTTCAAGGACGAGGCGCGCCGGCACGGAGTGCTCGATGCTTGGTGGGGATACCGCAGGGAGCGCCTTAGGGACATCGCGTCCACATGGTTTGAGCAGAACGGCATCGAGCCTGCTAGCTGAGCAGCACCAGCGTCGGCAAATCACCCGATATCCGTTTACACTGCTCGCGTTCTCGCAGGCTGCTGACAGTGAGCCGCGCGGGAGCGGCATCGCGTAGAATTCTTTCCCGGTATCGCAAACAGGCAGCCGCACCTAAGGGATCCGCCCTTACAACAGCCCTTCTCAAAACCCCAGATCGCCTAGCACGCGCATATCATCCACAATTACTCCTGTCCATTCGTATTTGTGCGAATGAGCAGGTAATCACCGTAATGTGGCATCTTGATGCAATACGTGCTACAGCGCGGCACTGCAACATGCGAAAAGGGTTCACGATTCATCAGCTCCATTGGAAGTGCAGCCCCCGTTTTCCTATAACTCGAAAAGCGAACCATCCACAAATTTTTGCGTAAAAGGAGAAACTCTTTGTGCACTCAACTGCATAACTAGGATTAAGACGGTTCTAACATGAAGCGTTTTAAAAGACACACGCTCTAGGTTATTTGCAAGACTGTGATATTTGAATGAAATAACACCGCATCGTTCCGCAATAGGATAACAATGCACATCCCGTAGTAGGGCGATAACTATCTTTTGACCCCCATTCGCTCTGAGGGCCGATGTGCGCCATTTAAGTGCTGCAACACAAATTTCGGCAAATGGCGCATATCGGCTCTCAGAGCGAATAGGGGTATGAAAATGCTGTATTGATGAACGATGAACCTTTCAGGAGGTGAAGATGGTGAAGAAAGAACCTACCTGCACTTTGAAAGGCTTTTATCTGCCATTCATAGGTGGCTTAGAGCCGCATACGTGAGCTCGAGATAGGAGGGTCTTCCTCGGGACAGGGCAGACTGCACAGGTATAATAGAGCGATTCTATCTGCAAGGAAGCAGGGGCCCGTGGGGCCCCGTGGGCGAACGGATGAAGTCTGTCGCATGAGCCTGTTTGCTCTGCCTTGCACAGAGGATGGGGGTCACATGGCCGCAATCTTGAATGTGGATAAGCTTGCCTTCTCCTATGGGAAGACACCTGTATGGGAGGACATCTCGTTTTCGCTGGGGGAGGGCGATATCGCATTCCTCGTGGGGAGGAACGGATCGGGGAAATCCACGCTGCTCAAGTGTCTTGCCGGATGGATTGCCCCAACGGCAGGGAAGATCTGCTTTGCTGGCGAGGGTATCCGCTGCGCCCGCACATTCGTCAGTGACGTACCCTCTTTCTACGATGATCTGACCGCACGTGAACATGTTCAGTTGCTGTTAAGAGCTGGAAAAATGGAAGACCGCCTATCCCGTGCTCAGGATCTCCTTGCTGAGTTTGGCCTCGGGCGCGCTCTAGATCAATATCCCTCATCTTATTCGCGCGGAATGCGGATCAAGCTTGCACTTTCCCTTGCGTTTGTCATGCGCCCCAAGCTCCTTTTGCTTGACGAGCCGTACGGTCCCCTTGATGCCGAGGCATCCGCTGTACTTGATCGTGAGGTAACGTCCCTCACAGCGAGAGGCTCGTCGGTGCTTGTAAGTTGCCATGCTCATGCGTCCGATCTCGTCCCTAACTTCACTCTCGCCTTGAGAGACGGAGCGCTCTCCTATGCCTGATGTCCTGCATGACATAGCCCTCCTACTCAGATTGCGGTTACGCCATGGACGCACTGAAATCATCCGCTGGCTCCTCGTGACGGGGAGCGATTTCGAGAAGGATGCGAAACTAAGCGATCGAATCTACCAAGTCTATGCTGTCGTCCTCATCTTCGGTGCGTTCGTTCTTATGTGGCTCGCCTTTCTCAACTCCGCAGCGAAGGTGGGAGTGGCACTGGGTGCGACAACCTGCGCCCAGCTCGCGGCTCTGCTTTGGATTGTTCCAGTGATGACCTGCGTCGCGTTGTCGGCTCACTGGCTTGTGTCTTGTCCTGTGAAGCTAGCGCATCCAGATATTTTATGGCTCACGAGCGCACTTTTGCCTTCGACATGGATGGGGGAAGGACTCATCGTTAACGGGTTTGTTGCGGCAGTCGCGGGAGTACTTCTCGGGTTTGCTGTGGGCACGATGCTCCAGTCTATCGTCACACCAATCGCCACGGCCACTTTGCTTGCAGTTTCGCTTCTTGGAGCGGTTGCGCTCGCCTGGATTGTAGGTCTTATGCGCTATCGTGTAGCTGGTAGATTCTTTCGCATAGACATGACTCTGCTTGTGCAGGCCAATGCTCTGTATGCAGAGTTGCAGCCCCTGCGCTCGCGGGCGCTGCAGGCGCCGGGCGCCTACGAGAGACTGCGACGGCGCAAACTTATGGCTGCACGACGACCTCTCCTCGCCCTCCCTGACCTGAAAGGTCGACGCTTTTTCTTCGCTCGGGCAGTACTCTCGCATGTGCGGCAACATGATGGTATCGCTGATTTGGTCGTATGGGGAGCGAGTATTGTGCCCTTGGGAGCTTTGCTCACAGCCGCCCCCGGGGATATTGGCATTCTACTTATGTGGCTGATGGCGACCGTTTCGCTTATCCCGCGGGCACGAGAGCTCACGCGCGTGTTTGCGGACGATGGGCGTGTGCGGCTAGTGAGCGATGCAATTGCGTGCCCAAGATTTGAACTATTGTTGCTCGACTCCTTACCAGCAACCGCCTTTGTGGTGTTGCTTGCTCTCGTTGTGACCGGAGTTCTCGGTTGCATACATCCCGTATCGATACATTGGGGAGCGGCAATTTGTACGGTCCTTTCGATGTCCGCCACGCTCTTGTTTGCTGGGGGTCTGGATCCAGCGGGGGCAACCTCCGTATGTGGGGGACCGAGGTTCGAACTTGCAGTTGCTGGATACGCTGTTCTCGTGCCAACCCTCGCGCTGGCTTCGTCTGTTTTGTCGGCCATTGTTGGATGTGCTTACGTGCTGACGCTGGGTGTCCGCTGTCGAAAGTGGCTTTCCCGAAGTTAGCAGGGAAAGTGGGCTGCTGCATAAAAACTGTCTCACGTGGGGGATATTTAGTATCAGGATCTGGCTGGAGGTCTGAATGCTTGATGTTTGGCACATGTAAGTCGCTATGAGTCTGGGGCACACCCCGATGTGGAGACTCTGCCAATTGCAGATCGCATGCTATATGACGCAATACTTCAGCTGTCCAATTAGATACCCATCTGAAAACCAAAAAGTCTCGTAAAGTTGACACAACCAAGCGAAACTGCGAGATAGGAGACCAATATGCATGAGTTGGATGGTATAAGCGATAATTCAACATCCGACGAAGAAAAGTTTGGTTTACCTCAGCCAAAAAAATACGAAGGTGAGTGCTTCAACGTATTTGATTACTTAAGTTATTCACCCGAAGCTAAGTCGCTTGAAGAAGCAATAGAGATGCGTGGGTATGAGGCTTTCATTGGCAGTGTCGAGCCTGGCGATTTTTCTGCTGGTTTTGATAATAATGCTGAGAAGCTGGGGATAGCGGAGCTCTGGTTTCAGTCCACATGGCATGAAGGTACGTCTCAGAGAGATCTAAGACTTGAGCAGACTGTTGCTTCTATTAAGGAAGGCGACATGCTTGAAATGTGTCCTTGCTCAAAAGAAACTAGCGAATGGGGATATCTCTTCAAGGATTCTTGCGGCAACAATCTTCCATTTCAGCCTTATCATGATTTCGATGACATATTTTTTAGGAAGACAATAGCATCTGTTATTGCGAAAGCTATTGTAGCTGGAAAGCCGGTTGAAAGAATCCGATGTAGAGTGAGGGGTTGCGACTGCTTTGGTGAAGATGGAGGAGTTCCCGTAGATCCAACCTTCAATTGGCGGGTTTACTCCTGCAAAGTCACCGTTTATAAAACCAGCAACGATTAGTGTCTTTGATTTTATGAGCAGAGCTGAGACGTGACAACAAGCGTCATTTCGCGTGTAGCGTTGCGACATTGTAAGAAAAACGTCTGTTGCGAGTGTCTAGCTGCGCAATCTTGCTGGTGCTCATATCGGTTTTGCTGTGGCTCAGGAACCATTGATAAGTGATATGCGCGATGTGAAGTTTGACTTTAATCCATTTAATATCAGTGCTGTAACTGCAGCGATTGGCATCGCTTCAGTTGAGGATGAGGATTATTTCCAGGCGCGCATTGCTGAGATTATAGAAACACGTGACCATGCAATCGCTGAGCTACGTCATATGGGCTTTGAGGTGACGGATTCGCATACCATGGTTACAAGTTTGTCTTTGCACTTGTGTATACAATCAAGGAGTCTCATCAGATGACAAAATCGGAGTACCTTATTTGTCAGCGTACTCAGCATGTTTGAATCAAGTTTCTGAGTTGTGTTAATAGGCTGAGTGCCTAATGCTCTTTTCTACCTCAGCCATACGTTTCTTAGCTTCCTTCTTGAGTCGTTCCTCGCCAGGTAGGGAGTTGATGACATCAAGCCATACGAGAGCATCTGCTTTACTATCCCTGTTTGCATAGAAGGTAAAGGCAACACTGGCAATCGCTGCTTTTTGTCGATTGTTCAGGCGTAGCTTATCAAAGGTTGCAAGGCGCTGCTTAAAGATGTGGACTTCACCACGCTGGGCGGCTCCTTGGAGCTTCATGAAGGCAAAGTTGAACGGGGGAATGGCTTGCTGACTGGAATCAAGCAGAGCGTCATAACCGTCGTAGTCATGTGCAGCGAGCTTGTTTGTGAGCTTACCAAGCAATACATCGAGTTGCTTCTTTTGTTTCCAGCGAAAAAAACCATCGACAGCAAAGAGTGCCGCCATGAGTATTAGGGTGATTGTCAACATGACATTCATGGTGGCTCCAATCTTTTTGACAAGTAGCTATATGCTGTTCATCTTGAATATCAAGAGCTTGGAATGACTTTGGGATAAGAAGTTTAACTGGTATACTATAACGTTGGAAACTATACCAGTAATCTATCAAGCTGTCGAGGAGCTTGTATGAAAAGGACAGAAACCATCTTTGTCACACGTGAGTTGGACAAGATAAAATCGGTCACGGAGGAACTCGAAGAGAAGGGGTATGTCTATCAATATCGTATACTCACGCATCAAGTGGTAGAGGCAAATAAGTACGTAAGTGGAATGCTTCATATACCCCTTGCATCCAAGGTCTTTGAGTACTGTAAACTTCGCATAGTTGAGGGTCAGCCCTGCGATATAGAACACGAGTACATTCCCTATGAGTTGGTAAAAGGCATCGAGAAAGCGGATCTTGAGGATAGATCTCTCTCGGTGTTTCTTTCCGATCGCTATGGCTTGGCTACAGAGAAGAGCGAGGAATCTATCATGATTGTTCGAGCAACCGAGGAGGAGGCAGGTCTTCTTGACCTTCCTGCTAACGCTGAGGTTATGCTCATTTCGGGCACTTGTTATGATTCTGCTCAGACAGAAAAACCGATGCGTATCTTTCAAATCACCGCTCGCCCAAGCTTCTTTCGCTTTAGGACGGTGAACCGCAATGTCTAAGGTCTCTCAACCTCTCTATCAACAACTTATGACCAGTATCCTTGGCAAGATTGAGAGTGGCGAATACGCTGTAGGTCAAAAAATTGCCTCCGAGCGCGAGATGGCGTCTCGCTACAACCTAAATCGCCTAACGGTACGTCGAGCAATTGGTGAGCTTGTGCGTGAGGGTTATCTTGTGTCAGTACAGGGAAAAGGGACGTTCGTCCGACGGGGTTCTGATGCAAAGAACAAAAAGAGAGTGAGTATGGGCGAGCATGAAGACATCTCTCTCTCGGCGGTTCTTCGCCAGTCAGGTTTCTCGTCTTCTCGTAAAGTACTTTCGTTTAAGCAGGTAGAGGCCCGAGATGATGTTGCTGATCACTTTGGCCAGGGAACTTTCTGTTATGAGCTTATCCGCCTCTCGAGTATCGACGGGGAGCCCTATGCCCTCCAGATCTGTTACTTTCCGCAAGCACTTTTCTCGAATCCCGAGCGCTTTGATTTTGCAGATGGGTCCTTGTACACCTATATGGAGATACAGGGTCATCTGCCAGATCGTATTATCTCGAATATGTGGGCATCCCCCGTTCCCCAGCCCTATCTCGAAGTGCTCAATATAGAACCCGGACGATTGCTCTTTTATTATGAGTATGAGAGTTATGATGCAAGTAATGAACTGGTTGAGTTTACACGTGCCTATTATCGGTCTGAATATACCAGTTTTTCTTTTTCTGCTACTGCTCGATAAGGTGTGATTGAAGCAAATAAAGGCTTTCTCGGGTCGAGTGATCCTTTTTATTACTTAGATTTATATAATCTACCAGCAAAAGCATGATCTATATCCACAAGGTGACCCATTTTACCTTCTGGCGAATTTATTGCTCATTCTGCTTGTTTCCATCTTTTAAGTGGTGTATACCTTTACAAAAGGTATAGGTGATATACCACTAAATAAGTGGTATGGTGCTTGACCAGAAGGGAGTGCCCTATGACAGCGTTACAGGCATGTCTCGTGGGTATTGTCGCAGCACTTTCATGCGCGACAATCGAAGGTGGATGGTTTGGTGAGTGCAAGATTCGCGAACCAGTCGTGACAGGTTTTCTCGTTGGCTTGATTTTAGGCGACGTCAAGCAAGGCCTGATTATTGGCGGCCAGCTTGAACTCATCTGGATGGGTACTGCATCAATCGGTCCAGTTGCTGGTTTGGCAGTTGGCCCTGGCGGTACTATTGGTACAGCCATTGCTCTTTCTACGGGTGCAGGTGTCGAAGCTGCTATGGCTTTCGGCGTTCCTGTCTCCGTGCTTTTGCAATTCATTCAATCTCTCATTGACACGGGATACTCACTCCCCATGCATACCGTTGATAATCTGATTGATCAAGGTGGTCAAGAGAGGAAGATAGTTTGGATTCACTGGCTATGTGGCATCATCACCTTTGCTTTTTACTGGTTACTTACTTGGGCTGCGCTCTTCCTAGGTAACGATGCTATCAGTGTTGTTGTCAACAACATTCCCGAGTGGGCATCCAAAGGCCTGTCCGCCGTTGCATTGGTACTCCCCGCGGTTGGCTATGCAATGTTGCTGAACCTGTTACTCGAGAAGAACCTAGTTCCCTACTTCATCATTGGATTTGTTTTAGCGGCTTATTTAGGCGTCTCTATGGTTGGCGTGGCGTTAGTTGCTTTTGCCCTAGCCTTCATCATCTACATTGAGCGCTCAAACAAAACCAGCATCTTGCAACACAAACTGGCTGGTTTCACCTCTACAGACTTTGACGATGAGGAGGATGAGCTGTAATGAGCAATAAAGCAAAACCCGCTCATGAACTCTCAAAAAAAGAGTTCAAAACAATTTTTTGGCGTTCTTTCACACTGCTTGGATCCTTTAATAGTGAGCGTATGGAAGGTCTCGGCTACGAGTATGCTTTGATGCCCTCCCTTAAGAGAATTTGGGGCGATGACGAAGAAGGTTATAAGGAGGCTCTTCATCGTCATATGGCTGCTTTTAACATGACGGTTGCTCCATCGCCCTTCGTTATGGGTATCTCCGTAGCTATGGAGGAGATGGCACATGATGATCCATCCTTTGATAAGGAGTCTATCAATGCCATCAAGGTCTCGCTCATGGGCCCACTCTCTGGTATTGGCGATACTTTCTTCTGGGGCATCTTCAAGGTTGTTGCCTGCTCACTTGGTGCGAGCTTTGCAGCTCAGGGATCTATTCTTGGTCCCATCGTACTTCTGGCTCTCTTTAATATTCCCAACCTACTTACACGATATTACGGCTTGAAGATTGGCTATTCGCAAGGTGCCTCCTGGCTTGCCGACATGGAACAGTCTGGCATGATGAAACTCTTTACCTACTGTGCAGGTATCGTAGGTGTAGCTTCTATTGGTTGCCTTACAGCATCATGGGTCGGTATTACCTCACCACTTTCCTTTGTTATTTCGGGTAGCGAAATCGTGCTGCAGGACTATCTCGATCAGATTTGCCCACAGCTCCTTTCGCTTCTTGCTGTGTTGGGCTTCTATAAGTTTTTGCACTCAAAAGTAAGCGTCATCAAGGTGTTGTGCAGTGGTGTGGTAATCGCCTTTGTGTTAGGTGCGCTGGGCGTAATAGGTTAGGAGGCTACCATGCCAATCGTAGATGTACGACTTGATGATCGCCTCATTCATGGTCAGGTGTGCGGATATTGGATCCCCTTTTACGCACTGAACCAAATCGTGATCGTTGACGATGATATCGTACATGACAGCATGCGTAAGTCAGCCTTGAGATTTGGCTGTCCACAGAAAGTTAAGCTTACTTTCCATAGCGCTAAGAAAACAGCTGAATTACTTTTACGCACTGATGTTGCAGGTAAAAATATCATGCTGTTATGCAATAAACCTAAACCCATCTTAAAGATGGCGGAGTGTGGATATGTGGTCCCTCAGGTGACCATTGGGAACATATCTCCTGTCAAGAATGATCAGGTACATGTGGGTACTGGCACAACTTATATGACACAAGAGATGATTTCAGACTTCAAAAAGTTGATGGAGTTTGGCACCAAAGTTGTCCTGCGTGAAACTCCTACTGACGTTCCACAAGATTTGACTAACTTCTTTGCGATGCACTAGCAATATCAGAAAGGGGATTTATGAGCGACATTGATCAGAAACATCCTTCCGTATTGGGTTACATGCGCGACCAGCCACGTGCTTTGCAGGCAACCTTTGCAAATCGTGCAGTCTTTATGGACCCCTTTGCCAACATTTTTAAGAATTATCCTATCAGGAAGGTTCTCTTCTTCGGATCGGGAACCTCGTATAACGCATCACAGATTGCGGCATACTTGTTCAAGCATCTCGTCGGTATTGACGCAGTTGGCAATTATCCTACTGTCTTTGCCAACTACGAGAAGGCTGACTGGACTGGTAAACTTGCCAAGGATGAGATTCTGTTTGTGGGTATTTCGCAGTCTGGTACTTCCATTTCCACCATTCAAGTAATGGAGTGGGCCAAGAGCCAAGGCTATCATACGGTAGTTCTTACCGAAGATTTGCAAAGTGAGATAACTCATCACGTAGATGAGGTTATTCACCTGCTATGTGGCAAGGAACTTACGCCTCCTGAGACTCGTGGCTATACTGTTACCATGCTTCAAGTCTACCTGTGGGCACTTGCTGCTGGTAAGGTTAGGGGTGCGATTTCGGGTACAGATTTTGATTCCGCAATTGCTGAAGCTGAGGCTTTTGTTAACTCCTTCCAAACTGTAATCCAAGAAAGCGAGGCATGGTTTGATCGCAATGTCGCTACCATTGTCAACAGTGATCGCATATATGTATTAGGGTATGGCATCGATTACGGATCGGCACTTGAGGGCATGCTTAAGGTAGGCGAGATGCTTCGCCTTCCCACCATTGGTTATGAACTGGAGGAATACTCCCATGGCCCTACCATGGCTATTAGTCCACGTCAAACCATCTTTATGATTGGCTCGGACGAAAAAGAGTGGAGTCGCTGTTTGCAATTTCGCGATGCGTTTCGTCAGTACACCCCACGCGTGCATCTTATTACCTGTATGGAATGCGAGCATGATGCGCGCGATATGGTGTTTAGTGTTAAGACAAATAAGTATCTAGCGCCTATTATGTATACTGTTCCCTTCCAGTTTGTTGCTGCTAAAGGTGCTGCTTGCACCAACATCGATACTGGGATAAATCCCTTTAAGATTGAACTTTCTCATATTCCGAAGGAACAAGATTAGCTTAGTGTTGTTACGCAATTGCATGGAGATAGAGCCTGGGCTGCCTGGCCCACAACCAGCAGCTCGGCTCTTTCGTTTCTAAAGGGGTATTCCTACAAGAAGGAAGCAGGTAAAAATGATCGGCATCCTTATTTGCGGACACGGACACTTTGCGACAGGCATTTTGTCTTCTTTGGAGCTCATTATGGGCAAGCAAGAAGATATATGGGCGATCGACTTCCCTTGTCACTCTTCTAAAGCGGAACTCGAGGATACTTACGACTGTGTGTTAGCTTCCATGGCTGATTGCGAACACGTGATTATTTTTACGGATCTCTTTGCTGGCTCGCCCTTTAATGTGGCAATGGAGCATACTCTTGCTGATCCCGAACGTATCAGTCTCTATTTTGGACTCAATTTGGGGATGCTTATCGATACAGTCAACCATCGTATGCTAGGTGAGACTTTTGAGCAGATTGATGGGGTTATCGTTGAGACAGGCAAGCAGCAGGTGGGCAAGTTTCTTCCCGAGCAATTTGACATGGGAGTCGATAAGGATGACGGGGGAGACCTGTAGCCCCTACATCTGCTGCGAGTGAGTTGGGCTTCATTCTCTAAATACAAGTACGTATTTGAAGAAATGGTCTGCTTGGTAGTACTTTTGATATATCAAAAGTACATTGATTCCATAATACGATTAGTAATTTTCTCTTCTGTTGATATGTCGCCTTGCTTGTGCAACGAAAACGAAAATCGTTGCAGCTAGCTTGCGATGCAAGGTATACCACAATTACGAGGCTTACCAAATAGAATGGTAAGCCTCGTAAAGTCTGCATTTTAGAGTGGAAAGCCGCTTTGCTCTTCCACTCTAAGGAAGAATGCAGAGAGTTGTACAGACCCAAAAGCGAATCGTCTATCATAACGGTTTCGACATTGCGCCATCGCACAACCTCTTAGGAGACCACGCTGCGGGGACTAGTCTCCTAAAATACGCTTATTCAAGATTGAGGTGGCAACTCAAGATGTACGTTGACGACATGCTGAAGATAATCGTGAGAGCTACCTGCACTAGCAGGAGGCGCGCATAGGTCGTACCCAGGACATTCGACGTGAGCAACCATGCGAGCGCGAGCACGGCGAATGCGATCGCCTTAGCCAGCCCTGGACGCTTCTTTATTATACTGCCGAACGATATGCCCGCGAAGAGCCACGATACCACTAAGGCGGAGAAGGTCAGGAAGGAGACGGTGACCACACCGGCGTTCTTCGCTATATCCGTCATTGCTAACTGGGGAAACGAAACTGATCCGAGTGAAGTCGATCCGAGGGTCTCAAGGAGGGATCCCCGAGCAGCGGGGTTTACGAGGACGATAGCGGCGACGAATAGCGCGACTGCAACAATGCTCATAAGGGTAGTGAGTACTGCCCAAATGACCCCGTTAATGGTTTTGTCTGCTACGTGATCAATGGCGCGTGTTGGCAGGGTGTTGGTAAGGTAACCACGGCTCCCGAAAAGCGTATCTTGAAAGTTGCGTGCTACGAGCATCAGTGTAACAACGCCAGTTGCCACAAACAGAACTAACCAGACAAGCATCATGATTATTATGATGGCGGCGAGTGGGTCGTTTACGGTATTGACTTTGCTTCCCCTTACGGCAAAAAGTATTCCCGTGACAATAGATATCGCAGCAAGTGCGATGTAAAGCGGGCTTATCTTTCTTCCGACTTCTCGGAAGTCGTACTTGAATAATTTACCTAACATGCAAATACCTCCCTGAAGAGACCATCTACGCTCTTGCCTGTGCGTTCGCGTAGGTCATCAGCAGACTCGTGGAGCACCATGTGACCTTGCTTGAGAAAAATGACATCATCGAGCACGCTCTCGATATCAGTAATAAGATGTGTGGAGATGAGTACGAGTGAGTCTGGCGAGTAGTTGGAGATGATGGTGCGCAAGATGTAGTCACGTGCTGCGGGATCGACACCCGCGATGGGTTCATCAAGCAGATATATATGCGCATTCCGGCTCATCGTGAGAATGAGCTGAACCTTCTCCCGCGTGCCTCTGGACAGCTCTTTTAGGCGCTTCGATACATCAAGGCCTAGGTTTGTGAGCATATCTATAGCTCGCTTACGATCAAAATCTACAAAGAAGTCTTGGTAGTAATCGAGCAGTTGTGCTGTGCTCATGTATTCAGGCAAGAAGTTCCGATCGGGCAAATAGGCCACTTTAGCTTTTGTCTCTACACATGGCGCCATGCCTTCTATGAGAATTTGGCCAGATGTTGGCTTGATAAGACCATTTGCAAGTTTGATTAAAGTCGTTTTACCTGAGCCATTTGGGCCAAGAAGACCAATAATTTGACCGGCTTCGAGCGAGAGGTCAATTGCATCGAGTGCTGCAATTTCCCTGTATTGCTTGCTTAATGCCTTGCACTCTAAAACTGCCATCAGTTCTCATCCTTCCAAGTAGAGACCATTGTCACGATTTGATTGTCATCTATGCCAAGTGCATGCAGCTGATGGTAGAGTTCGGCAATAACCTCAGATGCGAGTTGGCGACGTAGCCCTTCGAGTATCTCGACATTCTCTGTCACATATCTGCCGCTCGTGCGTTCAGTGTGTAGGATGCCTTCCTGTTCGAGCTGTGCAAGTGCGCGTTGCATTGTGTTGGGGTTTACCCCTGCCTCCATCGCGAGGTCACGTACCGAGGCGACCTTTTCCCCTGGAGCGAGCCTACCACCTGCGACAGCAGCTTTGATACGTGCAACAATCTGTCGCCAGATGGGGGATCCCTCTGCAAATTCCCATGGCACGTTTGACCTCCCTTCGTCTGTCTTATTGTATTATATAACTAGTACAGTAAGACATTAATGAAAGACTGTCAATTTAAAAGTTAGCTGTACAACTGGAACTAGTTGAGTATGCAACTCAGTATTATTGCTGTCTCCTAATACAACCTTTGCACGTCGATTAGAACAGCAATTGCTTTTGTTATTTGGTGCTATAGTTGAAATCTATCCACGGTGAGCGCCCAGATGCCAAGCGCGAACCTACTTTAAGGAGAAGGATTAATGAAGCTGTAGTGATGCCTCAAATAGCGCAGGTGACAAACCCTTTTGTTGCCATGTGTCGCATTTTGAAACATCACGAGAAGGAATAGCTTCATGTTTAGGTTTCTCAACCTTTCGCACATTACATATGCCTATCCAGGCTCTTCGGTAACAATACTCGATGGAGTAAACGCAAGCTTTGCATCTGGTTGGACAGGCATCATCGGACCAAATGGATGCGGGAAAACCACCATCGCACGTATTGCATGTGGGGATATGAGCCCGGATTCTGGAACTGTCTTGCCCAAAATAAGCGGATTATATTGTCCTCAGGATCCTTTATGGGAACCCGCCTCTCTGTACGATTTTGCCTGTGACTATTCACCAGAGGCGCTTGCGATTAGACATTCGCTTTGTATTGATAACGACATGCTTTGGCGTTATTCCCAATTGAGCTGTGGCGAACAGAAGAAAATTCAGGTTGCAGTAGCGCTTTGGGCACAGCCAGAAATTCTTGTTGTTGATGAACCCACAAATCATGTTGATGCAAATTGTCGCAAGGAGATTTGTCGTGCCATGGCAGCGTATCGTGGAATCGGTATTCTTGTTTCGCATGATCGAGAACTGCTTGATTCCTTGGTGTATCAAGTGCTCGATTTTAGGGATGGGCACGTGATCATGCGATCAGGTGGATATACGCAAGCGTGCGACCAGATGGAATTAGAACGAGAGGGGTTAATCCATCGTCAGGTAGTTGCAAAAAAACAGCTCCGAAAATTAGAAAATGAACAACGTCGGCGTAGGGAGCTTGCAGATAAAAGCTCTGGCATGAGAAGTAAGCGCAAGCTCGATAAGCATGATAGCGATAGTCGCGACAAAATTGGACTTGCCATAGTTTCTGGAAAAGATGGCAAGGCGGGTAAGCTTGCAGATCGGATGGACACACGCGTGAAATCCGCACGGCAAAGTTTGAGCACGATGCGAGTCACAAAGCGTTATGAAGGTGATGTATGGCTGAATGCTCATCCAAGCAAAAGGCATGTTGTGCTGAAGACACGGGAGCAAATTATCCCCTGTGGGCCTGAAGCGGAACTACTCGTTCCTAAGCTATTTATTGCCAATACAGACCATATTGGTATTTGCGGGCCAAATGGTGCGGGCAAATCTACTTTGATACGTCATATGCTTTCGCAAAGTGAGCAGACGGGGAGTTTGTGGTGTGCCGAGATCGATGGCATTCGTACGCTTTATATCGGCCAAGAAATAGGGTCCGATGATGCAAAACGTTTTCTAGAATCAGTGGAAGCGCTGCCAGAACTAGAGAAAGGACTGGTTCTTAAGGGGCTATCACGTCTAGGGTCAAACCCAAAACGCGTTCTTACATTGTCAGCTACTAGTCCAGGTGAGCTACGTAAGCTTGCTATTGTCCGAGGAATGTTGTTATCACCGCAGCTTATTGTGCTTGACGAACCTACAAATCACCTGGATATCCAAGCGATTGAAGCGCTTGAGCGCGCGCTATCTTCGTTTCCGGCAGCATTGATTTTGGTAAGCCACGATGAAAGGTTTCTCGCCAAGTGTGTGAGCAAAAGACTCATTCTTGAGCGGATGGGCAACAAAATTACAATAAATGAAGCAAGGTTTGCTAATAATGATGAGTAATGTCTGGACTTCCGAATTGTCAGAGTGACAGCAAAAAAAGAGATATGAGTATGTCGACTGATTCTGAAAAGGTGCGAAAAACAAAGTCCGCCCGCATAAGGCTTGCACTGTTTGTTGCTAGTGGTTGCTGGCTAGTGTTATGCGTCGTGCTGTTGGCGGTCGAGCAGCTCACGGGATTGATATTGCTTATCAAGATTGGCATATACCTCAGAGAAACTGACCTCTACTTTCTTACGGGATTGATTTGTGCTGCTTGGATAATTTGGGGGCTTATTACCGCTTGGAGACGTGCGATACGCAAATTATCAAAGGTTGCCATTGTACTTGCGTGGGTCATGGTGATTTTTGGCATCCTCATTGGAACGTTGGCAGAGCTGTTTGTGCGTGGAGGCTTTTCCTATCATGAGTTTTCATCGCCTAGTGGTAAACACATCTTGGTCGTAGAGGAATCAACATTTTTACTAAGTGGTTCGATGAATTTTTACGCGCGTGAAAATTCACTATTCATTGGGCGTCAGTTCGGGAGTGTTCCAGTAAACGACGGTTTCCCTACAGTTTCTAGAGGAAGTTATAGCGTGTACTGGCAGAATAACGTGGTGACATTTGTCGCTTTTACCGATGATAATGCTCGTCAGCGTGTGGTAAGCATCGATTTTGATAGTGACAAACAGCTTAAAAATTATGAGTTTTCATCCGATGGTTCAGGTAATGACATAGAAGAAACAGACGATAATCTGATGCAGCAGGATAATCAAATTAATAAGGGTTTAGTGGCAATAGCCCATCATTATGGCAATGCCAAAGCAGAAGAAAAAGATATTACTTACTCTGCAAAGGGCGTGCCAAAGCTTGTACTCAATAAGGATGCAAAGCAGATCACCTATGTGCTTTATGATCGTGAATCCAATAATGGTAAATGCGCTCTGTATGTTGTCTATAAAGAAGAACTTGCAGGTAGCGATACCGAACCCCAGATTGTCGATATGCTTGCCTATGAATACTCGACCGAAAAAGTAATCAGTTCGGGAAAACATGATTGGGCCGACACGGGCTCTTCTGAATATCGCACAGCAACAGGGGAGTAGTGTTTCTCCAATATTGACTTAGGCATGTAATAAGAGCCAAAAACGCAAGAAAAGCATCGAGACAAATAACATAGATACCTTTTTGCTGACTTTAAGACACGTTCATGCCCTGTCATGTTGACTTGATGGATAAGAAAAAGTTATTGACAAACGATAACTCAGCTCCTAGGATAATTATCGTTAAACATTAATTAATTAGCGTTTAACATCTAATTTGTATCCAAAGAGGAGTGAAAGCGAGTCATCATGCAAGAGTCCGAAAACATCTCACAACTCAAGAGGATGTGCAAAGTCCTCGCCACCATTGCAAGAATCTTGCAAGTTTTAGCAATCGCTATACTTGCGCTTTTCTGGCTGGGAATGTTTGCGTATGCAGTACTTCATGCGGAGATCTTTACTACTTCGTTTTTAGGCAGGATGAATGTGCTGTGGTTTAGCATTAAAACGCAAGACGTTCTGATGTCTGGTATAGGTATTTTTGCACTTACCATTTTGGGCGCATTGGCACTAGGTCTAGTTATTGCATTTTTTACCCTGCTCCAAAGTACGTTTGCACAAGTGGCAGAGAGTTACTCACCATTTACCGCAGAGGTTCGCAAAAAACTACTGGCATTAGCAGTCATTGCGGTAGTGCTTGTTCTGCTTGGCGGAAATTTGCTTTCCGCTATTTTTGAGACGATTGCCTTCATTGCCTTCTTTCTTATGTTCGATTATGCCTGTGAACTCCAGCTTCAGTCGGACGAAACACTGTAGGGGGTAATGATGGGAAAGATTGTGCTCAGGCTTGATCGTGTTATGGCAGATCGAAAGATATCACTTAAAGATTTATCTGAAAGAGTCGGAATTACAAATGTAAACCTATCAAAGTTAAAGAATGGGCATATTAGCGCGGTGCGATTCAGCACCTTGGGTGCGCTGTGCGAAGAGCTGCAGTGCCAACCAGGTGACATATTGGAATACAAGTCTGATGATGAGGGAGGCAAAGCATAATGTCTACTAGCAAGCAGAACAAAGGAATTGTCGCTGTATTCATTTTTTACTTGGTGCTACTTTCCTGGGTAGTGTTGCTCAAAACCCAGTTCTCGTTTGCAGATCTAGACACCATTCGTCATATCAATCTGATCCCCTTTTATTACGACGAGGAAACCTCGGGTCATTTACGTGAGGTTATTGACAATGTATGGATTTTCATTCCTTTTGGTATATATATGCGCATAGCATTTCGCAAGCTTCCTATTGGTACAAGCATCTTGATTATTGCTCATATCAGCCTTGCGTTTGAGACTCTGCAGTTTGTACTGAGCATTGGAGCCTCGGATGTGACAGATATTATTTCTAATACGATGGGCGGTACGCTCGGAATTGCGTTGTATGCCCTCTTGGCGCGAATAACAAAAAATAGTGATGTTTTAGACAAAGCAATCGTAGCCGTATCAGCGATCCTCATGATTTTGGCGGTAGCTGGAGCAGCATTTTTGCTGTTCGTAAATCAGTGACATTGGTGCCAAACAGCACGAGTGGAGAGAGCGGTCCGTCCTGCAGTGCTCAACATGAGCTATTGACAGCGCAGCTGAAAATGATTGTATTTGCTCAAGGCCTTTGACATTGGATTTTTGATTGGGTGCTTCTCTGTAATCAGGGCTTCGAGTTTTTTACCCATTATTATCCTGAGGTAGCAGATGCGCCCACCCCTAAACTTTTTGGTTACAACAAAAAGATTACTTAGTTCAATTTTCTTGTAGAGGGTGAGGCGCGAATAAGACCTTCTTGCTCAATCCGCCATCCTTCTGCTGTAGTGCGGGTCTCGGTAAAGCTTAGTATGAGTGCTCAATATGTGGTTACGTTACGAGGACTTGTAAGGAATTTTTTGCCACTGAGTCAATGTGAGCATCCCATATCTAGACAAGAAAAAATAAGACCGCTATAAATAATGAAGAATAGTGAGAATAGCGTTTTGCTTACTTTGCCTGTTTAGTACTGTTGGAAGAGGAATAACTATGAGCTGGAAGCACTTTTGGATTTTTGCAGGCGGCGTTGCTGCTGCAGGCGCTGCTAGCGCGGCGGCACAGAGCAAGTCGGTTCATAACGGGGTCGTACGTGCGGCAGCTGCTTGCATGCGCCTGTCCGATGCGGTTTCTGGTGCTACGCAGAATGTAATTGATGGCGCTGCCGATCTCAACGCTGAGGCGCGTCGTCAGGCAAAGATCGATGCGGCTGTTAAAGAGCGTCTTGAACAGATAGAAAAAGACATCCGTTCTGAGGTTGAGCAGCAGCTTGATGCGAAGGTTGTAGAAACCGAAACTAAAGCGTAGATATGCACTATCGCATAGTCTCTGACATTCCTGGCAGGTTACGCCTGAGATGCGGGCAGTATCTCTTCTCTGATGAAGAAGCCCGCGGTGTTGCGCATGCATTGATGGCAATCAAAGGGGTGTACTCGGCAGAGGTTCATACGGCTAACGGGTCGATATTGGTCACGGGTAGCCCTGCTGCTCGTAATGCCGTGTTGGCGACAGTTGATAATCTCAATACGCTTCGTTTGCCCCGGAAGGCAGATGAGGGTGAGTTGTCCATGGCAATAGCGGACAACGATTTTGCCCTCCAAACAGGCAATCTTGTTGTGCATCGCCTACTTTGCAGACTATTTCTCCCACGACCCATCAGGCATGTGTTGATCGTGTTTCGCGCTCTACCTCGCATTTGGGAGGGTCTGCGACGACTGGCAAAAGGTGAGTTGACCGTTGAGGTTCTTGATGCAACGGCAATTACTGCATCGCTTTTGCGTGGCGCCTTCGCCGATGTCTCTACTGTTATTTTCCTGCTGTGTCTCTCTGACATCATGCAGAAGCACATACAAAGACGTGCTCGCATTGCTTTAGCAGATGGGCTTTTCACCCGCGCTGAGACCGTATGGCGAGTTGTAGATGGTATTGACGTTGAAGCCTCGCTTGCAGATGTACGTGAAGGTCATATTTTGCATATTCGTAGTGGTCAGGTTTTGCCTGTTGACGGCGTCGTTGTGGCAGGCGAAGGCGAGCTTAATGAGGCAAGTATGACTGGTGAGTCTCGACCTGTGCACAAGGATAAGGGTATTACAGTCTATGCGGGCACAGCGCTTGAAGATGGTGACCTGCAGGTACAAGTAATGGCACCTCCGGGACGTGCGCGTATCGACCAGCTTGTTACGATGGTAGAAAGCTCATCAGAGTTGAAGGCTGCAAGTCAAAGCCGAGCTGAACGACTTGCTGACGCACTTGTACCTTGGAGTTTTGCGGCATTTTTTGGTGTTTTAGCATATATGCGCAACATCACACGAGCTATGGCTGTGCTCATGGTGGACTACTCCTGCGCAATTAAAGTTTCCACGCCTATTGCGATGATGAGTGCAATGAAGGAAGCTGCTGATCGCAATGTAATTGTCAAAGGTGGCAAATACCTTGAGGCACTTTCAGCCGCTGACGTCATTGTTTTTGATAAGACAGGTACGCTTACTGTGGCAGAGCCACGTGTAAAACAGGTGTTGACATGCGCAGATATAGATGAAGATACGCTGCTGCGCTATGCTGCCTGTGTTGAGGAACATTATCCTCACAGCGTGGCACGAGCCATTGTGCGTGAGGCAAAGCTACGAGGGCTACATCATGAGCAAGAACTACATGCTGAGGTACATTATGTAGTAGCACATGGCATTTCAACGATGATAGATGGTCAGGCTGTATTGATTGGATCGGCTCATTTTGTATTCGAAGACGAAAGAGTGCCGTGCAACGAAGTCCTGCTCGAACGGCTTATTCGCGAGGAGCCAGACAGCTCTCACATTTATGTGTCAATGGGTGACCGCCTACTTGGTGCTATCTGTGTTTCTGATCCCTTGCGTCCCGAAGCAATCGAGATTATTCGCCAACTGAGGCTATTGGGTATCAAGGATATCGTGATGCTTACAGGAGATTCCAAGCATTGCGCTGCTACAGTTGCTGCGGAGCTTGGTATTGACCACTATCATGCTCAGGTACTTCCTGAGGATAAGAGCGGTTTTGTGCAGCGGCTGCGTGACGAAGGTCATGTTGTGGCGATGGTGGGTGACGGCATCAACGATTCGCCTGCGCTGGCCGCGGCAAACGTATCGATTGCTCTTGCTGATGCAAGTGATATTGCGCGTGCCGTAGCAGATGTTTCGGTGCGCGGTTCTTCTCTTGAATCTATCGTCGAACTACGAGTGCTCTCGCAGCGACTTATGCAGCGCATTCACCGTAAGTATCACTTCATTGTGATGTTCAACTCTGCGCTTATTGCGCTTGGTGTGGCGCAGCTTATCACCATTACCACTGCGGCCTATCTGCATAATCTCTCGACGCTTGCGGTTGCGGCGCATAATGTTACCCCGCTATTGAGGTCTCCAGCATCGCAAAGCGACCTCTTTGACTAACTAAAGACGATCCACCAACTTTGATGTTTTAACTAACTAAAGGCTTGTTGATCTACCAACTTTGATGTCAGCACATGTGTTCAGGTGAAAAGTAACAGCTAGTTCAGTGGGCATTTTTAGGACCGGGGTTGCAAAGCTTGCATCAAAGTAGCTTTCTAAAAAATTCCGTTCATTCGATATCTTTTCCTGCGTCCACTTCGAGGAAAAGTGTTGCCGAGTGGAGTTCTGCTGAAAAACGTGGCTTTAGGACATGTTCGCAGAAGAGCTTGATGAGATGCATTCGCAATAGAGAAGGGGTATTCGAGCATGCATCGTTGTAAAATGCTCTATCTGCCAGCCATTATCTGTAAGAAATGTCATGTAGTCTGCTGCAGTCCACTGCTGCTCAAATGTAACGCCAGCAATTTTGAGGATACGTGTCCACAGTCTGGTTCCCCGCGTTTCCTCATGTGCAACAAAGTTAGGCGCTACAAGCAAACCGCCATCTTTAAGCACGCGATCTATTTCTGCAAGTACCTTCTCAGGAGTGGGAATTATATGTAACGCATTTGCTATAACAACAACATCAAATGCATCATCTCCAAACGGTAGATTCATGGCGTTTGCAATCATAAAACTAAGATTTGTAGGTACCATACCTTTCTGTGCTTCATGAAGCATACCTGAAGAATAATCTGTTGCTACAACCTTGTTGGCTGATGATGCGATATGCTTTGCGAGCTGTCCTGGACCGCAAGCGATTTCTAATACATCTTTGTCTTCGACTACCTGAGCAATTCGCGTATACATTGTTTCGAAAAGATGGTTCTCAGATCCTAACGCCAAGGTATAAATCGGTGCAAATCGGTCCCAGGTCTTTTGATTCACATTAGGCTCCTTGTAGTTAGGTAAGTCTAACTATAGCATGCTAATCCATCTATTAATCTGATTTAAGTACTACTTTCCAAACTATTTGACGATGCTGGTTTTTAGCCAGCATCGTCAACATGGATGTCATATTCAATGATGCAATGGAAGCGGTCTATTTTATTGATGTCGCTCGGATCTAGACGCCCATGGAATTGGTCTCGGGAAGGGTGGCGCCTCCATCAATGACAATCCTCTCGCCCGTAATGTAACTTGATTCGTCCGAGCCAAGAAACGCAAACAGCTCTCCAACCTCTTGAGGCATGGCAAGTCTGCCCAAAGGAACATTTGCCGCAATGGCATCAATGGCCTGCTCGGGATTGTCAGGGTTGGACTCCTTGGCCATTCTTTCAACCATTGGGGTCCTTGCGTAGCCTAGCTGCGAGCAGTTGACACGGATATTTCGGGGGGCATACTCGACAGCAAGGCATCTTGTAAGGCCAACGAGGGCAGCTTTGGTGAGCGCATAGGCTGCTTCACCAGCATCTGCCACAATATCGCCTGTGACCGAGGAGGCTATAACTATGCTACCTTTGCCTTCCTTGAGCATGTAGGGTATGACACTCTGACAGGTGTTCCAGACACCCTTGATGTTGATATTGATGGACGCATCAAGTTCTTCTTCGGGAAAGCTCTCAAATGGAGCAAGACGGCAGATGCCAGCGTTGCAGCAGGCAATATCAAGAGAGCCCAGGCTGTCATATGCCAGCTTTGCAGTTTCCCTTACTCGTTCCTTGTCCGTGACGCTTTCCACCGCTGCAATGGTTTGGGTTCCATAGCGCGTATGAAGATCCTCGGCTACCGTCTCGACAAGGGGATCCGTATCGAGGAGACAGAGCTTTGCGCCGTAACGTGCATATACCTCGGCGATGCCTGCACCTAGGCCCTTTGCAGCTCCAGTGATCAGTGCGACTTTGCCATCTAACTTTGTCATTGTCTTATCGCCCTTCTGCTTGGACGTCCTATGGGGAAAGATATGTCTATGATAGTTGGTGGGCGAAATCTTTTCATCTATGCAAAGAGATGACTCGCTATATTTGCAGGTAAATGACCCATGCAACCAGTGGTTGACAAAGTTCCAACCCAAGTTGGTAGCGGGATTGAGCTATGTTTCCTAAGCTTTTAACCACGTCGACGAAGAGGAAAATCATTACCTGAAAGGCTTTGATTATGATTCTCGCAGAAAAAATTATGAGTTTACGCAAACGTCTCGGCTGGTCTCAAGAAGAACTTGCGCAGCAATTAGGCGTATCGCGTCAGTCTGTATCAAAGTGGGAAGCTACAAATGCTATGCCGGACATTACTAAGGTTGTGCAGATGAGTGAACTTTTTGGTGTGAGTGTTGATTACCTACTCAAGGATAATGCTGATGATGAGCAAAATTTATCTTTTGCTGTGAGCAATCAAGAGAGTATGGAGGCGGATGCAAGTAATTCTAGTTGCGACACTGATGCTTTAGTGGCATCAGAATCGTCTGCCGTGCATAAAGTTTCACTCGAGGAAGCGAGTGAATATACTAGCCTCGTGGAACAAAATTCTTCTGCCATGGCCCTTGGGGTCGCTCTGTGCATATGGTCGCCCATTGTTTTGCTTGTGCTTGGAGCATTTAGCGAAAAACATTTTGCGGGTATGAGTGGGAACACCGCTACAGGAATTGGTCTAGCAGTTTTATTGATTGTTGTTGCGGCTGCCATTGCTTTGTTTATTGTCAAGGGTGGCAAGCTAAAGCGCTATGAATACCTAGAGAGCGAGGAGTTCGAGTTGCAGTATGGTGTGGAAGCTGCCATCCTGCGTAAAAATGAGGCGTTTGAAAACTCTTATCACCTTGCAGTTGCATTCAGCATCATTTTGATTTTTATAGGTGCACTCCCCGTGTTTGTAATAACGTCAATATTTGAAGATGATCTTGTTTCGTATCTCAGCTTTCCTGTGCTTCTTGCCTTTGTAGGAGCGGGAGTATTTTTCCTCGTTAAATTTGGGATGATTCACTCGAGTTATCTCAAACTACTGCAAACGGAAGACTTCACCATAGAAAACAAGCGGATTGGCCGTCGTATTGGCTGGTTCCCTGGAGTGTATTGGTGTCTTGTGACTGCTATCTATCTAGCGTATGCCATAACAACTTGGAATTGGGCTCATTCTTGGGGGATTTGGCCTGTTGCAGCCGTTTTGTTTGCGGCCATATACGTTGCCCTAAGAGCTTGGATCCAGCGTAAGAACTAATACCTATCTGCCGCTAACGGAAACCATGATTCAGCTACTGAAAGTCTCCCTACAAATTTGGGAAGATTAGCATAACCTTCAAGAGTAGGAGACAAAATGGGATTATTCGATATATTCCGAGGCGCTGACATCAATGAGGGTGTTGTCAATTTTCAACAAACAGTCGGCGCACAACTCATTGATGTGCGCGAACCTAATGAATTTGCAGATGGACACATTCCTCAGAGTAAAAATGTGCCTTTGAGCAAGCTCGCAATTATTGAGGTTGTAGTGCCCGATAAAGCCACACCATTGTTTATCTATTGTGCATCGGGCGCTCGTAGTGGGCGCGCACTTGGAGAACTAAAGCAACTGGGTTATGCAAATGTCACCAATATTGGCGGTATTGCGACATACCGCGGCAAGATTGAGAGGTAGCCATGAAAGTGGTCATTGTGGGTGGTGTAGCTGGCGGAGCGAGCGCGGCAACTCGTATTCGTCGACTTGATGAGCAAGCTCAGATTATTATTTTTGAGCGCTCTGCTTACGTTTCTTATGCAAACTGTGGTCTTCCTTATTACATAGGAGGCGTAATTACAGACAAGAAAGCTCTTGCGGTACAGACTCCTGAAAGTCTCAACAAGCGTTTTCGTTTAGATGTACGTGTGCGCCATGAAGTAGTGCGTATCATTCCTGAACGCAAGATTGTGCTTGTCCGTAATCTTGAGTCGGGCGAGGAGTTTGAGGAAAGCTACGACCGTTTGATGCTCTCACCTGGTGCTCGTCCAACGGTGCCTCCTTTTGTGGGCACTGAGCTTGATGAGGTCTTTACGCTACGTACCGTGGAGGATACCTTTAAAATTAGAGAGTGGGTTGTCGAGCATCAGCCCAAGACTGCTGTTGTTGCAGGTGGTGGTTTTATCGGTCTCGAGATGGCTGAAAACTTGGTGGAATTGGGTGTGCGGGTTACACTTGTGCAGAACATTCCGCAGGTATTGCCTCCTCTCGATGCAGATATGGCAGCTTTTTGCCATGCCGAACTGCGTAAACATGGTGTTGACTTGCGCCTGAATACCACGGTCGAAGGTTTTGCTCGTGATGCGAAGACAGGTGTATCAACACTACTTAAGGATGCAGAAGCACTGCATTCAGATATGGTTCTTTTGGCTATTGGTGTAACGCCTGATACGGCATTGGCGCGTGAAGCAGGTTTGGAGCTGGGCATCAAGGGCAGCGTTGTTGTCAATGATCACATGCAGACTTCCATCCCCGATATTTATGCAGTTGGTGATGCAGTGCAGGTTAAGCATTTTGTGACAGGTGCTGATGTCTTGATTTCCCTAGCAGGTCCCGCCAACAAACAAGGCCGTATTGCTGCAAACAATATATGTGGCATCGATTCGCGCTTTACGGGCTCTCAGGGTTCATCCATCATCAAGCTTTTTGATCTTACAGTTGCATCTACGGGTATCAACGAAGCCACAGCAAAAAGCGCTGGTCTTAACTACGACAAGGTGGTTCTTAGTCCTGTGTCACATGCGTCATATTACCCGGGGGCAAGGGCAATGACCCTAAAGCTTATCTACGAAAAAGGCAGTCTGTATATTCTAGGCGCTCAGATTGTGGGCAAGCAGGGCGTTGACAAACGCATTGATGTGTTGGCTACAGCGATTCATGCAGGTATGAAGGCCACCGAATTGGCTGAGCTTGACTTAGCTTATGCGCCACCATATTCTTCGGCAAAAGATCCAGTCAATATGGCTGGCTTTATGATTGAGAATCTTGAGGCTGGATTGGTAAAACAGTGGCATTATGATATGGCTTCCGATTTGCCACACGACGGCAGCGCAACTTTGCTTGATGTACGTACGGCTGCTGAGTATGAACGCGGCCATATTGATGGCTTTGTAAATATCCCGGTGGACGAGCTGCGCGAGCGTATCGGTGAGATTGACACGGATAAGCCTGCGTATCTTATTTGTCAGAGTGGTCTGCGTAGTTACATTGCTACACGCATCTTGAAGCAAAATAGTATTGATTGCTATAACTTCTCGGGAGGCTTTGGTTTTTATCGCACAGTCGTGTTGGACGAGCAAGCATATGCCAGCCGCTATCCTTGCGGTATCTAGACAGTGACAAGATAGCGCGACTATTAGATTAGCTAAGCATTGCTTCCATCAAGGGGGTCTGACTTTTGTCGTATTGTGATTGGGATACCACGAGTGAGGCAAATATTTGCTACCACGATGAAGAGTGGGGTACGCCCGTTCACGATGACCAAAAGCAATTTGAGTTTCTCATGATGGAAGTGATGCAATGCGGACTTTCTTGGGATCTTATGATGCGGAAACGCGAGATTTTCCGCACATGTTTTGATGGCTTCGACTATGAGAAAGTCGCGGCGTATAACGAAGCTGATATCGAGCGAATTATGTCTTATCCAGGCATGATTCGCTCACGTCGCAAAATCGCGGCAGTAATTAGCAATGCGCGTTGCTTTCAAATGTTACGTGCGGAGCAGGGAAGTTTTTCTGAGTGGCTCTGGGCTCATACAGACGGAAAAACCGTGCTTTATAACAAACATGCGCAGGGTTGGGTTCCTGTTAGCAATGGTCTTTCCGCGCATATTTCCAAGGAGCTCAAGGCATACGGTTTCAAATTTTTGGGACCCATCACGGTGTATTCTCATTTACAAGCCTGTGGCATTATCAATGATCATGATGAACATTGCCCTCGCTATGCGGAAATTAATGCCGCAAATCCCATCGTTTACAAGCGCCGATACCTAGAACAATCAATTCACTATTACGGTTCTAATTAGATGGATCCTTTTAAGAAAAGTTAGGCACAGTCCGCTTTGTATTCACGAGGATAGAGCTCGTAGCAAAAAATATTGAAAATATGCTTGACCCTTACGCAGTGTGAGGTTTTATAACTGTTTGCGGAGGAGGGGTGTATGTATTTTATTCAAGAAGCAGCTAGGATTTCGGGCATATCCGTTCGTACGCTACACCACTACGATCAAATCGGTTTGCTGGTGCCAAAGCGAGCAAAAAACGGATATCGCTATTACAGCGATGAAGACCTTGATACATTGCAGAGTATTCTGTTTTATCGTCAACTTAAATTCTCATTGGAAGAGATTTGCGGATTACTAGAGAGCGCAAAAGAAGATCGCCTAGGGATGCTTGAGAGCCAGCTTTCCCTTCTCCAAAATGAGCAAAACCAACTAAACATGCTTGTCAACACATTGAAGAAGACCATTAGTGCATATAAGGGAGAGACCACTATGTCAGTAGAAGAGAAATTCCAGGGCTTTTCTTGGAAGGATAATGCAACATACGAAAGTGAGGCTCGCAAACTTTACGGTAACGAAGTTATTGATGAGTCACAGCATCGTCAAAAGGGTAAGGAAGAAGAAATCGCCGAGGCATTCAATCAGGTATTTCGTGCTTTTGCGACAAACTTGGCAGCAGGCATTCCTGCTACGGCAAAGGAAAATTTGCAGCTTGCAAATCAGCTTTTTGAGCATATGAACACTTATGTTTTTGACTGCTCACGTGAGGTTTTTGGCTACATTGGAGCTGGTTATTCTGCCAATCCAGAATTTAAGAAGAATATTGATAAATTTGGAGAAGGTACTGCCCAATACGCTAGTGATGCAATTGCTGCGTTTGTAGCCCTGTAGATTACTGTGAGCATGATAAGCCAGACTGTGCAGCTATAGTCGCTCTATGCCTACAACCATATTGCCATTGCAATAGTTGCGGCTGACATGAGGATCAAACCCAAAGCAGCTTTTCGTGACAGCTTTTCATAAAATACAACTCCTGAAAATGCGATAGTCACCAAGATGCTGAGTTTATCTATGGGAACAACGATGCTTACCATGCCATTTTGGATAGCGTAGTAATAGCAAAGCCACGATGCGCCAGTTGCCAATCCAGAGAGGATAATAAAGAGCAATTCTCTGTGATTGAGTGATTTGAGCTGGTTTTGTTTGCCCCGCATAAATACGATGCCCCAAGCCATAACAAGTACCACACAGGTACGAATAGCAGTACCGAGATTTGATTCGATATGTGTAATGCCGACTTTTGCAAGAATTGCTGTTGCAGCAGCAAAGGTGGCAGAGAATAACGCATAGATTATCCAAGAATTACGTGTGGTCGATTGAAGCGAAGTTGGTTGTTGTGCGGATGATTGGTGCTCATCGATCATCAAAAAAATTCCTGCAGCCAAAAGAGCTGTGAGCATAAGTTTTAAGGCAAGATGTGCGTTCTCACCCAAGAAGAACGTAGCGCCAAGTATGGTTAAAACCGTAGAAGACTTGTCGATAGGAGCAACTTTATTCACGTCTCCAAGGGATAGTGCTTTGAAGTAGCAAAGCCATGATGCACCCGTTGCCAGCCCAGATAGCACGAGGAACAGCAGGGATTTTGCATCAATAGTGGTAATGCTTTCTACAGACCCAACGATACCTGCCATCAGCCATGCGAATACTAAAACCACAATCGTTCGTAGTGCGGTCGCAATATCAGAATCTGTATCATTCAGCCCACATTTTGCAAGTATAGAAGTGAGTCCTGCAAAAACTGCCGATCCAATAGCTGCTAGCAACCACATAATGTCACGCTTTCAAATACTGCGAGAAAAAGTGTCTAATGCATTCCTTATTAATTACCTAAATCACTCCTGTATACTACGCTTCAAGTTAGGAGTGGTAGGCCTGTGACAGTTCTCAGAAATAATCGATCTTGGGTAGTTATTCGGTTCGTTTCGACTGAGTCGAACGTACTTGATATTGCTATTGATTTTATGGACGAATACTCTGATGTCTTCGAGGAACTTGCAAAAATGGCCGATGTACCTCGCTCTTTGGTAAAAAATAGCCTGTTGAGGATGCGGTGATAATATGCTGGTGCTATCACCAGTCTGCGGCAATTTCTCCTTTAGTGAACGCTTTTTCTTTGGTGTGGCTTTGTTAACTGCTCGCGGCAATATGGGTGAGTATCTTACTTCGCGTTAAAGTGTAGTTGTGCCTATGCAAGCGCAAGGCGAAATGGGGGCGGAAAATGACTAAGAAACTTGTCGCTTATTTTTCTGCAAGTGGAGTAACAAAGCGAGCTGCCAAAAAGCTAGCGCAACAGGAAGGTGCGAATCTTTTTGAGATTAAGCCGCTGCACCCATATACGGCTGCAGATTTGGACTGGACTAATAAGCGTAGTCGCAGTTCTGTTGAAATGAACGACAAGAGCTCTCGCGTTGAGATTGCAAACAAGGTTGAGGATATCGCTCAGTACGATGAAATCTATCTTGGCTTTCCTATTTGGTGGGGAGTAGCTCCACATATCATCAATAGTTTTCTTGAACAGTATGATCTGTCAGGTAAAACAATCTCGCCTTTTGCAACATCAGGTGGTAGTGGATATGGTCGCAGCAACCAAGAGCTTCAGCCTTCTGCTCCCAATGCAAAGTTTAATCCCGGCAAGATGATGTAGCAGCATGCTCTGCTCGAGCAACTATTCAATTGAATGCAGGTTTTTATGAATGGCTTGATGCGTAGCAGGCAGTTTCTTTTTAGTGTGGTCATGAGCGCACAGCCAGACAAGCAGAAAAAACTAAGCGGTATGGGTAGTGTGCTTGAGAGTGCGACGCTTCTTCGTAATAAGGGTATACGCAGGGTGTTGTTGGTAACAACAGCAGGTACGCTGCGACGCAATACGCTAGATGATCTGCAGAAGATGCTGGATGAAGCTGGAATCACGCCCGTTGTGTTCTCTGATGTTGCGCCTGACCCTACAACTGTGCATGCGACACATTGTGCACAGACGTATCAAGAAGGTTCCTGTGAAGCCATTCTTGCTATTGGTGGCGGCTCGGTTATTGACTGCGCAAAGATTGCAGGAGCATTGGCGGTTAATCCTGGAAAGACTGTTGCAGATATTTCAGGTACGATGCGCGTTGGGCGGAAGATACCGTATTTTATTGCAGTGCCAACTACCGCGGGCACAGGTTCGGAGGCTACTGCGGGTGCAGTGATTGCTGATATATCAGATGGTATTCATTTCAAGCATCCCATCAACGATTTGCATCTGGTTCCCGATGTGGCGATTCTTGATCCATACCTCTTGCTGACTCTTCCGCCAAAAATTACCGCGCATACAGGTATGGATGCCTTATCACATGCAGTCGAGGCGTATACCAATCGCTTCTGCCAAAAGAAGACCAGCGCTGTTGCAACACGTTCTGTGCAAACAATCTTCCAAAATCTCACACGCTCTTTTGATGATGGACAAAATCTTGAATTGCGACTTGCTCTGCTTGAAGCGTCTTATGATGCGGGTTGGGCCATCAACCGTAATTTCATTGGCTATGTGCATGCAATTTCTCATGCGATAGGTGGACTTTACGGTTTGCCACATGGCTATATAAATGCAGTTATCATGCCATATGTATTTCGCAAGTATGGCAAATCAGCAGAAAAACGCCTTGCTGAACTGGCGTTTTGTGCAAGCGTGGCAAAGCGTGGCGCAAGTGATGCTTACAATGCAGACGCTTTTATTGTGGCGATAGAAATGCTAAATGTGCATTTTGGTATTCCCAACAAGCTTGATGCGCTAAGGGAAGAAGATTTTGCCAAAATTGCCAAGCGTGCTGTGAGTGAGGGTAACCCTACATATCCAGTGCCGCAAATTTGGAATGAGCACGACTTTATAGATTTGCTTGGGCATATACGCTGCGGAGCATAGGGTTGTCTCTTACAATCCGTTTTTCGATGAACCTATGCCCCCAATACGCTTCTACAACTTGTCAGGCTGCAGCCATAGCTATGCCATCGCGCCGCCGCAGAATTCGCAGCAGCCTGTTGCATCGGGAGTTGTTGTGGCACCACAGTGAGGGCAGGTCATCGCCGTCTTTGGTGCGCGATCTGCTTCGATGGATTCGTGGATACGCTCGCGCTCCGTGGTAAGAGCTTCACAAATTTCCTGCGCTGCCATACGTGCCTGCTCGGATTCCAAGGAGTGCGGCATTGAAGTGCTTCCGCTAGATACATTAATGGTAAAGCCATCAAACCAAGGATTATTGACGTTTACGACAACCTTTGACGAATATGAATAGGTGTAGCAAGGAGGTACATACTGCTTGCGGTTACCATCTTTGTCTGTGTAGGTTTCTTCGTCGCGCTCTTCATCAAAATCTAGCTGTGCACCGGTGACCTGTGCTAGGGGGATAACGTCAGGATTAGTTTCTTTCCAATTGCGTCCATTGCGCACAACGACAAAATTACCCTTAACGCTATCAATCATGACCTTTTCATCCAAGCCAAGCGTGCGATTTGCCTGGAATGCTGCAACGTCGGCTTTATTGGCCTCGCGATATTCTAGTTGTGCTTTGATGTCTTCCACGGAAGATTTCTTGCGACCCTGATAGAAGGGAGAGAGCTTATTGGCACAATCCTTGCAGATATAGCCATCATCTATCTTGCACTTGCCCAAAGCACCAACCTCTTTGCCACAGACTTCACAGTTGCTTTTTTTGAAGCGATCAAACAGTCCCATAGTTGCTCCCTTCATCAACGAGGGTCATTTGTTATCTCTACCGTGCCTGAGCTACCACTTGTTGCATAGAGCAGAATTACTCTTTTTTATCTGCGGTGCTCATTGCACAATAAATGACAAAGACGATGGGAGAGCGATGCAGACGGCGCTGAGAAAATTGCGGAGTTATCGTGCAACAGCGTTGCTTTTAGCTGCATTTTTTATCTGGTTTTTACTACGGAAATTTTTGGGCAGTTGGTTAGGACCCTTTGTATCTTCACCAGGACTTATATATGGCTTCTACTTGATTTTCGTGCTTTTGGGTTGGAGCTTTTTTCGCGTGCGCAATATCGTTCAGCGATGGACACGCTATCTGCTATTAGGCATAGTCGCGCTGATGCTGCTTTGGATGATAATACGCATAATCAAATGGCACTATGTAGAAGACGCTACGCTCGTTCGCTACCTTTGGTATACCTACTATTTGCCTATTTGTTTAATACCAGCTCTCAGCGTGGTTTGTGCTGTCTCCATTAACAAGCCTATGGCTTGGCATCCCACTTGGCAACATGTAGTACTTCTTGTCATTGGAGTACTACTCGCGTTTGGTGTGTTTTCTAATGACGTACATCAACTGATGTTTTGCTTTTCAGATTCTGCCTTTTGGGATAGATACGGCTATACGTATGGTCCTCTTCGCTATATCGTTATAGCATTTATTATTGCGTGTGCCATTGGAACCATAGTTATCATTATTCGTCGCAGTCATGTTCCCTATAGTCGAAATTGGCTGGTAATGCCACTGATTCCGCTTGTTGTGGGCATTATGTATGGGGTTTTATATCCGCTGCTTGAGCACCCAGATATGACTGGCTTTTATTGTCTGCTTGTGATGTTTGAGTATGAGAGTTTGATGTCAGCGGGGCTTATTCGTACTAACAGTAATTATCAAGAGCTATTTGAAGCATCTTCGCTCCAGGCAGCTTTGCTTGACGAGCAGGGTCAGGTGTTAGTGGCTTCTAAAAATGCGTCCACTCATTGGGAGCAGAGCGCTTCCATCGGCAAATCAGTGCACTGTATCTCCGTGTCAGGAGGCAGTTTTTGTTGGGTTGAAGATAACAGTCTGGAATATCAAGCCCGCCACCAGTTAGAAGAGCAGAGCACAGAGCTAATGGAAAATGCAGAGCTAGCGCAGGCTCGTGTTGATATCAAACGCAGACGAGCAGAGCTTGATGTGCGTGCAAAGCTTTTTAGCCGTATTGAACATGACCTTGCGGATAAATTTGCCCTGATTCACCACTTAGTTGATGAAGGAGAGGCGCTTGTAGACAAGCGTTCCGAACTCCTAGCACAGCTCTGTGTGGTGGGTTGTTACATCAAGCGTCGTTGCAATCTTGTCATCATCGAAAGTCAGCATCCTATGGCAAGTACCAGCGAGCTTTTCTGGTGTCTGCGAGAATCATGCGATCATCTGAGCGAAGCAGGTAGAAGTGCTACGGTGTTGAACTCAGGTGAGGCAGAGGCCTCCTTGCAAAATCTCGAGGTAGCATATGACTTTTTTGAAGAGCTTGTCGAATGGGTCTATCCGACACTCTCAGCTTTGTTGGTAAATCTTTCAGTAGAAGTGGATTATTTGCTGTTAAATCTACAGCTGGAATGTGCCGAGGATGCTTTTGCCGCGGAAGGTATTTTGCGCACACGCAGGCGAGCAGAGCGTCTGGGTGCAAAGGTACAAACCCAACTTGATGGGCACTCTTGGTGCGTTGAGCTTGCAATGCCACTGGGGAGGTGTTCGTAATGTCTATCTTATCCCCACTGACAATTAGGACATCCGCAACTGCGATAAAAGAAGGCATCGATACGATGCCTAGCGGTGTAGTCTTCGCCCAAAATAACGGGTTAATCATCCTTGTTAATGTGTGTATGGATGAGCTTTGCCATGAGTTTTTTGGTGCTCCGCTTGATAACGCAAAGCTTTTTTGGGAGATGTTGCTAGCGGGAGAATTTTCTGGAGATGCCCAGCTGGCGAAACTCTATGCCGAGGATGTTATCGTGGAGTTGCGAGGACAATATTGGCGTCTACATCGAGCCCATATTCCCTATCGTGGCGAGGAGGCCATAGAAATTACTGCGTATAAGGTTACCGAACTTATACTGCTCAATCGTGAGCTCGAAAAGAAAAACGTCTTGCTTGCAAAGCGTGGACAGCAGCTCCATGCCTATGCGCAGGATGTTGAATCCTTGATGGTGGAACGCGAGCTCCTTGACCGTAAGGCTGCGGTGCATGATGAGTTGGGGCGGTTGCTGGCAGAGACCCATGCACTACTGCGCAATGAATGCTCCAATGTAGCGGTCGTTGAAGGCATTTGGAATCGCTGGCGGCTTAGTGCGGAGCTTGTTCTGTCTGAAAAGGGAAAAGAAACGCCTGAAGAAACCGACCTTTTGCAGCAGTTACGCGATACCGCTCAATCGGTAGGTATAAAGCTGCAGACATGGGGAGAATTGCCACAGCAAGGTGAAGCGGCAAGTCTACTGTTGGCAGCGGGGGCGGAGGCGCTGACGAACCTCATGCGACATGCACATGGTGACGAACTTTTTATTGAGGGAAAACGCCTTACCAGCGGCTGGTCTTGTGAACTTACTAATAATGGTGTGGTGCCAGAGGGGCCTATTGTTGAAGGTGGTGGACTTACGGCGTTGCGCAAAAAAATAGAATCTGCGGGTGGTGCAATGCAGATTGAAGTGTGGCCTCAGTTTAAGTTGCTGGTGTTGTTGCTACAAGGAGACGAAAGCGAGGCGGATAATGCATAAGGTACTGATAGTAGAAGACGACCCCATCGCTGCGCGCCTCTTTGAGCTTATTGTGCAGGAATCGAAGGAGTGCGAGCTTGCAGGAACACTTGCTAGTGCGGCACTTGCTGAGGCGTGGTGTCTAGGGCATTCCGTGGATTTAGTGCTGATGGATGTTGTGACGGCAGGTCGTGCGAGTGGACTCGAGGCAGCATCAAAGCTCAAGAGAAGCATGCCTCAAATAAAGGTTCTGGTGGTAACCTCCCAACCCGAAGTGGATTTTATTGCGCGGGCAAAAAGCGCTGGTGTGGATGGATTTTGGTACAAGACTGCAAGTGATATATCGCTTGTCGAGCTTATACATCGCACAATGTCAGGCGAGCGAGTTTTTCCTACTTCTGCACCTGAGGTGCAGCTGGGTGATGCGTTGGTGAGTGACTTTACGCCGCTGGAAGTTCGTATCCTTCGCGAGCTGACAACAGGCGCAACCAATGCCAAGATTGCATCGCGTCTAGGCTTATCTGACCGCACTGTGGGTAACAACATTCAAAGTATGTTAAGCAAAACAGGTTTTGCTACGCGAACAATGCTGGCTGTTGCTGCAGTTGATTCTGGCGCTGTTATTAGTGGAGTATAAAGTTTAGCGCTGCGTTGCAAATTACCTTTCACAATGCGCTTTTGTGGTTCTATACCGAAAAAAACAATGCGCTTACTGAAGCTTTGGGCTGCAGGTAAAAGAAAAACAAGTATTCTTATAGAAGTCCTAAATCTAGCTTAAATGTAGTAAGTTAAATGTAGTAAGGAGGAATCAAATGCACATTCGTAGGAGTGCAAGACATGGCTTTGTAAGCAAAACACTCCGCAATGTCACTGCTGCAGCGTTGACTGTAGCCATGTCGTTGTCGATGTTTGGTATTAAGCCTGTCGTATCGCAAGCGAAAGAATTAGATACTACTTGGAATATTGAGAAGTCCAAGACCGCCAAGTGGCTTGAAGAGGGTAAGACAGCTCAGATTGACCTTCAGGTGCCCAGTTCCGAGGCTCAGCTTTCCTCTGATATCGTATTTGTAGTAGATAACTCTAGCTGCAAAGACGATGCAATTAATGGCGCTCTTGATACCCTCGACAAATTGGTGACTGAGGTCAAGGGTGCTGAGCAGGTTAAGGTTGGTGTTGTTTCATTCAAGGGCGATGGCAAGGTAGAAAAAGATTTATCTGCCCTGAATGCAGGAAGTCTTGATGCTTTTAAGGCTGCTATTCAGAATGGATACACGGGCAGCATCAAGAGCGGTACCAATATGCATGACGGTCTGCTTAAGGCCAAGGATATGCTTGATAGCGATAGCGCAACCCCCGCCAATCGTAAATATATGATTTTGGTAAGTGACGGTTTGACCCGTCTCTTTACTGGCAGTGATGGCAAAGTAAAGGATATTTACTATCAGTACACTTATTCCGATCCGAATTCGAAAAAGCCCGCCAGTGATTGTGATCTGAGAAGTTTTGTCTATTTTGGAATGATTGATGAGTGGAGGCAAACGCGCACTCCTGATAGTTCTGACTACACCATGCCTTTTGGTAGCTGGAATGCCTATTACACTCAACTTCAAGAGTGGGTTGCAGCTGATGGCGATACCTACGCACGAGATTTTGAAAAGTATGGTAATGACGCAACTACTAAAGTAAAAGACCCTGCTACGGGCGCTATTATCGATACTAATTTTGCTTTTATTGAGCATGGATCCCAGGCAAAGCATGCAATGGCTGTTGACCGTGCGGTATATGAAGCCTACAACACATATCAGCAAATGGTTGCGGAAGGTTATCACTGCTTTGCTGTGCGTACGGGCAGTGACTCTGATTTCTCCAAGAAGTTTATGGACGAACTTAACAAGGGCAAGACGGACATAGGCTTCGGTGAGATTGCTAATAATATCTTGTATGCCTGCGGTCCCGAGACCAAGATTACCGACTCGATGGGTAAAGGCGATAACTACAACTTTGACTTCCAGGCTGGTAGTGCTGTTCTGACCGTGGGCGATACTCAGTTGACCGCAAACAAGAAGAGTGAGAATACTTGGGAGTTTGTTGATCCTGATACCACAAAGCTTCGCTACACCCTGACCTATGATGTTGCGTCTGATTCAATCACCCTGACAAGCCATGAGAACATCTCCAACTTTGCGCCAGTGCATCTGACCTACAAGGTTGATTTGAAACAAGCTCCTACTCAGCCAGGCAACTACACTCTGGCTACTAATACGCGTGCGACTTTGGTTCCCACTGATTCTGCTGGTGTTGTTGGTACTGCCGAAGACTTCGAAGTGCCGACGCTGCCTTTTGCGGTTGCAGCTCCTACGCCTGATCCCGAACCCGAGCCCAAACCGCAGCCTAAGCCTACGCCTAAGCCTGCTCCCAAACCTCAGACAAAGACTAAGGTAAAGAAGATCAAGAGGAAGGTGCTGCCTCAGACTGGTGACGATACAAGCATATTGCCTATCGCCAGTTCTATTGCAGGTGTTGCTGTAGTTGCGGTGGCTCTGAGTATGAAGGTCCGCAAGACCGATAACTAATATCTGATATGCAATAAAAAGATTTTCAGATAAAAGAGGTGCTGGCTTTGCAGGCAGCACCTCTTTTATCTCTCGATCTAGTGAGAGGGTTTGCTTGCCAACTCGTAGTTATGAGTGCAGCAGCTGGAAATGAATTCATTGTCGTGGGTGATAACAAGCACTGCTTGTCCTTTGTGGGCAGCGTAGCTAAGAGTTTCAGCAAGGCGTGTCATATTGTAAGAGTCAAGACCGCTTGTAGGTTCGTCGAGTATCAGCACTTGTCTGCGTGCAACAAGGCCACAGGCAATAGATAGTCGCTGCTTTTGTCCACCTGAAAGTGTTGCAGGGTAGTGGTCTTTTAGCTTCCAGAGTCCAAGCTCATGCAAGACGCGTTGTGCGAACCTCTCATTTTTCTCATTGGGAGGAACGAGCAGCATGACTTCCTCGGCAACGCTGGTGGTAAAGAATTCCGCCCGCGTATCATTGGGGCTAAACCATACGCTATGACGTAATTGCTGGGTTGAAAGCCGTTTGCCATTGATGAGAATTTGCGAGCTTTTTGATTTAAGAAGACCCGCGATAATGCGTGCGAGAGTAGTCTTGCCAGCTCCATTTATGCCTGTAAGAGCAACAATCTGTCCTTGATCGACAGTAAAAGACACATCTGAAAATATCTGGTGGTGGTCAAATGCCATCATTGCCTGACGCACTTCTAGGGTAGGTGTCGCATGTGTGTTCGTGGGGATGAGCTGAGGCAACGGAAGTTCAGGGCGGACTATTTTTCGCGGTGCTCGCAGACCCATGGCGCGGCGCTCATCGTCGCTCAACATAAGCATTTGCTTGCGTGTAAGTTCTGCTTGGATGCGGCCGTCGCGCACGTAGAAAAAGCGGTCAGCAACATTCATCAAGTAAGCAATACGATGTTCGGCAATAACAAGGGTGTGCCCGCTGGCTTTGAGCTGAGCAAGAGTTTTGCCCAAGGCCCAGCCCGTACTCTCGTCAAGGTTGGAGGAAGGTTCGTCCATTGCGAGCAGTGCGGGGTGGGGAGCCATAACCGAAGCGATAGCAAGCTTTTGTTTTTGTCCGCTTGAAAGTGCATCATTTGGGGTGTTGCGCAAATCATCGAGTTTAAAAGTAGAAATAGCTTGATCGGTATTACGTACGACTTGATTGTGGTTGTAGCCAAGATTTTCACAGGTAAAAGCTATTTCTCCAGCAAGTTGACTCGAAAAGAATTGTGCCGCTGGATCCTGAAACACGCTACCGACGGTCTCGGCGCGCCTCCATTGCGGAATCTTCTGCGCAATATTGCCGTTGATGATAATTTCTCCGCTAGTTTTGCCTGCATAGTAGCCGCCAGCTAGACCATTTATCAAGCGAATCAAGGTGGTTTTACCACTGCCCGAAGCGCCGCAAAGTACAACACACTCTCCAGCCTGGATGCTAAGCGATACATCATGCAGTGTTTCTTCTGCAGCTCTATAGGCAAATGAAACATTGCGCAAATCAACAATGGGAGTGGAACTGTTGTTGGTAGCAGTACTACTTGTCCACGTCTCCCTCATGCGAATACCCCACTCAAAATAATTGCGGATGTGGCGAGGGTGATAAAGATCCCCATACAGCTATAATCCGCGAAATTAAGTGCATGCTCGTAATAGCTTGTACGCTCCATAGGGGCTTCTGCTGCTCGTGTGACTGCCGATGATGCCAGCTGATCGGCGCTGTTGACCAAGGCCAACAGCGATGGTACCAGCATATATTCATAGGTTTCGTAGGGATGTTTGAGGATAAAGTTTAGGTCCAATAAGCCGCGCTTGCGCATGGAATCACGCAATGCTTGGCGGTTTGTTCTAAAGGTGGGAAAGAAACGCAGCATAACTAGAGTTCCCAAGATGATTGAACGGGGACAATGAATGCGTGTGAGTGCTGCACTGATGAGTCCTGGTGGTGAACTTACCAATGCAAACGCTGCAATAACTACTGAGTAACTTCTGAATGCGGAAGCAATATGCATGGGTGAAAAAATGGGTGGGCGAATTCCAAAGTAGGTAAATGCCACATAAATGCCTACGATGGGGAAATACCATCCGCCAAACGCCTTTGCCATTTTTTCTTGTCCGCAGAAAGCTAGAAATACTATCGTTGCCATACTGAGTACACCTGATGCGATGTCATGTAGGTGAAAAGATGTCGCTATGGCCAGCACGACAAGTACGGTAAATTTGCTGCCAACGGCAAATCGCATCTTTATATTGGGGATGGCTAGGGTCATTGCTTGTACAGGCATTAGAGCACGTTTGCTTTTTCAAAGTGTTTGTGGGCAAGTTTTTGACCAATGAGTGAGCCTAAAAAGTCCAGAGCCATAGTGAGTACCGCGATACCCGCAACCAAGACAGGATTGCTGAAATAGCGTAGGAACACATCAATATATTCCTGGCTCATACCATTGGTATTTTTGAGACTTTCAATGTAAGCCTGCAGATTGAGAAAGAAGGGAAGAAGTGTTGAGAGCAGGTAAAGGCCACTAAAGGTGGTCCAAGCTGCGGTGATATACCAAACGTTTTGGCGCATGGCTTCACTGCGGAAAAATATCAGATCAAGTGCAATACCACCAATGATATAAAAGGGAATCATAAAGGCGAAGTTGCCTATTGTGCAAAAAAGCAGAGATGCCAGCGTAGTAAAGACGGTCATAACGCCACAGCGGTTAACGCGCAGCACCATAAGCATAAAGGCGGGGGCTGCAGGAAGCACGGCAAAACCACCTGAGGCAATCATTGCAAAGTCGTAGTTAAGCATCGTAATAGAGGACCCCGCAAACATCAGCAAAATGGTGAACACTGTCATCAACACCGCGGTCACAATTTCGCGGACACTCCACTTCTGAAAGATTTTTTCCTGCCGCATCGTTTTGTTCCCTTCAATGCGCATTCTGCTACTAGATGTTTATATCAAAAAGTAAGTATAGACTAACTTTATATAAATATTAAAAGACGCTTTCCAGCACATGCAAGTTTCGCTATTTGGAGCACAGATGGGATACAAACCACAGATACAAACCGCAAATGGTTCAAGCTTCGGGGTGAGCAAGCACAAAAGGGCAGGTCACATTTTTCTATAGTCCGAGAAATGAACCATCTTTCGGAATAAACCACCTAGCGAAACGAACCATCTATCAAAATACGAGCAGCCATGCATTTTGCCCTATGTACCCAAAACAAACCGCCACAGCCCAATTGGTTGTGACGGTTTGTTAGGTCTTCAAGACAAACCCACGATGGCCAATGGCACAATCCGTTGGCTGGCAAATAGTAGCCCGCACCCCAGCATCTCTAGCTGGAGATTTCCTCCATTAGAGTGGTGTTACATCTGATCGTGGCAGGTACGAGCAATAACATCAAGTTGCTGCTCGCGCGTGAGGTCGATGAATTTCACAGCATAGCCAGAGACGCGAATGGTGAAGTTTGCGTACTCAGGTTTTTCGGGATGTTCCATTGCATCCTTGAGCTTGTCAGTATCAAAAACATTCACATTGAGATGATGTGCGCCTGCAGCAAAGTAGCCATCCATCACACTCACCAAGTTTGCCTTACGCTGCTCAGGGTCATTGCCCAGTGCGCTGGGGCTGATAGTTTGAGTGTTAGAGATGCCATCAAGGGCGTACTCATAGGGGAGCTTTGCTACGGAATTTAGTGAGGCAAGCAGACCGTTCTGCTCGGCACCATATGCGGGGTTGGCACCAGGGGCAAATGGCGTGTAGGGCTTGCGACCGTCAGGCATGCCAGCCGTTGCCTTGCCATATACCACGTTAGAGGTAATGGTAAGAATAGAGGTGGTTGGCTCAGAATCACGATAGGTGTGATGCTTTTTGATTTTGGTCATGAATGCCTTAAGCAGCCATACAGCGATATCGTCTGCACGGTCATCATCGTTGCCGTAACGCGGGAAATCACCTTCGGTCTCAAAGTCGTAGACAATGCCATTTTCATCGCGAAGGCACTTGACCTTGGCATATTTGATTGCCGAAATCGAGTCGACAACGTGCGAGAAGCCCGCAATGCCTGTGGCAAACGTACGGCGAACGTTGGTATCGATAAGTGCCATCTCGGCAGCTTCGTAATAGTACTTATCGTGCATGTATTGGATGAGGTTCAGAATATTGACATAGATGTCAGCAAGCCAATCCATCATGAGATCAAACTTGTGCATGACCTCATCGTAGTCCAAGTATTCAGACGTAATAGGAGCAAACTCAGGGCCAACCTGCATATTGCGTCCCTGCTTGTCCTTAAACTTAGCATCGACACCGCCGTTAATAGCGTAGAGCAGGCACTTAGCCAGATTTGCGCGGGCGCCAAAGAACTGCATTTCTTTGCCAGTTTCGGTAGCGGACACGCAGCAGCAGATGCTGTAGTCATCGCCCCAGACAGGACGCATGATGTCATCGTTTTCGTACTGAACCGATGAGGTATTGATAGAAATCTTAGCAGCGTAATTACGGAAACTCTTGGGAAGATTCTTTGAGTAGAGAACCGTAAGGTTGGGCTCGGGTGCAGGCCCCATATTCTCAAGTGTATGCAGGAAACGGTAGTCGTTCTTGGTCACCATGTGACGACCATCCATGCCAAGACCGGCCATTTCAAGCGTTGCCCATACGGGGTCACCCGAGAAGAGCTCGTTGTAAGAGGGGATGCGGGCAAACTTGACCATGCGGAACTTGAGCACCATGTGGTCGACAAGTTCCTGGGCTTCAGATTCACTCAGCGTCCCTGCGGCAAGGTCACGCTCGAGATAGATATCGAGGAAGGTGGAAATACGACCAACAGACATGGCCGCGCCGTTTTGGGTCTTGATAGCAGCAAGGTAGCCAAAGTAAAGCCACTGGAAGGCTTCATGCGCATTGGTAGCAGGAGCAGAGATGTCATAGCCGTAGATCTTGGCCATTTCTTTCATACCCTTAAGGGCACGAATCTGCTCGGCGATTTCCTCGCGCAGGCGGATGACATCGTCAGTCATGGTGCGATCGCCGCAATTAGCGAGGTCTTCCTGCTTTTTGGCGATGAGGAAGTCGATGCCATATAGTGCAACACGACGATAGTCGCCAACAATGCGGCCACGACCATAGGTATCTGGCAAGCCGGTTACGATATGAGAGTGACGTGCGGCACGCATCTCGGGGGTATAAGCATCAAAGACGGCTTGGTTATGAGTCTTGTGGTACTCATTGAAAATCTGATCGTATTTATCGTTTACGTGATAGCCATAGGTTTCGGCTGCCTGCTGGGCCATCTTGATGCCGCCGTAAGGCATAAAAGCGCGCTTGAGAGGCTTGTCAGTCTGAAGGCCGACAATGCGCTCCAAGTCTTTCATATCAGCGTCGATGTAGCCGGGACCATATGCGGTGAGACCAGAGACAATCTCGGTTTCGCAATCAAGCACGCCGCCATTTGCGCGTTCCTGAGCCTGAAGTTCCTGCACCTTGCCCCAGAGCTTGTCGGTTGCCTCAGTGGGACCTACGAGGAATGACTCGTCACCCTCATAAGGGGTGTAGTTTTTCTGGATGAAGTCTCGCACATTGATGTCTTCAGTCCAGTGGCCTCCTGTGAAGCCGCTCCATTCGTCACGAAGTTGCATTTCTATGCCTCCTTAGCATTTATGCTTTGCATCGCATTCATCTGTTCCAAGAAGAATGCGCTCTGCGTTAGCCACGCGTTCTGCAGTTGGCGGCTTGGTATCTCCCAAGGTATATGGGATTCCAAGTTTGTCCCACTTAAAGGTACCGAGACTGTGATAAGGCAATACCTCAATACGCTTGACATTATTTAATGTCTTGATAAAGGCTCGTGTTTGCTTGAGGTAGTCGTCATCATCTGTGATGCCGGGAACGAGCACGTGTCGTATCCAGACGGGCTGGTTGATAGAGGAGAGGTAGCGCAGTGCATCAAGGATGCTTTCGTTGCTCTTGCCCGTAAGGGCTTTGTGCTCAACAGGGTCGATATGCTTGATATCTGCGAGAACGAGGTCAGTGACCTGCATGAGGTTTTGGAATTTTTCAAAATAAGGCTCATTTCGTGAAAAAGGCGCAAGTGACGTATCAAGGCAGGTGTTAATGCCGCGATTATGTGCTTTGGAAAAGAGTTCAAGCAGAAAATCAATTTGCAGAAGCGCTTCGCCTCCGCTTACCGTGATACCGCCCTCTTCTCCCCAGTAGCTACGATAGCGTTCGGCCTGATCTAGCAGCCCATCAGCACTTCTTAGCTCACCTTTGTCGAGCGCCCATGTATCGACATTGTGACAGTAACGACAACGCATTGAGCAGCCTTGGAGAAAAATAAGATAACGCACCCCAGGACCGTCGGCCGAACCGAACGACTCTGTCGAGTGAACCCTTCCCAGCATCTGTTACATCTCCCCGCAGCAATTCCTCACGTTGTACAACGCCAATCTAAAGCGGGGGAGAGGCGCGTTCTATGATTAGAATCAAGTTGTGGGAAATCCACGACTCCATCACGGATGTGATTCTTTTCATTCAGCAACCTTTTTGAGTTGCGGGGCGTTGGATTTGAGTTGCATGGTTCAGGTTTGTTGGATCAAAGTTTTTCTGCGCGTATCCATCTGTCTGCAACAGGTATCTTCGTATACCTGGCGACTCCCCATGCCCAATTGTCTAGTTAGTTGCTTCCAACTGCTACGTCGTGTAAAGCAGAACGATCGAGCAACAAGAGTCTTCCTTGTCCAACTCTACGCAACATACCTTTGCGTTCAAAGGTACTTAGAGTGCGTGAAACCGTCTCGGGTCGTAGTCCAACAGAGCCCGCAATATCTTGTAACTTAAGACGAATTTCAGGGCCGACGCATCGCTCATCTCGATACAGCAGATACTCTGCAAGCCTACGCTGGGGGTCACGTATACCCAGCATCATAATTTTTTCTTCGGCTTCAAAAAGTTCTGCGCCAAGCATATGTACAAGTCCTATGGCTACCCTAGGATTGTTTTTGATGAGCGCCTCAAAATGAGGGCGGCGAATGACATACAGATCAACATCGGTAAGACATCCTACGGAGTAGTGATAGGTCTGCTCTTCCATAAATACGCCATGCCAAATTGCCTGCCCATCATGGAGAACATCCAATACATATTCCTGGCCATCACTGTCGGTACGAAATGTTTTGATGCGACCCGAGCGAACAATAATAATGGAATTAATGGGATCGCCTTCATGTACCAAGATGGATCCTTTTGGCCGTAATGCATGTATTGCTCCTGAGATAAGATCTTCTTTGGCATCATCAGGCAGTCCAGCAAACAAATGGATAGAATTCATAAAGGTGCGGTCTGCATCCTTTGGACTGGCATTATTTTCCTTTGGGTTGCTGTGGGTGCTTTCGTGGTAGCTTTCTGCCATGTTATCCCTGCTTTTATTTATATTTTGATGCATACTGCGTCACATTACTCCAATAGTCCTTTGTTCAAAGGCAAGAAGTTTTTGTTTGCGCTGAAGACCGCCCGCATAACCTGTAAGGCTACCATTTGCACCTATAACGCGGTGACACGGAATAATAATTGAAATAGGATTGCGTGCGACTGCCGAGCCAACGGCTCTAGGCGATACGCGTCGCCCGTCATTTCGCTGGTTTTCTATCTGACGTGCAAGCGTGCCGTAAGTGGTATGCATGCCATAAGGGATTTGAGCTAGCTGTGCCCATACTTCCTCCTGAAAAGCTGTCCCATGAAGAGAAAAAGGAGGGAGGGCAGTAGGTATTTCACCTGCAAAGTAAGCGTCAAGCCATTTGCAGGTAAGTAAGATAGACTGCGAACTCTGGAGACTTGCGTTTCTTTTGATGTCGCCGTGGGGCAAATCCACCGTTGAAATGCCTAGACGTATAGCGAGCTTTTCTTCGAAATGCGCTTGGTTTTCAAACCATGCCCCACAAAGTCCTTCTGTGTTGGCAGCAAGGGAAATTTTGCCCAAAGGGGACGAGTAGGTGGCAAAATAGACGGGGAACATCTTTTTCTCCAACTCAATCATCCTTATACCTCCATTTTATGGATGTAACCTCTTGGGAAATAATGCACTGATACACGCTACGAGACCAACTGTATGATAAATACAAAAAGCTCCAGACCTAAAACAATAGCCAGTGGTTTTGCGAGTTGGGCTTTTTGAGATACAAGAAATGCGACAAACTCGCGTACCATTGCATTGATGTAGAAGTACAGGCGTGTGCGTGAACCGCGTCCATCGCACATAAAGCCATTGTTGTGCGCGAGAAGCAGTGCGCGAAATACGTGGTAGTCATCTGACACGATTAACACATGTGGGTTGACGTTGGGGTTGGTGCCGCCTTTAGCGTTGATGATGTCAAAGGAAAACTGAATATTTTGTAGCGTGTTGACCGAGCGGTTTTCTTCCATAATTGCTGTTTTGGGAATACCTTGTTCGATTGCATATTCGCTCATCGCCTGCGCCTCGGGGACAAGTTCATCTGCGCCTTGTCCACCTGACATGATAAGTGTGCTATCGGGGTTTTTGTGCCAAGCCTTGATGCCCGTTTCTACGCGCTTGGCAAGCAAAGGAGTCACCTTTCGACCTTCGCTGAGTCCTGCTCCCAATACAACAATGTAGTCGTAGTGCTTGCGATGTAGAGGAATAAGATTGAGCCAGCTTGCTACTACGTAGAGCAAAAAGAGAATGGAAATAAAGGCTACCGCTGTGGAGAACAGTGTGTATGCAATCCCAAAGATGGTGAGAAGAGTACTGTTGTTAGTTTGAGGTTGAAAGAGTCCCCATGCCAGAGGATAAAACAGAGCAAGCAAGCCAGTACTTAGGGAAAGCAAGTTTCTCGGCTTGAGGCCTTCGTGGCGAATAAGAGTTATGCCTGTCACAATGGCAGAAATAATGAGTACAAAAGGGAAACTAATAATAACGAGCGCCATAATGGCAAGTATTACCAATCCGATGCGAACAAAAGGCGACTCAGTCCCCAGCTGTGTACTGATACCGCCAATAAAGAATACCAAGCAAAGAATAACTAACCCTAGTTCTGCGGCCAACCTTAGGACTCTGCGTTCGCGATGCCATTGTCTGACAAAAAGAAAGACGGAGATTGTCAGTGGGATGGTGGCAATCAGTGAAACGATGAGGTTCCAAGGCAAATTCACAGCGATCCCTTCTTTGTGTCGCGCTTGAAATGCTGGTTGGGATACAGCAAAACTAGGTATTCAAATGACTTTTTTCTAGTATAGAAAACTGCTGGGAGAATTATCCTACACAAATGTATACGTATCGCATCAAACTTCATGTGTGCTAGTTAAATTAATGAGCGTTAGCTAAAAGACCGAGTGCAGGTGGGATACAAACCGCAAATGGTTCAAGTTTCGAACACGACACCCACAGATGGTTCAAGTTTCGAAGTAAGCGAGCGTAAAAGCGCAGGTCAGATTTTCTCGAAGTTCGAAAAATGAACCATCTAGGAAAGAAGAAGCCGAAAGATGAACCATCTATCGAAACTTATTTAAATTATGGCTTTTGGCAAGCGCGTGACTCGTTGCTCATGCTCCCACTTTAAAAAGGGTTCCTAATTCATCACCCGCTGTCGAAAAGGGTTCCTAAAGCATCACAGGTGAAAAAATTACCTGCACATTTGTAGCCCCAAAAGAGAATTAGGAACCCTTTTCGTTGCCTGCTGATGAATCGTGAACCCTTTTTGGACGAGATGATGCTTTAGGAAGCTTTTTGGGGTGGGATGAACTAGGAACCCTTTTCGCGTGGGGATGGCTAACGCTTTGATAAGCAGGACTGTACTGCTTGAAAGAATACGTGACGTTTGGTAAGCGCAACGATGTCATTTGAAATGATATATGGCTTTTGACACGCAGAGCATTACAGAGGCAAGTCGATAGCATGCTACCCATCAGCTCGGCGCACCAAAAAGGGCTGCATTACTTTTGATACAGCCCCTTTGTGGGAACTTTGATTGATGGTTACTTGTTTTGATTTGGATTGCTGGTTACTTGTTTTGTTGTTTGCGGTAGGCAGCGAGACGTTCGCTGTAGCTGGCGCCTTGACGGCGAAATGCAAAGGTAAAACCAGCGGTAATAATGGCAAGAATGAGCAGGTAGGAAACCGTAAAACCAATCCATGCATTAGGGTTTTTTGCGGGAAACCACGCGCCTATTGCAGCACAAAATGCAAGAACTACAAAGTAGCTGAGACCAAAACCAGCAATTCTCATGGGGTAGTTTGGCTTGATGAGCAGTGCATAGCTAAACCAAAATTGCTGTAACAATCCCCCCAAAAGACTCGCTACGATAAAAGAACAGCACATAGCTATCCCCTGATTCCATCTGCCTGCTACTGCGCAAAAAATGCAAGAGAGAAGTAGCAACACAACCGCAAATACGCTGCCGCTGAATATGCCGCGTACAACTATGGTTAATGATTTATGCTCGTATGCTTCGCCAAATATACTGGTAGAAAGCGTGCCATTTTCTGTTTTCATAGCTATCCTTTCTTAGAATACGGATATATGGTTGGACCTATAGCATGCTAAGTCGTCGCTTAATTTCGGATACGTAGCTGCGTGTGACGAGTACCTGCGTACCATCTTCTAGCTCAAGCATAAGACGGTGGTTGAATTCAGGTCGGATACGCACGACCTTGTCAAAATTGACAATAACTTGCTTTGATATACGAATGAATTCTGTATGCGCAAGTGACTCCGCTAGTTCGTAAAGGCGCTGAGAACTTTCGAACTCAATGCCATGAGTACAGTGAATCCAGCATTGATGAGCACGGATGTCAATGAATAGCACCTCGCTATATGGCAGCATGCGGCGTGTTATAGTGCCAGGTTCATATGCGATGAGCTTCCCATCGAGTGTTTTGAGCTTATCAACAATCCTCGTTGCGCGCGGGTCAGATGGCGCACTGGTTACGACTACCTTGATGTCGCACTGGCCCTCTTGTTGTATGTGCTGTATAAGCATCTCTTCTCCCATATCTTCGTGTAATGAAAGCATAAGGGAGGGGAGAGAAAATGTGCTTCTGGTTACGTTAACTTGCATAAGTTGAGAGCTGAGTTGCCCATAATAAGAAATGCTTGGGCATACAAATGCCACCCACAGAATTATGTTTGTCCTTGTTCAAATTAATCCAGCCCGCGTAATTTGCATTTCATATAATGAAGGCACTGCCCGGGTGAAGTTACTGGAAAAGGTTAGGAGGTCTGGCGTGGATGAAAGGGATCACGGCTCCTTGTATGAGAAGCCTCAGGAATCAATGGGTGCCAACTCAGAAGTAAATGATAAATTGGAAATTAGTCAGGGGGGGGGTCGTCTCTGAAGCATTAGATCCACTTGGCGAAGCCAAGGATGCAGACATGATTGAGGTCCCTGACACCCACCTTTCTGCTGAGGAGATTGAGCTTGCAAAGGCAAAAGCCGAGGCAGAGCTAGCTATTGCAAAAGCGAAGGCGCAGACAGCCATTACGGAAGCAGAAGCTCAGGCGCGCCTCGCAGAGGTTCAGGCAAAAGCAAAGGAAGCTTCTGTTAAAGCAGAATTAGAACTCAAAACAGCCAGACGCAAAGCTAAGGCTAAAGTTTCCGAAGAAAGATCAAAGCAACGAAAAAAGATAGCTGGGCGTATTTTTCGCTTCCTAGGAGTAAAGGGAGTGCTGATAATTCTTGCGGTTGCGGCCGTTATTTCAATCGGAGGATATGTTGGCTGGTCCTCAACGCGTCCTTCTGAAACTTTAACTTCTGCTCAAATTAGCAAGGTAGTAGCCATCAATGAACTTGCTGTGGTTGATTTTAACTACGAAGGTATTGCCATATACAAGGGTGATGGACATAAAAAAGATCCCTTGCACATTTACTATAAAGCACAGTTCAAGGCTAGTTTTAACCCTGGCGATATCACCTACGCTGTGGACGATAAGGCAAAGGTTGTTATTCCCACTTTGCCCGAGATGACCATATCTGATCCTAATGTGGATGATCGTATTGACTGTCTTGAGCGTGACGCACAAAACATCAACCAGGCATCGGTTCTAACAGCATGCAAAGAGGATGCCATTTCTGAAGTTAAGAAAAAAGCAGATATCAAAAGTCTAGCTACTGGTAATGCGCGCAAAGTTGTGGAAGGGCTTTCAATGAATCTTCTGGAATCCAAGGGCTATAAAATCGTATGGCCAGAAGATAAGCCAGAGAACACTAACGTGAGTGAGGATGATACAAATGCGGCGTAAAATCATTCCTTTTCTTACGGCGTTGTGTCTCTGTGGTTGCCTTTTTTCTATGTGTGGCTGTAAGCAAAATAAAGGGGCAAAAGAGCCTGACTTCTCCAATGCGCGCGCAGTGGCGGAACTGGCGACATACAAGGTATATACGCACAATGTTGCTCGTCATACCTCAAAAGTTCTTTTCCTCGACCGGAGGTCGTGGTTCGAATATGATGCGATTGTGACTTACGGAATCGACGCAAATAAGCTTGAAATCGGGCATCCGCATAAAGTTGGCACACGTATGGTTGTTACAGTGAAAATGCCGCAACCTCAGGTTTTTGGCCGGCCCGACTTGCAGGAGGAAACCATTCAGCTAGTTGCGGAAAACAAGCCAATAGCTTTCTTGCCAGATCTTTCGATTAGCGAAAAAAATAAAGCAATCAGCAATGCGCAAGATGACCTCGAGAAGGCAGCAAAAGCGGATACAGTCATGCTAAAACAGGCACGGAGTCGCGCAGAAGACCTTATAACTGGCTACGTTCAAAATGTTGGCAAGGCGATTGGTGAGGATTATAAGGTTGAATTTGAGGATGTAGAGTAAAGATAGGTTGTCGCAGCAAAAGGGGTGTGGTCCGTTAAGGGTCGCATCCTTTTTGACCCCTATTCGCTCTGAGAGTCGAAATGCGCCATTTAGGGCTAGAATTGGATTAAATATTTATACCCAGAATGTCGACCCACATCATCTACCTGCAGATTTGTTCACCTCGCAAGGTGTGGCAAAACACGGGGAAATACCTGCCTTCCAAAACAAGCCTTCTACCAGTGAAAATACTGCGATACAAAAACGGGGCAATGGCGCAAATCGGCTCTCAGAGCGAATAGGGGTCAAAACTGTTGGTTTTCCTCCTCATAGGAGTAGGTGTGTAGATTGTCGTAATTGTTTTAAGCCAAACTATCGGTCTCTATGGGCGGCAGAAAAGTTCTTTGGTAAGTCCAATTTTACAAACCTATAACGACTTTTATAGGTATTTGTCCAATTTATAAGTATTCGCCCAAGACCAGACTGATTGGATATTTTACTTGGATAAAAGTTGCTCGTATTAGTGTATTTATCAGCTTACGTCTTATGTGCCTCACACATAAGATCGATAAACTCATCAAATGTGGAAGCATTTATTAGTCGCTGTTCGAGGGTGTGGTCGTAGGCAATCTGAACAAGAGTGTCGTAGAGCACCGTGGTTGCCTCTGTGTTTTCAGAAAGTCCCAAAAGGAAAATAATTTGTGCAGTATGATCAGATGACCATGCAATAGGATGTTCCAATACCGCAATGCCCACTTTATTGGATGTAAGATTGGCCTCCATAGGGTGGGGTAGCGCAATAACATCATCCATGGATGTGGGGATGCGTTGTTCTCGCTCAAAGACAGAAGCCTTGAAATCATCATTGACATAACCGCATGCCTGCATGGCTATACAAAGACTCTCGATAACAGCATCTTTATCCTGTGTGTCTAGGTGAAGAAAGACGCGTGTGTCGAAGAAAGATCGAAGGATGCTTTCTTGCTTTTGACATGAGATGAGCGCCTCAGTAATGCGTTCAATGCTGGCGGCATCAAGAGCTATCGTAACTAATACCCAAGGAGTGACAATAGGAGTGTGTAGCACTATCGTACTTACAATGAGATCAACAGGAAGGGTATCTACTTGTGCAGCTTCATTACTTGGACGTATAACATCTACCTGAAGTTTTCCCTTAAAACGAGAGGATAGCTCTGATGCAATAAAAGCACCCTCTGCATATTTTCCACCATACAGAACAGCTATATGCAGTGGTTCGGATGCTACTTCTTTCTCAATGCGCTCAAGTGCTGCGCCAATGTGGAGTGCAACATAGCCAATTTCATCTTCCGATAGTACAAAAGGCAAATCAGAAAGGGCGTTAGCAATACTTGTACATGCAATTTCGTAGGCAAGTACGTAGCGTTTTTTAATGGTTGCAAGTAAAGGGTTCTGCTCGTTATGTGCATAGCGGCTAGAGGAGATCATCTGACAAAGATGATTCTCAAGGTCTTTGTGCAATCTTTCATCCTGCTCTAGATCAAAGTGATAGGACTGTTTGACATTTTTAATGATGCGTTGCGTTATCAGCTGGGCATAGCGTCGATCAGATGATGAGGTAAAGGGAAATCCAGCGGTTCGCGCAATGCGAGAAATAGCAAAGAGGCGATCTTGGGTTTTTAGGGTAATCCCTGTTGCTCTATCAAGAAACGAAAAAAGTTCGGTGAAGTTATCGGTTGGTTCTGAAACAAAAGTATCTGGCTCAAGGGTAAACCCCTCTTTTACACGGCGATAGCATATTGCCACATCAGTTGAAAGAAGGCCTAGCGTTAAATCGTCAAGGTGAACATCGAGACTCGTGTAATAGGTTTGCAGTGTTGAGGTAATGTTCATAACAATATCGGGATCAAGAGCACGTCCGCGAATGCCATCAAACGACAGTGCTTCTCGCCCATTTGAGGGTGCAAGAAGTTCGTATAAGCAGGAGCGAATGGATGTCTCAGAACCTGTTACAGCATATCCGAGGTTATGACGTGCTTTGAGTTCCAATCCGTGTTGGGTAAGGCACTTGCGTACATGGCGTATATAGCTGGCAATGGTTGTTGTGCTTACACAAATTTGTTCGGCTAGAGCATGTTTGGATACATAACCGTGACTCATGAGGAGAACAACCGTAAGCCAGACGGTTCTATCTTCAATAGTCTCAAGCGGAATGAGAGGGTCTTTGCGCAAATCCTCTTGCAATCGTTTAAGCTGCTCAGGAGAAATTCGAAGTACATATCCTTGACCATGAGCAGTTTCAATTTTTGCATCATATATTTTGAGCTCACGGCAAATACGAGCTACGTCTGAACGCAGTGTACGCGTTGATACTTTAAGCTGTGCGGCTAACTCTTTTGGTGCAGCATGAAGTCCGTGTTCAACAAGAAGAGCAATCAGTTGTCTATGTCGTTTGAGCTGAAGCACTGATTTCACCTCCCCGCCGCGTCAGTAAGCTTTTTACTATATGTGTAGTGAGTCAAAATTGAAGGAGTACGCATATGCGGCATATGTATCTTCATCTTATATTGATGCACCATAAGCCTTCATAGAATTTGTTGAGAGGTTTGCCACTGGTAGTGGAAAAAGAATTACTAATTACAGAGGATACAATTTCCGTATACACTGGCATTTCTTGCACGCACCTCGTGTGTATTTTGTCCATACACTTCAACAATAAAAAGGTTGGGCAAGATATGCAAAGAACTCTTGTATAACCCCAGCCTTCAAAAATAAACGGCAAGGAGGAGATTATGAGTTCAGTGAATGTCGGTGTTGTTGGTGTTGGTCAAATGGGCACGCTTCATGCTCAGATTTATCAGCGTCTCCCACAGGCAAATCTTGTAGCACTCTGTGAGTATAATGACACACGCCGTGAACAGCTAAAAGAGGAGTTTTCTGGCGTACGTCTTTACAAGGACTATAAAGAAATGCTTGCCTCGCCTGATATTGATGCAGTAAGTATTGTATTGCCTGATAATATGCACCGCGAAGCAGTAGAAATAGCTGTTGCTAATGAGAAACATATTCTTCTTGAGAAGCCCTTGTCCAAGGAGCTTAAAGATGGTCTCGCGATGTACGAAATCTTGAAGGACTATGACAAGGTTTTTACTACGGGGTTCCTGCTTCGCTTTGATCCACGCTTCTCTATGATTAAGAATCGTCTTGAGCAGGGAGAGCTGGGCGATATTGTTCATGCGTACGTGCGTCGTAATAGTCCTATCATTGGGCCTCGCCGTTATATTGGCCATTCTGACCTCAGTATGCACGTTATGATTCATGATATTGACTATCTAAACTGGTGGGTTGGCTGCAAGCCTGTGAAGGTATATGCAAAAGCACGGAGCGTCAGGCTTAAAGAGTTCAACATGAACGACGTAATTTATGCGCTTGTTACCTATGAGAACGGTGTTGTGTGCTGCATGGAAGCTTGCTGGACTCTTCCCGAAAACTCACCAACCATTATTGATGATAAGGTTGAACTTGTGGGAACCAAGGGTGTTGCCTATGTGGACTCCTGTGACTATGGTGTGCGTTTTGTAAGCGAGAGCGGAAAGATTGAATACCCCGATTCTCGTCACTGGTATACCATCAACGGCGAAGCTCACGGAGATCTATCCGAGGAAGTTACCGCATTTATTGACAACATTGTCAATGGCACCAAATCCATTATCACAGCAGAAGAATCTCTTAATGATCTGCGCGTTATTGACGCTATTGAGCGCTCAATCGCTGCTGGTGTCGAGGTTGACCTCTAAGGCTACGTATATTCGTAATTAATTATATATAGATTGGGGTATCAATGGCGCAAGATATGACTCATGCTGGATGGCGTCTCCAAGCGCAGCGCTTTGGTGGCAAACTCAGCGCAATGGTTCTTCCCAATTTAGGTGCTTTTATGGGCTGGGGCATTATTACGGCTCTTGCCATCTGGCTCAACAATGATATGCTCCGTGGGTTCATAGCCCCGGTTCTCAATTATCTACTTCCTGTTTTGATTGGTTACTCGGGTGGCAAGCTCGTGTATGGCGAGAAGGGTGGTATTATTGGCGCATTTACCACCATGGGTGTTATTATCGGCGCAGATATTTCTATGCTTCTGGGTGCTATGATTATCGCCCCTATTGCTGCATGGCTTTTAAAGAAAGTTGATGCTGTTATTGAACCTCATACACCTGTAGGCTTTGAACTCTTGTTTGGCAATTTAACAGTGGCTGTTCTTGGTGCTCTTATCGCGGTAATTGCGTGCAACGTGCTTGCTCCAGCCATTTCTTCGCTTTCCGTCGTATTTTCCGCAGGCGTTGCTTTTTTGCAGGAAAATAGTCTACTTCCGCTCACGGCAATCTTTATTGAACCTGCCAAGGTACTATTTTTGAATAACGCCATCGGCCAGGGTATTCTGACTCCTTTGGGAGCAACTCAGCTTACTGAATACGGCAAATCCGTGCTGTTCTTGCTTGAATCTAATCCTGGCCCTGGTCTCGGTATTTTGCTTGCTTACTGTGTTTTTGGGCGCGGTAATGCAAAGGCTAATGCTTATGGTGCCGTTGTTATTGAGGCACTGGGCGGTATTCATGAAATTTACTTCCCCTTTATCCTTATGAAGCCCTCGCTTGTCATTGCTGCAATTGCTGGTGGTATTACAGGAACTACCATCTTTACACTCTTTAATGTGGGTCTGGTAGGCGTTTCTTCGCCAGGGAGTATCATCACCATCATGATTATGGCTGCGGGTACCGATCGTCTCTTCATCTTGCTGGGTATTTTTGCTGCTGCTGCGGTTTCGTTTGCTATTGCCTCTGTTATTCTCCGCGCTTCAAAGGAAACAGATATTGAAACTGAGAATGCTAATATGCGTGCTGCTGCATCTCAGATGGAAACACTGAAGGGCAAGCGCTCTCGTGTACATTCAGTGTTTGCAAACGGTGAAGAGGACGAAGTACAGGATGCCGATCAAACAGCACCAGAGCTTGATTTTGCGAAGATTAAAACCATTCTGTATGTCTGTGATGCTGGCTTAGGTTCCAGTGCTATGGGAGCCAATGTAGTTGCTCGTAAGCTCAAAGCAGTGGGTATCTCAGATATTTCGGTACCCCATGCTCGCGTTGTTGATCTGCCTCAAGAGGCTGATTTGATTATCACGCATGAGTCGCTAGCTCAGGTTGCTCAAGAGCATCAGCCGCAAACAACCGTGGTACAAATTACAGACTATCTTAATGCCCCTGAGTATGATGAAATTGTTAAGCAAATAGTAGAAGCTCGAAACGCTCAAAGATAATTATTCTAAGACGAGGAGAACTACTATGTTGCGCGCCCTTATCTTCGATTTTGATGGTGTGATTATTGATACCGAAAGTATTTGGTTTGACTTATATCGTACGTGGCTAGAGGATGAATACAACTACCAGCTTAAACTCGAAGACTACGTTGTATGTGTGGGCGCCAATACTGATGAGTTGTTTGAATTTTTGCGGAAGGAGGTTGCTCTGATAGAGGATCCCAAGTTTTTCGAAAAACGTGCTACTTCTCATTTTATGGAGCTATCAGACAATCTCCTTCCTTTGCCAGGTGTTATAGATACCATTCATCAGGCAAAGACTGCAGGTATTAAAATCGGCCTTTGTACGTCAGCTACCTGTAAAAAGCCAACCTACCATTTAAAGCGGCTGGGCTTGCTTCCCTTCTTCAATGTCTTAGCTACGGCGGAATTATTTGATCATATTAAGCCAGCACCAGACCCATATCTTGTTGCAGCACAAATGTTAAAGTGCCAACCTTCTGACTGTCTGGCTATTGAAGACGCAGAAAATGGATTTAAATCTGCCAAGGCAGCAGGTATGCCTTGCTTAGTAGTACCTAATAAAATTACTGCGCATGGTGAATTTTCTGGTGCATATAAGGTGTTATCCTCACTTGTAGACTTTAATCTTACAGATACGCAAAAACAGTTTGCTGCGGTTCAATTGGGATATTGAGAATCATGCTAGAGACTATTACCACATCAGACATTGAGATTGGCTTATCAGAGACCGATTGGTGCCGAGCGCTGAGGAGATCTTCTCGCTCGCTACTTGAAACAGGGAAGATTACTGCTGCTTATATTGACGCAATGATTGACTCGGTTAAACGTGTTGGGCCTTATATTGTGTTATGTAAACAGGTTGCTTTGGCTCATGCGCGACCCGATGGCAATGTCCGTGAACTAGCAGTGCATTTTTCAACCTTTACGCCAGGCGTAAAATTTGGTGTTGCTGAATATGATCCTGTTCGCCTTATCATTACTCTTGCGGCGGTGGACGATACCAGTCATCTTGATTTAATGGCAGAGCTTGCCAGTGTGCTTATGTATCCCGAGCATGTTGATGCGTTAATTGCAGCGCAAGATGCTCAAGAGTTTTTGTATTTGCTCAAGAAATTTGCTGCTGAGGATGTCTAACGCCTGATTTTCGGATTGAAACTTCATCAAGGCCCTTTGGATGATGCCATAACATCCAAGGAGCCTTTTCTTTGGCATTGAAGTTGAAAAAATGTATGGCCAGCAATTCCCTCTACACCTCCTTTGACCAAAGTGGAGTGACGGAGAGAAGGCTGCGTTTTCACTGCAAAATATCTTATAAAGGAAGAACGTTTTGATACGTTTATATACTTTTCTTCACCCCTATTCGCTCTAACGCATGATATGCGCCATTAAGCAATATTTGAGCAAGTATGTTTGTGCTGGTAGATGCGCTGATTTTTGGGACAGGTGTTTCCCCGGGTTTTGTCTTGATTTTTTGTATTCGTAAAAGCGCTGGTAGTTGGACTGCAACCAAAATAAACGCATTAATAATCAAACAAAAATACCCATGAATTGGCGCATATCGTGCGTTAGAGCGAATAGGGGTCAAGGTTGCCGGCTTTTTGAGGCAATCGTCCCTTCAACTGGTAAGAAAAGCGTCACAGCGTTGTGACAAATTCTGAGTTATTACAATAGAGGGAAGTAGTAATTATGCGGACGTCTAGCTGAGCGAAGGACGGCGAAATGAAAAAGCTCAGGCAAATAGGTTTTACGTACCGTATGGGTTATGTTGTGGTAGGCGTGCTGGTATTGATACTGATGGCATGGGCAGTAAAAACCTGCTCTATACGGGACGCAAAACCAAAGATGGAAAGTGCTAACACTGCGGTGGTCTCCTCATCTGAATCTGGTGCAAATAGTGCCAATAATGGTTCGGGTGAAGTGTCTACCACCAACTCAAATGGTGAGTACGCCACTGCGCCTGAATCGGAACCCGCCCCCGCGCTCGACCCCGATAAGGAGCTTGCTCCTAGCGGAAAGCCTGTTTCTCAAAGTCTGCCGTTTGTCGGAATGGACGCTAGGTTAATTGGCAAAACATGGCTGGGCGAGTCGAGTGCGCCCGCGCAGAAAATGACTTCAGGTCGTTATCGGGATGCATATTATTACTGCTGGACGGCAGATTCAGGTGACGCAATCTATGAAGCCTATATTAAAGATTACAAGGTTATCGTCGTTGCGTGCCGTAACAGAGATACCGACTATTGGCGAGATGAAAATGGTAGGATGCGCCCTTTTCCTGATCGCTCGGGTACTGGTGTAGAGCGAAAGGCAAAGCGAGCGTCCGGTACATCAAAATCCGGGGACAAGTTAACTGAGCTACTTGATCCTTGGGATTACGATAGCCCTGAGGAATATGCCGATGATGCTGAGGAATACTTCCGTGCGCACGGATCCAAAGATCCCTGGAGTGATGCCTTTGAGTATTGGGAGCGCAAGGTCGAATAAGGCTCCCTTGCGCGTTATTCTGCTGTGAAGTTTTACTTGAGCTGCGTCATGTATACAAAAGTGCAGGTTAGGATTCTGCGCTGGTCTTGAGGGGCGAATATGGGCGAGAAGCTTCATTTTGCATCTGATTATATGGAAGGTGCGCATCCTCGCTTGCTGCAAGCACTCATTGATACCAATATGGAGAGTGTCGGCGGCTACGGATATGATCCTTTTTGCGATGATGCGCGAGCGAAAATCCTTGTGGCATGCAATTGCCCCGAGGGTGAAGTGCATTTTCTTGGTGGTGGTACGCAGGCCAATCAGGTGGTAATTGACGCGCTGCTACAGCCGTGGCAAGGGGTTATAGCTGCGGATTCTGGTCATGTAAATGTGCATGAAGCAGGGGCTATTGAATATAGTGGACACAAAGTAATTGCTGTTGCTGGTGAGTTGGGTAAGCTTGATGTGGCTCGTGTGCGTGCCTGCCGCGAGGCGTGGGAGGGCGATACCAACTGGGAACACATAGTTGAGCCTGGCATGGTATATATCTCCCAGCCGACAGAATATGGCACGCTTTATTCCCTCTCTGAGCTAGAGGAACTCTCTGCTTTTTGTCATGAAAAGCAGATGTTTCTATTTGAAGATGGGGCGCGTCTTGCCTATGCGTTGGCTTGTCATGCAAATGATGTAAGTCTGCCAGATCTTGCGCGTCTCTGTGATGCGTTTTATATCGGCGGCACCAAATGTGGGGCTCTTTGTGGTGAAGCAGTTGTCTTCCCGAAGGCTGATACTGCCCCTCGCTTCTTCACGCAGATCAAGCAGCACGGAGCGCTATTTGCCAAAGGTCGTCTACTTGGTGTGCAGTTTGGCGCCTTGTTTGAAGATAATTTTTATGCGAAAGTGGGTCGTCCTGCGATTGAGGCAGCTGACAAGATTCGCGTAGCTTTGGCGGAGGAGGGCTTTGAGATGCCTTATCCCGCTCCGACCAACCAAGTCTTTTTCCTTGCAGATGAGGTTACAATTGCGAAGCTTGATGAAACGGTCGACTATGGTTTTATGGAAACATGGCCTGATGGTCGCCAATTAGTGAGGTTTGCAACAAGTTGGTCAACGACCTCCGAGGCAGCAAATCAGCTCGTTTCTCTTATTCACTCGCTTAAGAAAAGCGGGGGAAGAGCGCAATGGTAGAAGTTATCGAATATAAGCTTGATGATCGCACTATCAAAATCTTTCCTGCAGAAGATGCACAACGACCAGTGGTATTTAGTAGCGAGTTTGATAGCGATGGTAGGAAAATCCTACAAGAATGCGCAGCCCTTGATTGTCCACCTTTCCACTTAGTCACGATTTCGGATATCAATTGGAATGAGGATCTATCCCCTTGGGAAGCAAATCGTGTTCTTGGAAATCAAAATCACTTTACAGGTGGCGCGCCTGCATACCTAGATTGGTTGCTTAGTGTAGTGATACCCCTTACTCAGTATGAGTTAGGTAAATCTTACGGTGAAGCATATATTTCAGGTTATTCTCTGGCAGGACTTTTTGCCCTTTGGTCGCTCTATCAGACAGATATTTTCAAGGGGGCGGCCTGTGTTTCTAGCTCGCTATGGTTTCCTGATTTCAAGGAATACGCGCTTACTCATCCATTTGCTATGCGCACTCAAGCCGCTATGCCCAAGGCAATCTACCTTTCTCTTGGTGACCGTGAGAGCAAAACAAAAAATAAAATCCTTCGTGGGAATGCTGAAATCTATGAAATTCTTGTCCGCCATTACGCTGAACAGAAAATACGCACCATTTACCAAAACAACCCTGGCAATCACTTTTCTGATGTCTATTTACGTGTAGCGAGGGGTATAACTTGGCTCATGGCTGACGAAGCGCGTGGCTAATAAAATCCTAGCGACTTACTTCGTTATTCTTCTACAGCTCTTTGAAAGGAGTCAATCATGAGTATTAAAAAGGTCACCATTGCTGGTGGCGGTGTCCTAGGCAGCCAGATTGCCTACCAAAGTGCTTTTAGGGGTTTTGACGTTACCATTTGGTTGCGCAGTGAGGCCTCCATTGGTCGTTGCGAGCCCAAGCTTGATCGTCTACAGGGTATTTATGTTGCCAGCCTCGAGGCTGCAAAGACTGACAAGAGCAAATGGGCTCCTGGGTTTGGCAAGCCCGAAGAGGCTACCGATGCGCATATTGACGAGCTTAAGGCTGCTGCTGTGGCTGCCCGTGCCAATCTCACCTTAACCACAGATTGGGACGAGGCTTTTGGCGATGCTGACCTTGTTATCGAGGCTGTCGCTGAAGATCCTCAGCAGAAGGTTGTCTTCTATGAGGAGCTCCAGAAGCACCTTCCCGAGAAGACTATCGTAGTGACTAATTCTTCGACCCTGTTGCCCAGCTCTTTTGCCGAGAAGACCGGGCGTCCCGAAAAGTTTTTGGGCTATCACTTTGCTAATAACATCTGGATTGGTAACACTGCTGAGATTATGCCGCACCCCGGCACCAGTGATGATGCTTATCAGCAACTCGTAAAGTACTCCGAAGACATTGCTATGGTCCCCATTCAAATGCACAAAGAACAGCCGGGTTATGTTCTCAACTCCATGCTGGTACCTTTCTTGAGTGCAGCGCAGATGCTCTGGGCAAAGGATGTTGCGAGTCCCCAGGATATTGACCGGGTCTGGGAGATTGCTACAGGTGCCGCTCATGGTCCGTTCCGCATCATTGATATCGTTGGCCTGGCTACGGTGCTTAATATCGCCAAGATGCAGGTCACCACTGATGACCCCAACGATGTTCACAATATCCTTATCAAGAAGATCGAGGCCATGATTGCAGAGGGCAAGACTGGTATCAATGCTGGCGAGGGTTTTTATTCTTATAAGTAGACGGTTTGCAGACGTATCATGACACAGCTGTGTCATGATGCAATGAGTAGCGTCAGATAAATCCAAACGGGGCGTGACGCAATAGCGTTGCGTCCCTGCTTTAAAAGGAGGGATATGTTAGAAATTGGAACCATTGCACCAGACTTTGAGCTGCCAGATCAAGATGGTGTGGCTCACAAGCTGAGCGATTATCGTGGTAAAAAAGTCGTTTTGTATTTTTATCCCAAAGACAATACTTCGGGCTGTACCAAGCAGGCCTGTGGCTTTGCCGAGCATTATCCTCAGTTCCTTGAGAAGGGTGCTGTTGTACTAGGAGTTTCCAAAGATTCTGTGGCATCACACAAGAAGTTTCAGGAGAAGTTTAATCTGCCCTTTACTCTATTATCTGACCCTGAGCACAAAGTTATCGAGATGTATGGCGTATGGCAGGAAAAGAAGAACTATGGCAGAACCTACATGGGCATTGTGCGCAGCACCTTCCTTATTGATGAGGAAGGTTGCATTGCATATGTGCAGACCAAGGTTAAGGCCGCAGAAAACCCCCAAGACACCCTTGAGTTACTTGATGCTTAGGAGATTGTCCCCGCAATGAGGATTATCTTTTCCCCAGCAAAACGCATGCAGAGTGAGACGGATGATCTTGCTCTGCTCACAAAGCCGCTTTTTCTTGCACAGGCGCAAACAGTGCTTGAGTGGTTGCAGTCGCTTTCTTATGAGGAAGCAAAGTCTCTGTGGAAGACAAGCGACTCTATTGCACAGGCAGCTTATGATGCTGTTGCGCATGCAAATCTAGAGCGAGGACTTGTACCTGCGATTTTGTCATATGACGGAATTGCTTTTAGCTATCTTGCGGCTGGTGTTTTGGAAGAAGAACCGCTTGCCTATCTGCAGGATCACCTGCTTATACTTTCGGGATTATATGGTGCGTTGCGACCCTTTGATGGTGTGGTGCCTTATCGCCTAGAGATGCAAGAAAAAGCACAGGTAGCTGGTACGCGTAGTCTTTACGAGTATTGGAGCGATACTGTCTACCAAGAAGCAATGCGTGGTGCAGGTGCTGACCATGTGATTGTTAATCTTGCTTCCAAGGAATATTCACGCATGCTCAAGCGCTATCTGATGCCGCAAGACCGGATGGTTAGCTGCAATTTTGTAGTTGAAACCCCGCGCGGTCTGGTGCAAAAAGGCGTTTACTGCAAGATGGCTCGCGGTGAAATGGTGCGCTATGCCGCGGTTCACCAAATTGAAGTGCCCGAGGAGCTCAAGCATTTTGACTCTCCAGATTGGCACTTTGCCGACACTCTTTCTACGGATACCGAGTTTTTCTTTATAAGAAAAGCCCGCTAAGCCAGCCTCGTGTGTTGGCAGCACGCAGTCAAACACACCCTCAACCACAGATGGTTCAAACTTCGACTTTTATAAAATCCTGACCTGGTGTTTTTCGCGTCTGGATTCCGAAGTTTGAACCATCTGCCATTTTCTAGTCCTTAGCAGGTTGATTGCCAATACCAAAGTCGGCGTAAAGACGATCGGCAAGCCAATTGCTAGCCTTGGTGGCACCCGCAAAATTAAGATGCGTACCACCATCACGCGAATCGACTGACCAGTCGATACCAACCTTAGAGGACGGCATGTTCATGTCGTAGTACTTCACACCGTTCTTTTTTGCCCAACGTGCAAGCTCAACATGCCTCGCAAAACTAAACTCACGAGCGTTTGGGGCGCTGACCAGTACTAATATCGCGCCATGTTCCTCGCAACTTTTCTTTAGGTCGTTGAGGTAGTACTCGGCAATGGGAGTCAAGGAAATCTTGTTGCCTTTGTCCTTCATGTAATCGCCGCCCTTATAAGGGACTACATGATTTTTCTTTTTGTAGCCCATATGCGGCGCAAGACCGATGGGATTGTCGTTCATATGACCGCCCGCAATGAGCTTCCAGTTATTGTGGTAGCGCAGCAGGGGGCAGACCCTGCGGCCAATATCCTGCATCACCATACGAATGCCCGTGCGATGGAAAAAGTTATTGGTTTCGGCAACGACAATCTTGGTGTGGTGATAGTTAAAAGTGTCGTCGGCAATCTCAACTGACTCGGCGAGCTTTTGTAGCGGACGAGCAGAATTGTATGAGTGGACACCTGTTCGTTCTTCAATAATCTCAGGAGCAAAACTGCTCTGTGCACTTGAGTCGCCAACAAAGATAAGATCAAGACTGTTACGGTCCAGCTGTGTGTAATCAAACTGGCTGGGGAAATGTAGACCCAGCGTAACTACAGGGTTGCGCGGTGTCACTACAGCAGAAAGCACCAGCAGAACTGCATAGAGCACAGCCATAAATCCCAACGAGCGCACAATGCCATGCAGGAGAGATGGCGCGTTTGAGTTTCCACCCTCGGCAGAAGGTTTTTGCCCATCTGCATTTTGCGCATCAGTAGCCATATCGCGGTTCTTCTTTTCTTCAATCATGATTCATCCTAGAAGTTGGCGTAAATCGAGGGAATGGCATCATAGCCAGGCCCATAGGCTCCAAAGGTCAGCATAAAAGCGACCAAGGCGATGCCTACTGCCCAGCGCAGTGCTGTACCATGCCTGAGCAGCAATGGTCGCAGAGCGACATCAAACTCATGGGTAATATCGACAGCAAGCATCAACGCGCCGCCAATAAGCGCAATATTGAGATCGGCATCAGAGACGCGGAAACTGAGCCACAGATTGTTAACGAGGGGTTCGGTACCGGGGCCAGCAAAGATAGACTTAAACATCTGCACAAAGTCAGCGAGTGTATCGGCGCGGAACAGCATCATGCCGATGATGACCAAGGCTATGGTGCGTACCATTGCGATGCCACTATTAAGCAGACCATCGCGTTTGATACCAGTGCGCTCAAAGAAAGCTACAAACAAGGGTTCCAGCAGCATACCTACCATGACTAGTGCAAAGTAGTACAGGCCATAGGCTAGGTATTTCCAGTCGGCACCGTGCCAAATACCTGTGGCAGACCATACGGCAAGCAGAGCCAAAATGGTTGGTACGATGCGAACGGCGTTGCCTTTAAGATGCTTACGCGCCCAAGTGGAAAGCGACCTAGTGGCGCCTGACAGCGATACGGGATAAAAAACGTAGTCGCGCAGCCAGCCACCCAGCGTCATGTGCCAACGACGCCAAAATTCATTTACACTTTTTGAGAAGAAAGGCTGACGGAAGTTTTGTGCCAACGTGATGCCGCAGAGTTCGGAGCTGCCACGGGCAATATCCACAACACCCGAGAAATCAGCGTAGAGCTGCAGAGTATAGAGCGCTGCAGCAATGATTACCATAACGCCCTCGTATTTGGTGTGGTCGGTAAAAATCATGCCTACCAAAGGTGCAATACGATCGGCAATTACAATCTTTTTTATCATGCCCCACACAATGAGCTGCAGACCATAGACCAGACGCTCACCACGAGCAATCTCTCCAGCGCGTAGCTGCGGCGCGAGCTCATCAAAGCGTCCGATGGGGCCTTCGGTGAGTGTAGGGAAGAAGGATAAAAATAGGGCAATGGTCCCTAGATTGTGGCAGGCGGCGTATTTACCTCGATATACGTCGATAACATAGCCCACAGCAGACATCGTGTAAAACGAGATGCCCAGTGGTAGTGCAACTTTTGCCAGTGGCAGCTTGGCGTCGGCCTTAAAGAGCTCAATAAAAACCCCCTGTATAAAGCTGCCGTACTTTAGCACCACAAGAATACCCAGCAAAATGAGGGTACCGATTGTGCATACCAAGCGCATACGCTTTTGTGTGATAGCGCGGCGTTGCTTGCGTTCGTCGCGGGTCTCTTTACGTCCCTCAGGCTTTTGGATGGAATTTTTTGCCCGCTCAATAAGCAGTCCGCTGCCCCAGGTTACCAAGGTAGCTGCGATTAGATAGACCACCAAGATCTTGCTGGAGTTCCAGAAGAAAGCGTAGCTGGCGCCCAACAGGACTATCCAGCGCCAACGCTTGGGGACAATGAAATAAGCTATGTAGACAAGGGGGAGGAACGCTCCAAGATAGAGCGCCAGACCCTTCCAGGCTGTGAGGGACACGTTAAACTCTATTCGTCGAGCAGGCGCTCAATAAGTGCCGCGATGGAACCAACAGATGCGAAGTTATCGGGTGTCATTTCTAGGGGAGACACGCGAACTTCAAACTCGTCTTCGATAGCACTAACGAGCATAATAGAAGTCATCGAGTCGATGGCACCCGATCCAACGAGGTCATCGGTGTTGTCGATATCGACATCAGGAAGGATCTCCTGCAGCATATCGTGTACTTGCTCTTTGATTTCGTCCATGACATTCCCCTTTTCTTGAAAAATTACCATTGAACAGTATATAGAAGCGAAAAACTGCAGTTAAAGCTACACATAACAAGCATCAAGCAAAGCATGACGGTCAATTTTGCCATTGGCATTAAGAGGCAGTGTAGGCAGTAACTTGATGTTGTCAGGCATCATGTATGTGGGCAGACGATGAGTCAGCTGCTTGTGTAGCTCGTCTTTGTTGAGCTTGTTGCCTGAAGCAAAGATAACAATATGACCTTGGGTAGGTTCCCAGATAGCAGCGCAGCTTGCGACACCCTCACATGCAGCTGCGGCAGCCTCAATTTCACCTAGCTCAATGCGGTAGCCGCTGCGTTTAATTTGGAAGTCTCTGCGACTGACATAGCGCAAATCGCCATCGCTAGCAGGTCGCACAATGTCACCGGTGCGGTAGTAGAGCTGTGGGTCATTTGCATCTAGCGGATTGGCAACAAAGGTTTCTGAGGTTCGCTTGGCGTCACCCAAATATCCCAAGGCAACAAAAGGTCCGCCTACATAAAGCTCGCCCTCGTCATCAATGCCGGCTTCTTGGCCGTCCTCGCGCATGACAATAGCTTTCATACCCTCACAGGCACGGCCAATGGGCAGTGACTCTTCGTCAGACAAACGTCTGTTGACCTTGTAATAGGTACAAATATCGGTAGTTTCGGTGGGACCAAAGAGATTGGCAAATTTTGCCTCGGGTAGCTTGTCCATCCAATAATTGAGCGTGGGCGTGGGCATTACCTCACCGGCAAAGAGAACTTTGCGGATATGTTCTAACGGAGCGACTGATAGCACATCCCAACGAGAAAGCATCCCAAGAGCGGTTGGTACCCAATAGATAGTATTGACTTTGCGCTCATTAAGCCAGTTTACTAGGGGTACTGGCCAACTAAAGAGACGCTTGGAGATGATGTACATCGTGGCGCCCTGGCGAATGGTGGCAAACATATCCGAGACAGACATCGAGAAGTACAGCGGTGTCTGGCTACCAAATATGGTTTCATCGCTGATGTCAAAGCATTCGGCAAACCAGCTGACATAGGAAATAACATTGGCATGGCTTACCATGACACCTTTGGGTGTGCCAGTTGAACCCGAGGTATAGAGCACATAAAGCAAATCGTTGGCGCAGGTCTTGCTACGAATATCGGCTAGCACGGTGGTATCAATGTCGCCCGCAACTGCCCCGTCAATAGTGATGCAAGCGCCGGGAAGCAGTTCTTCTCCAAGCTTGGCAGTCTGATCGCAGACCAAAATAGCTGCAGGTTTAAAAGACGAGACGATGCTTACCAGACGCTCGCGAGGAGACTCAGCATCAAGGATGGCATAATGGCCACCAGCAGCGACGATACCCAATAGCGCTACAACCTGATCTACCCCACGAGGTAACAGAACGGCTACCGCCTGCTGTGCTTTGCCATGCCGTGCGAGCGTGCTGCCTACGCTTTGAACTTGAGTGAGGAGCTCAGAATAGCTCAGTTCTTTCTTATCATCGGCATATGAAATCTTGTCAGCGTACTGTTGGGCTGACTCCTCAAGCCATTGAAGAACATTCGTATAAGTCATACTTTTCCTTCCGTGGTGTGCGGCTTTAGCAATGTGTCGAGATTCAAGGTGCTAACTTATCTGCTTAGAGAGCTTGTAGTTCTCCTTTGCGGGGTTAGTGGTAGTTAAAGTATTTTCTGGTGCAATGGGAAAAATCAGGGTAGAGATATAGATACCATCAATGGTGGTTTTTTCGGTGTACGTACCACCAAGTGCTGCCATTAGTCTGCGCATATTTTTGATACCAATCCCTGTGCTTTCTTGTTGAGCAAAGTCTGGTGCGATGGTATTGCTAAAACGCACCTGCCACTTATTACCCAAACTAGTTGCATTGATACGAATAGGTTGAGTACGGTCGGCATATTTGAGCATATTGGACAAAATGTTATCTATGACACGATCGAGCTTTTGAATGTTGACAAGCATATCGGCACCTTTAGCAGTGCCCGTAGCAACGACCCGGAAGCCAGAATTTTCGAGTGTGGCCACAAGGTTGGATATCAAATCCCTCATGATAATGGCAAAAGGCCCTTCTTCTTGGTGCTCCTGCTGTCTTGCTCCAACAGTAAAATGTTCGAAGAGTGAATCAGATAAAGATTTGATTTGTAGTGCACGGTTGTCGATTTTATCGAGGTAACGGATCATTTTTGGTAGGTCTTCGGGGTTGGCTGCCTTAAGGATTTGCGTGTAGAGCAACAGTGAGGTTAGCGGCGTGCGTATGTCGTGAGAAATAGTCATAATGAGATCGTGGTTGGCGGCAAGTGCCGTTTCTTCGCTGTGAACGCGCTCAGCAAGTGCAAGGCGCACATCATTCATCTTTTCGGCGAGTGATGCCAACTCATCTTCGCCGTCGATAGTGATCTTGGTATCAAGATCACCTTGTTCGATATGGGATATTTCTTCTTCAAGCTGAAAAATATAAGCAATACGGCGGCGTACGCCCCAGATAAAAATAGCAAGAAAGAGTACGACCGAGAGCACGCGCATGCCTATTGAGAGTAGAGCAAAAAATACGTAGTCGTAATCGTTGATAACGTAGGCTGTAACTGCGCGATTACCCGAAAAACTAAGCTCTGCGACGTCATATTCATTGTCGTTGATGGGGGATTTAATATTGCCACTGAGTGCAAAGGGATAGATAACCGAGCCACTCTCGGTAATTGCGGCAAAACGGGTATGCGAGTCAAATTGGTTCCATGTATCAATGATGTCAAAGTCGTTTGTACCTGAGGGTTTGTGGTCAAGTTTGTATTGGAGCAAATTTACATCGTCGGTAATCTGTGATTCAACAAAGGAGTGGTGAAATGCACTTGATGTGCTGAGCCAACGCACGAGAGGCATCATGGCGTGATAAAAGACCAGCATGGCTACCGCGCAGAAGAGCACCAGTTTTGCAAGTCTATGCTCAAGCCCTCCTCGGGTGAGGAGATAATAAATCGAGGAGGGCAGTTTACGAACTGCCTGTACTAGGCGATTACTCAAAGCGATAACCCTTTCCCCACACAGTACGTACGAGGCGAGGATCTTTAGGATCAGTCTCTAACTTGTTGCGCAGGCGGGAAATGTGCACCATAAGGGTGGCATTAACGGAGCGATCATAGGCTTTGCCCCAGACATTTTCGTAAATCTCCTGAGCGGAAAATACGGTGCCACGACCATTAGCCAAGAAAGACAGGATGCCATATTCCGTATCTGTGAGCACAACAGGCTTGCCGTCGCGGAGGACTTTCTTTCCGCGCAAATCAAGCTCGACATTATCGCGAATGATAGTGGCGTTATCATGAGATCCGTCCTGCTCGTCTTGGTTTTGATAAACGTGATAGCGGCGAAGCAGAGCGTTGACACGAGCAAGCAGTTCGACGGAGGAGAAGGGCTTTGCGAGATAGTCATCTCCTCCAGAAACCAGTCCTAATGCCTTGTCCGCATCTTGTGTTTTTGCCGAGAGAAACAAAATGGGCAAAGTGGAGCGACGGCGGAGTTCACGACAAACTTCGATGCCGGACATGCCAGGCATCATAATGTCCAAAATCACCAAATCAATATTGGGCTGCTTGTCAAAAAGTTCAAGACCTTTTTCACCAGAAGAAGCCTCAAACACTTCGTAATTTTCGTTGGCAAGCAAGATATGGATGCCCTCACGAATATCTGCATCATCTTCGACAATGAGGATGTGTGCCTTTTCCACGACTAAAGCCTCTCTCTACATGCAGCAATGTGATAAGAAACGGCTTTAATGGTAGGAGGAAAATCTTAGGAAAACCTTACATCTAAGCTTACGCTTTCTTAAGAAATGAGAAAAATAGCCTAAATGAACTGCAGTCTTAATATTTATAGCTTGTAAAGGATGGCCATATATTACGTATGCGCTGTTTTGCTATCAATATGCGCCTTAATGAAGAGGCTTGCATTGTAATTAAGGAAATGTGAAGGGCTAACACATTGTGAAAATGGGTGTTTGAGTTCAAATGTTCTGGGCAGACTAGGGCCTGACGCAAGGTTAGTGTATCGAGCCAGTCTTAGTCTTCAATAGTGCAAGTTACTACAAACGCCTTGGTGAGCCATCCGTATGGCTGATCGAGGCGTATTTGGTATCCATGAAGGTCGACGATCTTTTTTGCAATGGAAAGACCCAGCCCACTACCACTTGAACTAGTGCTGCGTGCCATATCACCGCGTGAAAAAGGTTCAAAAAGTACATCCGTATCTCCAGCGATTGGCACACCTGTATCGCCGATAACGATAGCCACAGCCCCTGCAAGACGAACAAGTCCCACGTAGATGGTGGTACCAGCGGGATTGTGCCTGATGGCATTGGTGATGAGGTTGGCAAAAACGCGACCGAGTTGATGCGCATCAGCATAGATGGGAAGTGGAGCCTCAGGCACCTCTACTTCAAGTGTTATTCCTGCTTCTTCAGCATCGGTATAACTAGCAGCCGCTTCTCTCAGTACGATTTGGGGTAGGTCGCAGCGCTTTCGATTGAGAGTATAACCCTCGCTTTCGAGCTTGGTAAAATCAAAAAGTACATCAGTCAGACGACCCATACGAGCAGCCTTTGCTTGGATGGAACGCAGATAACGTTCTTGGTCGTCAGGTTTACTTACTAGACCATCTGCCAGTGCCTGAGCAAGACCGCCAATGCTCATTACGGGTGTGCGCAAATCGTGAGCCATATCGGTAATCATGAGATTGCGTCTTGCGTAGAGTTTTGCTTGTTCAAGATCGCGTTTATGCTGCTCCTGCTTGACGCGACGTTCTATCATGCGAACAAAAAGCAATGAACCAATAATAAGGGGAGCCAATATCAACGACATGCCAAAGAGTAAAGTGGCGATGCCGTGACTCCAAGCTGCTGAATTACCCTGAATTGCCGAGTTGATAAGTGAAAAGGAATGTCGGAAAACAATTCTGTTAGCGAAGGGCCAAACAATCCATTCGACAAAGACCACCAAACTACATACCAACAAAAACCTAACGCTGAGATACTTGTTAAAGGATCCAAGTTCATTGACGTTGTTAGGTGGTACTTTTGGCTCGGTGTTGTGTGCCATAACCTAGCGCTCCAGACGGTAGCCAAGACCACGAATGGTGCGGATATAGGCATTTGCATCGTCGGAGAGCTTGGCGCGAAGCTTGCTAATGCATACCATGACGTTATTTTCAGCAGCCATGTAGGTCTCTCCCCAGCCTTTCTCGTAAATTTGCTGTTTGGTAAAAACGCGTCCAGGGTGTTCCATTAAAAGTTCCATCACACGGAATTCTACCGAAGTGAGTTCGATGGGTTCGCTCGCACGGGTGAGTTCACAGGCATCTAAGTCAAGTACAAGGTCTCTCACGCTGAGCTGGCGATTTGCGTCACTCTCAGTTTGAGTGGATGCTGTGGCTGTATTGGTACCCGCTATTTCTGTAGCTACAGGCTGGGAGGGGAGAGGCTGTGCGTCAATAGCGTAAACGCGGCGCATTAATGCATTGGAGCGTGCGACTGCCTCTAGAGGATTAAAGGGTTTAACTAAATAATCGTCGGCACCTAAATCCAGACCAATGACACGCTCAGCATCTTGTCCCTTTGCCGAAATCAAAATTACGGGTGTGGGTGCTGTGGCACGCAGCTGACGTAGAACCTCATAACCATTAACCTTGGGCATCATGATGTCCAATAGGCACAAGTCAATGGGTTGAGTTGCAAGAGCATCTAGTGCTTCTTGACCATCTGCTGCTTCTACTACCTGAAAACCAGCATTTTCTAGGTAGAGACGTAAAACTTCGCGAATCTCTGCTTCATCATCTGCAATCAAGATGCAACGGCGCTCATTGCTGCTCATGTGATTTCCCCTTTAACTACACGGGCGCCGCTCGAGCGCAATGCCCGGGCGGCGCGTCTCAAGACAAATGGTAACGCTAGAAAGTAATATGCAAGCTCAGCGTTAGGCGAGTCTCGCTTAGAGGAGCGCCGTTTCGTCGGTATCGCTTGCACTAGGGCTATTAGGACTATCGTCCTCGTTGCTTTCGGCACCCTTATCGTTAGCGGCGCCTTCATCACCAGCGGCGTCTTCACCATCAGCAGTATCCTCGTCACCAGCGGCGCTCTCATCATTGGCGATTTCAGTGGATTGTTCTGTAGCGGACTCTAGAGTGGAATCTTCATCGGCGGGAGTTTCGATAGGAGCTGGAACTACGGAAATAGTGCTTATGGGATAGCTTACCGTAGGGGGTACAGGACCACGATCGGTGTAACTGTTCCAACTGCTGTTTTGCTCATCTGCAGTAAAGGGCAGGGAAGACGGGCTTGTGCCATAGCGTAGAGCCTCATAGAGAGCAGCGTAAGTCATCTGAATGTAGGGCTCAACATAAAAGATATCGAGAATGCCCAAGGTCAAGCCAGCGAGCAGATGCCAAGGGATAAAGGATAAGTCCAGTACAAAGGTCTGCCACTTATTGCCGTCCATCATCTGACGACTCTCAGCAAAAGCACGCTCGCGGGTCATGGTGGGGTCATCTGCCAACAGATACGGAATCATGCGGTACTCGTAGAACTTGATGATACCGGGAATGACTAACAACAGGGACCAACCAAAGATGTACAGATCCATAAAGAAGAGCGTTTTGAAGTTTTCGGTAAAGTTGCGGTCAAAGCCACGACCAACCTCGGCTACATTGGCTGGTTGATTGAGATTGCGCAGGAAAAAGCGGCTAATACCAACACGCAAGGGGTTGTAGATAAGAATTTGCAACGCGGCTGCAGCGCCGATAGCCACAACAATTATCAAGATGATCAAAGTAATAACGGGTAGAAGTGCAATGGCAGGCAGGGATGAATCGGCGTACTTGTGGTGATGGAAGGCCATATCTGAGTTATTCATGACGAAGCTATCCTCATCTTCGCCAAAGTTATATCCAGAATCCTCCCCAAAGCCGTATTCGGAGTCTGTATCGAAGTCGTTGAAAAATTCTGGGTCGCTACTGGTGTAGTGTTCAGTTGAGACATAACCTGCATAACCTGCGCTGCCAGCGCCCGCTACGGCACCCTGAAGTGCCGCATTAGCAGCTGAAACAGCGCCAGCACCCATGCCAGCTCCTGCAATTGCTGCTACCAAAAAAGCAACTAGGACGGTCTTCCAATAGTTGGCACGAAGACTACTCTTGGCCTTTTCCTTTAGTTCATAACGTTCCCACATGATGTCCCTCCTTGAACACCTGTGCTGTTTGTCGATGACACTATGATGGTGCCCAAACCTAGTCAAGAGGTATGTGATTCCCTAAGCTTTTCTTAAGTTCATCTGAAATATAAGCAATCTGCTTGTCTTTTGCTGCTCATTTATACAGGCGGTTCAAAACCGTCGTTCGAAATTGCAAATGCGCAGGTTTCAATTTGAGAATCGGAGAAAAATGAACCCTTTGCGATAGGGGGATACGAGAGCAGCGTGGAGTCGAGGATGATATGAGGTTATGTGAGCGGCATAGGGTTGTGGCGCGCGCCTACAGTCTGCGACGCGCGCCACGCTTAGACGTTAGGCAAGCAAACCAGTGGCGACAGCAATCAATGCGATCACAACGCCGACGATGGATTCTCCACCAAGCAGACCAGAGGCTATGACAATACCGTCTTCTTCGCCCTTGCCCTGAGGACGTATGCGATCATAGATAAACTTGACAAGTGCCCCAATAGGAGCGGTGAGCGACAGATAAAGTGGCAGGTAAACACCCAGTCCTAACATCATTGAGGGTAGACCAAAGCAGTGCAATACTACTCCTACAACAATACCGGTGATAAAGGCAGGTAGGCTTGGGATGCCGGCAACCATTGTTGCTACAACAGAAGCTTGAGCCGAAACAAATTCCTTGCCAGGACCAAAGGCGTCCGCACCATGTGCCGCAAGCAGTGCTGCCATAACAGCAACCGAAATTACGCAGCCAAGCAGAGCACCGATAGCCTGACCCTTCCACATGGCACGAGGGCTGGTACCCAGGAGCTGACCCGTCTTGAAGTCGCTCATAACATCGCCCGCAAGACCACAAGCGACAGCCACAATACCTGCGACGAAGAAAAGCTTAACTTCATCAGCTTCTCCCAAAGCAGCAATGGCCAGCAAAACAATAAGGCCAAAAATTTCCATTGGATCGATGCCAGTTTGGCCAACAGACTGTGCACTCATGATAGTGGTCACAAAGCTTAGCGCCACAATAACGAGTGTTGCTACAGGACCTAGCCCCAAGCCAAAGCAAATGAGCAGTGCCGCTGCAGCTACCAGCAAACCTAAGGCGCCTGCGTCGGTACGAGAGAGCCAAGAAGACTCAGCAGTATCGCTACTCTGAGCTGCATCGCCATGCTTGGATTCACGCAGGAAGTGAATGAACTGAGGAATGATGTCCTTGACAATAACGCCTGCACCAGATCCCATCATCAGACCCATACCCAAACTTGGCACAATGCGGCTTGCTGTAGCGAGGTCCCAAAGTCCCAGTGCAGTGCCGCCCACCGTGAGACCAAAGTTGGCAAACAGGGCACCGCCCAACCAAAACGCCACAGCGCTACCACCTACAAGAAAGCCAACAGAAAGCATCATTGGTGAGTTATAGATGCCAAATGCAATGCCAGGGATGGGCAGCTGAGCCACGATGGGAGGCATGAGAGCCAATACATCGCGCGCAATGCTCCAAAGGCCAGCTACTGCCATTGAGCCAAAGAGTTTTTTGCCTGTACTGCCGCCAGCTGTACTTGCTTCTAGTGTCTGAGCCGCAGCAATACCGATGGGGTATTCCAATCCAGAGCGCTCCACTAAACGACGGCGAAAGAGTGCTGTCCAGCTGAGACCCAGCAATGTACCGCCTAGTGCCACTAGCAGCATTACTACCCAGCTTACGCGGTCAGCCATACCGAGCATCCAAGCTGCTGGAATGGTAAATGCGAGACCACCAGCAACCATTGAGCCCGCAGACATAATGATCTGTGTGACGTTTGCCTCACTCAAGCTGCGATGACCAAAAGCGCGCAGCAAAGTGAGTGCCGTAATTGAGGTAAAAATCGTCGGCCAAGGGAGCGCACCCATTTTAAGCGCGGTATAGACAGATGAGGCTGTGATGATGACACAGCCAATGATGCCTATTATGAGGCCAGTGACAGTAAGTTCACGAGGAGTCTCACCAATCGTGGGCTTTTCAGGAGAGCTTGTTGGGACTTCAGTTTTCACATCCAACCTTTCGTCAGTTGCCCTTGACATGTTGCAACCTTGGTGCGGGCTATTCACCCACGCCAAATAATTAAAGGGCTCATACTTTTACCGCAAACATTGTTGGCTCATACTATCATTTCAAGGAAGTAGACGGCACAATTGCTATTTGAGTATCCTATTAAGAAGCGTTTGAGTTGAGTTTTTCGCGTTTAGGTTAGGGCTTTTTTGCATTTGAGTTGAGGCTTTTCTAGCATTTGGGTTAAGGCTTTTCGCGTCAAAATGCACTTGTTAGGTGAATTACAGGCACGAATGCCGGTCCTTTGGTCGGCAGTGAAGTGGAGGTAAACTATGTCAATCCGCATCATTACTGACTCCGCATCCGATATTGCTCAAGGTTCTCAACAAGGCCTTGAGGTTGTTCCTCTGTCTATTACCTTTGGTGAAGGTACAACTGCAAAAGTCTATTCTGATGGTGTTGATTTGACTCCGCAGCGTTTTTACGAGTTGCTGGTTGAAACGGATGCGTTACCCAAGACAAGCCAGCCTGCCCCTGGCCTTTTTCGCGATGCGTATCTGGCAGCTCGCGAGGCCAACGATGATGTTGTAGTCATTACACTCGCATCTGGACTCTCAGGTACCTATCAGAGCGCTCAGCTCGCACTTTCCGAAATTGCAGCGAGCGATCCTGAGTATGCGGCGCGCGTGCATATCATTGATTCGGGTTCAGCCTGTGTGGGTCAGCGTGCGCTAGTAGAGTGGGCGCTGCGCATGGCTGGCGAAGGTATGAGCTGCGAGCAAATTGTCAAGGAGCTCGAGCTGCGCAAGCGCGATTTGCGCATCGTGGTGTTGCTTGACACACTTGAGTATCTGCGTCGCGGAGGCCGTCTTACAGGAGGCGCTGCTGCGGTGGGTACCCTGCTTTCTATCAAGCCCGTAGTTGAGGTTCGTGATGGCGTTGTAGGTATTTTGGGCAAAGCGCGCGGCTCCAAAAATGGCAAAAACCTGCTCAACCAAAAGATTGAAGAGGTGGGCGGTATCGATTACGAGCTGCCTATTAATGTGGGCTATGCCGGCACCTCTGCGCATCTTGCCGAGAAATACATCAATGACAACCATCACCTTTGGGAGGGTGCTGCAAGCAAGCCGCCCGTTTGGCCTATGGGTGCCACTATTGGTACGCATGCTGGTCCTGGTGCTATTGCAGTGTCTTTCTTTGCCAAACGCGTATAGGCATAGCTTTGTACAGGCAATTTGATGGACGCAGACTTAAGGCAAGCGCAGCAGAAAGCAAGACAAGCAGAGCTCGAACTCACTAAAGGCGAATGTGGTTTGGTCTTAACTGACGGCACAATGGAGTTGAGTTGTGATTTTACGGCTCTGCTACCGCGTCTGCGACAGGATCGGCTGGCGCATGAATTATTGGTGCGAGCAGCGCGTATCAAAGGTGTTACACAAGCTGTAGTGATTGATGCCACAGCGGGTCTGGGTGAAGATTCGCTGCTTCTTGCTGCTGCCGGTTGTAAGGTTTTGCTTTTTGAAAGCGATGCAGTCATTGCGGCATTGTTGCGTGACGGTTTACAACGAGCGGCGAACGTACCCCAGCTAGCGTCCATCGTCGCACGCATGCAGCTCTTTGAAAAAGACAGTATTGACGCCCTACCCGATTGGGCAAACAAGGTGGATGTAGTCTATCTCGATCCTATGTTTCCCAGTCGTACCAAGTCAGCTGCAGCCAAGAAGAAATTCCAGCTCTTACATCATCTTGAGCAGCCTTGCACTGATGAAGTAGCACTGTTATATGCGGCGCTTGCAGCAAACCCGCGTAAAGTGGTTATTAAGCGACCTATCAAGGCACCAACGCTTGCGGCTTCGCGTCCTAGTTACAGTCTTTCGGGTAAAACGGTGCGCTTTGATGTAATTGTGCCGCCGCACACTTTGTCGCAATAAAGTATCGCAAGCCATTAGAATGTTTTGCATGATTGAGAGACTTAGAAAAACGGTTCCTGTGGCATTGCCTGTAATGTTGGGCTATCTGGCCATTGGTCTGCCGAGTGGCATTCTTGCGGCTCAGGTGGGCGTTCCCGCATGGGCTTGTTTTGTCGTGAGCGCAACGGTCTACTCAGGCGCGGGTCAGTTTATGTTTCCTAATATGGTGCTTGCAGGGGCAAGTCCGCTTGCAATTATCGCTTCGATTTCGCTGGTTAACACGCGCCAAGTACTTTATTCGGCGGCCTTTGCACCTTTTTTTCGCAAGACAAGCCGGCTACTCACGGTAGTTTTTTCGGCTACGGTAACTGACGAAACATTTGGTATCAATCTCGACAAGCTCTCACGCGTTGGTGAGGATTGGACTCCTCAAGATGCGTTGGCGATAAATCTTGAAAGTATGTTTTCTTGGGCGACGGCAAACTGTGTCGGTGCAATGGTCGGACCCTTGCTTGCATTGCCAACCGAGATTACCTCTTTTGCAATGACAAGTATTTTTATTTGTCTGTTGGTAGGTCAGCAAATGCGCATTGAGGCAGTAGTTGCGCTGGTAGTGGCTGTGTTGGGTGTTGCTGCTTGTAAACTTGTGGGATTGGGTGGGCTTGCAGTTTTTATCGGGGCATTGCTTGGCGTTATAGCAGGTACGGTGTATGGGGCGGTGAAATCATGAGTCCCCATGCGAGCTACCTTCTCATTTACGTGGGCGTTTTGCTTGAGATGCTCGTTTGTCGTGTGACGCCTATTTTGCTGCTTAAAGGACGTACCCTGCCTGAGCGCGTTGAGGAAGCATTTTCATTGATACCAGTAGCCGCTTTTGCGGCGTTGGTGGCAAATGACCTTATCCAGCCTGATGTGTTGATGGGTGATCCCAAAGCAGGGATACTGCCTTTTGTGGCTGCGCTGCCAGTCATTCTTGTTGCAAAAAAGACAGGGTCGCTCATTTGGAGTGCTGTTGTGGGTATGCTTGCCTATGCTGCATTACTTTGGTTGGTGTGACGAAGCAGCCCAAATCTGTCAAACTAGTTATGTCTTATACCGCGAGGACGGGAGTACGATGTCGGAGTCTGCTTATGACCTTGAGGGTCTGGCGTGGAAGTTTCGCTCGATAGTAGGAGAAGAAGATGTTCTTCTCAATGAACCTATGAGTGAGCATACGACTTTCAAGATTGGTGGTCCCGCCGACCTGTACGTGATTCCTGAGGATGCGGCTGAACTTGCTGAGATTCTTGAGATTTGTCGCGAGCGAGAAGTGCCGTATTTTGTGTTAGGCAAGGGCTCTGATCTACTTGTTGCTGATGAGGGTTATCGTGGCGTGATCATTGGTCTTGCGGATGGTCTGACAGGCGTTACTGCCGATGACGAGCTGTTGACCTGCGAGGCGGGTGTGCCTTTGCGTGAGGCGTCTGAGATGGCATGTGAATTGGGTCTGACAGGTCTTGAGTTTGCCTGTGGCATTCCAGGATCTGTGGGCGGTGCCTGCTTTATGAATGCTGGTGCCTATGATGGTTGTATTGCCGATGTGCTATCTTGCATCCGCGTAATTTTGCCAACAGGCGAGCAACAGACTCTTGGTATTGATGAGCTGGAAATGGGTTATCGTACCAGCCGCGTCAAGACGGACAATCTCGTGGTTGTAAGCGCGAGTTTTGCTCTACGTCGCGGAGATCCCGAAAAGATTCGCGCCAAGATGGATGACTTTACTCAGCGCCGCGAAGAAAAACAGCCGTTGGAATTGCCAAGCGCTGGTTCGACTTTCAAGCGTCCCGAGGGTTATTTTGCGGGTAAGTTGATTACCGATGCGGGGCTTAAGGGCTACCAGTATGGCGGTGCAGGTGTATCGACCAAGCATGCTGGCTTTGTTGTCAATCTAGGTGGCGCAACTGCAGCCGATGTTCGTGCGGTGATTTCGCATGTCCAAGATGAGGTTGAGCGTCAGTTTGGCGTCCATATGGAGCCTGAGGTCCGCTTTCTAGGCTAAGTGAGTGCTCGAATAGTTGAAGAAAACCTTCAAGCCAGTGCGCTAACAACACGCTACTCTTCTGTCTTAGCAGGCATGAGCACCTCTGATGTCGCTGTGACAAACTCAGTATGGATGTCATCAAGGGCAGCGAAAAGTGGTATAAGGGCGGCCATATCATCAGGTACATCACTCATTACAACAGCAATATAAGGTCCTTGGTCGGACCATACGATACCTGCATCGACAGTGGCACTATATTCGTTGCCTGCGTCCGCTGGATACCAGCCCGTCTTACCCCAAGAGAGCTCAGGGCCTTCTAGCGCATCGTCAAGAGCAGAAACTTCGCGCTGCGACATTAAATACCCCAAGATATTAGCTGGGTCACTGTCCTGCTCCAAATAGCGATAGGTCTGTTGCCACATGGCAAGTGGCTGTTTGGGAGTGGTATTGGGATAGGAGGGCTTGGCATAATCGGCGAGTGTGTCATAGGCTCCTGCATCAACACCTGCTGCCGTAAGCCAAGCTTCGAAAGGCTCAGATCCATAGCGAAGGCGCAGCTGAGCATAGCTATTGTTGTCAGAGTAGCGCAACACATTGCTAACGGCCGCATCCAGCGCAGACTCCTTCACCTGTCCCGTCTCGACAAGTTGCTGGTAGAGGTCGGTGACATAGGGACCTTTGATACTGCTTGCAGGATAAAAAACTTCATCGGCGTGATAGGCCAATTGTCGTCCCGTCTGAATATCCAGCAGAACAATTCCAACGCTGTAACCGTCTTCTTCAAGCAGAGAAATCTCGTTGGCAAGATCGCCTATAGCTTCACTCTTTAGAAGTGCAGTTGCTTTGGGATTTTGTAGATAGGATTGACCATGTTCGTCAAAGAAAAGAGGCAGGAGACTTGCAGTATTTGCAAATGGCTCGATCTCATCTAGTGCCGTTGTATCAGAACTTTTGGCTGTATATCCAGCTTTTATGCTGGAAGTGTTATAAGCAGATGAGCCTTCGGAATGCGAAAGAGTTGAAGCTACAGGTTCTGCTTTGCCTCTAATATGAGCTCCTTGGAAAGTGGCAACTACGAGCACGCCTACCCCTGCAAGGGTAGTAGCAAGTATTGCCAAGCCCAATCGCTGGACTTGGCATACGAGCCTTTGAACTGCCGATATGTTCCGCTCTTTGTGCATAGAGTCTAATTTTTGAGCGAGTTGAGAGGAGCGGGGAAGCGACCGCCGCGATGTGCAAGCACCGTGCCTGCATGCGGATTGACATGCATGACTGGTGCAGAACCAAAGAGACCACCGTATTCCAATATGTCGCCTTCTTTATGACCAATTGCGGGGATTAGACGGACAGCGGTGGTTTTGTTGTTGATAACACCGATAGCCATCTCATCTGCGATGATGCCGGCAATGGTTTCGACTGATGTGTCGCCTGGAATTGCAATCATATCTAGGCCGACCGAGCAGATGCAGGTCATGGCCTCAAGCTTTTCTAGCGATAGGGCTCCCGCCTCGGCAGCAGCAATCATGCCCATATCTTCAGATACAGGGATAAAAGCACCCGACAGGCCGCCTACGCTGGAGCTTGCCATCACGCCGCCTTTTTTGACGCAATCATTAAGCAGAGCAAGCGCGCACGTAGTGCCAGGGCCTCCACAGGTGCCAACGCCGATGGTTTCCAAGATGCGCGCAACCGAATCGCCTGCAGCAGGAGTGGGTGCTAGCGACAAATCGACAATGCCTTTTGCGACACCTAGGCGACGCGCTGCTTCGCGACTCATCAGCTCTCCGGCGCGGGTAATCTTGAAAGCAGTACGTTTGATTTCTTCAGCCACGTCCATCAAGTCGGCATCCCTAGGCAGACGCTCCAGCGCTGCTGCCATAACGCCGGGACCGGAAACGCCTACATTGATGACAGCATCTGCTTCACCAGTACCATGTACGGCGCCTGCCATAAAAGGAGAATCCTCAACCATATTGGCAAAGACAACCAGTTTTGCCGCGCCGTAACAGTTGGTATCAGTGGTTAGACGCGCCGCATCAATCATCTTTTGTGCCATGAGCAGAACGGCATCCATGTTGATGCCCGCGTGCAAGCTTGCAACGTTGACTGAAGAACACACGCGCGTGGTTGATGCCAGTGCTTCAGGGATTGAATCAATGAGTTTACGGTCGGCGACACCCATGCCCTTGTGTACCAAAGCAGAAAAGCCGCCCATAAAATCAATGCCCAGAGTTTCGGCAGCGCGATCCATTGCACGTGCGAGTGGTGAAAAATCGTTGTCTGCACAACCTGCTGCTACTTGTGCAATTGGCGTAACAGAGATGCGCTTGTTGGCAATGGGAATGCCATACTCGCGCTCGAGTTGCTCGGCTACAGGTACTAGTTGCTCGGCCGTTTGTGTAATGCGGTCATATACCTTGGCTGCCATGCGATCCATGTTTTCGTCTGCGCAGCCCAAAAGGGAGATGCCCATGGTAATAGTACGTAGGTCAAGGTGCTGTTCGGCAACCATGCTTCGGGTCTCGGCGACCTCTTCGGGGGTAATCGACACGTGTGCCTCCTCGAAAAAATGCCTGCAGCTGGATGGTTCTGCTTACAGACAACCCAAATTTTCTCTGCTTGTCGCTTGCACCTTGTATCGGATGACTTTGCGACTAGCTTTCACATTATGACGCGTCTGCAAAGCTTCTGCCGTTTACAGAATTACTAGGCGGTGAAAGGCAGACGGAAGTGGTGGGGCATGAGACACTATATGGGGCAGCATGCGTTGTGCAGCAGGAGGTAGGCGATGAGTTCAAAGCCGCATAACAGAGCAAAAAACAGAAATCATAATTCCCGTAGGCCAATTTGGAATTGGCTCAGCATCGCTGCCGGAGTTTTGCTTCTGCTCATCGTGGTAATTAAGCTTGTTGGTGGTGCTGCGAGTCTTGGTGCGAGCGCAGCGGCTAAGCTTTTTGAGGGTGAGCAAGTGCCCATTGTGGGCGATCTCGATGTGCAACCTGAAAAAAAGAAGGATCAGGTCACCATTAATTTGTTGGCTTCGGGCGATGTGGTTGTGCATGGTCCCGTAATCAAAAGTGGGCAAAAGTCTGATGGCAGCTATAACTATGACCATCTGTGGAAGCATGTGACCAAGGAAGTAAAGGCTGCCGACCTCGCTTTGATTAGTCAAGAGACGGTTTTAGGTGGCAGGGACTTTGGATATTCGGGTTATCCTGCCTTTAATGGACCTACAGAAATTGGTGATTCCGAGGTCAAAGCAGGTTGGGACGTAATGGTTAAGGCATCTAACCACGTGTTGGATATGGGTGCAGATGGCATAAGCGCAGAGCTTGCGTTTTGGCGCAAGCAACATCCCAAGACAGTCATTATTGGCATGGCAGATAGTAAGGAAAGCTACGACCACATTTACGTCTACGAAAAAGATGACTTCCGCGTGGCATTTTTGAATTATACCTATGGTACCAATGGCATTCCCATTCCTGAATCCAACCCCTATGCCACACATCTCTTTGATGACGATACGATTCGTGCGGATGTGGTCCGAGCAAAAAAGATGGCCGATCTCGTGGTGGTTTGGCCTCACTGGGGTACCGAATATCAAGCAACTCCCGATGAGTTTCAGCAGCATTATGCCCAGCTATTTAATGAAATTGGCGTTGATGTAGTGATTGGTTCTCATCCGCATACCATCGGTCCTGTGGATACGATGACCAATGAATCGGGTCATAAAATGCTGATTTTTTATTCATTGGGCAACTTCATGTCCAATCAGATAGAAGGCACGATGACTTCGCTTGGTGGACAGGTCAAGATAAAGCTCGTAAAAGATAAAGATGGTGCACGGGTAACCAATTGGGAGTTTGACCCAGTGGTAACCCAGCGTGCTAAAGGTACGGACTTTAGTGTGTATAAGCTTTCCGATTACACCGATAAGCTGGCAAAGAAAAATCTGACAAATATCACCCTTGAGAGCTGTCATAAGTATTGTGAGGATGTTTTAGGCTCCAACTATGATCGCAAAAGCTGCAGTCTCAAAGGCAAACTCTAAGAGGGCAACTCGCTGCGGGATATATGAGATGAGATTTGTCAGCTGCATTGCTTGGCACCATTCGCAAAAAAATATGGCGAGTCTGTGGCAGTCTACAAACTGCGAGATTTTTGACACACTCTGAGTAATAATTCACACACTGTGTAATTTGCACACTATGAGTAATAGGTTCTTCTTGTCAAAGGAGTTCTATGTCACAGACGCTGACTATGCCGCTTGCGGCTGGAACAGCCACTCGTTTACACACGGCTTCAGGTGACCCGCGCACTCAACGTACGCGCTTGGCGCTGCGCGATGCTCTTGCTACAGAAATTGTTTCGACAGGTGACTTGTCTCAGATTACGGTCAAGGCAGTTACTGACCGTGCTGGAGTGACTCGCCGTACATTTTATTCTCACTTTCGTGACATTCCCGATTTGGTTGCCCAGATTGAGGGTGAGACCCTCTCGGATTTGCGTCCACTGATGGAAGATATTGCGGCAGTGCATTTGGATGAGCTGGAAGTGGCGCTTGCAGCACAGGAAGCTTGTCCGGGCACCGTCGCTTTATTGAGCTATTTTCGTGATCGTGCGAGCTATCTGTCGGCATTGCTTGGTGATGGGGGAGATCCTGCATTTGCCGAGCGCATGAAGGTGGTTGCTCGCCATGCTATTGAAAAGCGTGCTCAAGAAGGTCTTGACTTGAGTGTTTTTGGCGCCTTCTTTGACTACTACCTAACTTACGCCATCTCGGCGGAGACGGGCGTGTTGGTGCGTTGGCTTACAACCGGCACTCATGAAAGTGTTGAGTTGATGGCACGTGTGATGACTTCGCTTATGTTTGTACGTCCCGGCGATCTGTATGGCAAAACTATCGACTTTGATGCGCCAGCGTTTGGACTTTCGCTGCTCGCAAGCTTTATGGGTCAGGATTAGGAGAAAATCATGACTAACACTACTTCTAGCAATCGCGCCCAGGCGGCTGCAAAAGAGCCGCTTGAGCTTGTGCAGCACGATGCCGAACTTGTTCCGCGTAAAGCAGACCTGTCACATGCTCGTCTGCGTCTAGGTATTGATGTTGGTTCAACAACGGTCAAGCTTGCTGTGGTAGATAGCCAAAATCACTTGGTATATGCCAACTACGAGCGTCATCATACCGATGTTAAGGCGACGGCTCGCGCCTTGTTTGCTCGCGCGCGCAAGACCGTAGGCGATGTGCCTATGCGTGTTGCTATTACGGGTTCGGGTGGTATGTTGCTGGCTGAGTGGCTCGACTTGGAGTTTGTCCAAGAAGTTATTGCTTCCAAGCGTGCAGTTGAGACGTTGATTCCCCAGACTGACTGTGCTATTGAGCTTGGTGGCGAGGATGCAAAGATTATTTTCTTTGATAATGGCATTGAGCAGCGTATGAATGGTACCTGTGCCGGTGGTACGGGCGCCTTTATCGATCAGATGGCATCGCTTTTGGAGACTGATGCACCTGGTCTCAACGAGCTGGCAAAGTCGGCAACCCATATTTATCCCATCGCTAGCCGCTGTGGTGTTTTTGCCAAGTCTGATGTTCAACCCCTGCTTAACGAGGGTGCCCCCCGTGAGGATATTGCGGCATCGGTTTTTCAGGCTGTAGCAAATCAGACGGTTTCTGGTCTTGCCTGCGGACATCCCATTCGTGGTTATGTTGCCTTCCTCGGCGGTCCTTTGCAGTACCTCTCCGAGTTGCGTCATCGTTTTTATGAGACCTTACATCTTGATGAAGAGCACCGTGTGTTGCCCGAAAATGCTCACCTCTTTGTTGCAACGGGCGCTGCGATGGCAGGTGAGTCTGACAAGCAGGTCAGCTTTGCGCAGGTTATCGATGCGCTTGATAATCTGGGTGATACTCAGGGTTCTGAGGTCGAGCGTCTCGATCCGCTTTTTGCAACTGAGCAGGACTATCAGGAATTCAAAGCCCGTCATGACGAGCAGGTCGTACCTAAGGGTAGCCTTGAGGGTTATCAGGGGCGTGTCTTTATCGGCATTGATGCGGGTTCAACCACTATCAAAGCTGCAGTTGTTGGTGAGAGTGGCGAGCTGCTTTGGACATGGTATGGCAATAACAACGGTGACGTTGTAGGCATGGCACGCAAAATCATGGATATGATTTACGACCAGTTGCCCGAGGGTTGTACTATCGGCCATGTTACAACTACAGGTTATGGCGAGGGAATTTTGCAAGCAGCCCTTGGCGCGGATTCGGGTGAAGTCGAAACAGTTGCTCATCTTCGTGGTGCCAAAGCATTTGTCCCCGATGTCGACTTTATTCTCGATATTGGTGGCCAGGATATGAAGTGCTTGCAGATCAAAGATGGTGTTATTGAGCATATCAGCCTAAACGAGGCGTGTTCTTCGGGCTGTGGTTCTTTTATTGCAACCTTTGCCGACTCGATGAACATGAGTGTGCAGGACTTTGCCAAGGCGGCAGTTCGTGGTACTGCTCCTGTTGACTTGGGTTCACGTTGCACCGTCTTTATGAACTCCCGTGTCAAGCAGGCCCAAAAAGAGGGTGCCACCATTGGTGACGTTGCGGCAGGACTGTCCTATTCGGTCATCAAGAATGCCCTTTTTAAGGTCATCAAGCTGCGTGATTACGACGAGGTTGGCAAATATATCGTCGTTCAAGGTGGCACGTTTATGAGTGATGCGACTCTGCGTGCGTTTGAGCTGCTGACTGGTCGCGATGTTATTCGTCCTGACATTGCAGGTGTGATGGGCGCCTTTGGCGCTGCTCTGCTTGCCCGCGATCGTGCAGGTCAGGATGGCATTTCGAGCATTTTGCCGCGTGAAGAGATTGACGCTTTGAAGGTTAGGCACACCAATGTGCATTGCGGCCTTTGTGCCAATAACTGCTTGTTGACAGTTAATAGCTTTGGTAAGGGTCGCAAGTTCATTACAGGCAATCGTTGCGAGCGTGGCGCAGGCAAAGTTAAGAAAGAAAAGACTCTCGAGCCTGCACCAAACCTCTTTGCTTTCAAAAACAAGCTCCTCTTTGAGCGTGAGACGTTACCTGCTGAGATGGCTCCTCGTGGTACCGTGGGTATTCCACGCGCGCTCAATATGTATGAGAATTTCCCCTTCTGGCATGAGTTCTTTACACGCTTGGGCTTCTCGGTTGTGCTTTCCGATCAGACCAACAAAAACACCTATGAGGTGGGTATTGAGTCGATGCCATCTGAGTCGGTGTGCTATCCCGCCAAACTTAGTCATGGCCACATCATGAACTTGCTGGCCAAGGACCCTGATTTCATCTGGATGCCCTGTATTCGTTGGGAGCGTCAGGAAGATGAACATTCGACCAACCACTATAATTGCCCGATTGTTATGAGCTATCCGCAGAGTCTTGAGCTCAATGTAGATGAGCTTTCTGACCCGTCGATCGAATATATGGCGCCTTTCATTCCTTATGATAACAAGCGCGAGCTCAAGCGTCGTCTGTATGAGTTGGTTTCAATTCAGCGTGAGGCTGATGCCAAGCAGGGCAAGGGTCGCTTTAAGGGCGAGCATATCACTCGTGCTGAGATTGATGACGCTGTTAATGCTGCTTGGGATGCCGACCTTGAGTTTAAGGCGCAGATGCGTCGCAAAGGTGACGAGACTCTTGCCTGGATTGAGAAGACTGGTCGCCATGGCATCGTTGTTGCGGGCCGTCCGTACCATAACGATCCAGAGATCAACCATGCTATTCCTGAGCTAATTTCTGGTTTTGGTTTTGCAGTGCTCACTGAGGATTCCGTTGCACACAAGATGGAAATTGAGCGCCCGATTCGTGTTGTTGACCAGTGGACCTATCATAGCCGCCTGTATCGCGCGGCTCGTTTTGTTGCATCACGCAATGATTTGGATCTTGTGCAGCTGCAGAGCTTTGGTTGTGGCTTGGATGCTCTGACCACCGATGAGGTGCAAGAGATCCTGGAAGGCTCGGGTAAGATTTACACCAACCTTAAGATCGACCAGGTGTCCAATCTTGGTGCAGTGCGTATCCGTATTCGTTCGTTGATGGCAGCTCTGCGCGAGCAAGAAGCTGAGCTCAGACGTCAGACAGTTGCAGGACTGGTTCAGGAAGAGCAGCCTCAGGATGTCTACATGGCAGATGGCTCTTTAGAGCACGCACGTGCAACGGATCTTTCTCGTCGCAATCCCGTCTATCGCAAGGCGACTTCTGCAGCCTTTAAAAAGGTTCGCTTCACCAAGGAGATGGCTCAGCAGGGCTACACCATCTTGGCACCGCAGATGAGTCCCATTCACTTTGATTTGATTGAGCCATTGCTGCATGACGCTGGTTTGAACCTCGTGCTGTTACCCTCCGTTGACCATGGTGCCGTTGAAACTGGCTTGAAGTATGTCAACAATGATATTTGCTATCCATCGATTTTGACCGTAGGTCAGCTGATGGAAGCCGTTCTTTCTGGCAAATATGACCTTAACCGCACGGCACTGCTTATCAGCCAGACAGGTGGCGGCTGCCGCGCTACCAACTACATTGCGTTAATTCGCAAGGCGCTCAAAGATTCTGGTCATGAGAATATTCCAGTTATTTCACTGGCGATGGCAGGTGGCTTGGATGAGGATAATCCTGGCTTTGATGTGCTCAAGCCCAAGTTCTTGATGCGTGCGGTGTATATCTTGCTGTATGGCGACCTGTTGATGCAGCTGCTATATCGTGTGCGTCCATATGAGGCTGAGCGTGGTGCTGCTGATCGCCTATATGCGAGCTTTAATAGTCGTGCTCGCGTGCAGTTGGTGCACTGCAGCCGCAAGGAATTCTTCCGTCTGTGTAGCGATACGATTGAAGCTTTTGATGCATTGCCGCTGGTCAATGACCGTAGCAAACCTCGTGTCGGTGTGGTCGGTGAGATTTTAGTTAAGTTCCATCCTACGGCCAATAATGAGTTGGTTAGAGTTATTGAGGAGGAAGGTTGCGAAGCCAACGTGCCAGGTTTGGTGGACTTCTTCCTGTATGGCTTTGCGAATCCCATTACTGGCCGTCATGAGCTAGGTTCGTCTGCAGTGACGCGCGCGGTGCATGGCACTGGTATCAAGCTCATTGAAAGTATTCGCGGATCCATTGACAAGATGCTTATTAAGTCCGAGCGCTTTGAGCCCTACGAGCCAATCATGTCTCTGGCCGAAAAAGCCGGTCGAGTAGTCTCACTCTGCAACAACATGGGCGAGGGCTGGTTGTTGACTGCCGAGATGATTGACTTGATTGAGCATGGTACGCCTAATATTGTGTGCGCGCAGCCTTTTGCTTGTCTTCCCAACCATGTGGTAGGCAAGTCAGTTATCAAGCGTTTGCGTCAGATGCATCCAGAATCCAATATCGTTGCGGTCGATTATGATCCTGGCGCATCTGAGGTCAACCAGCTTAACCGTATCAAGCTGATGATTTCAGTTGCCAAGGAAAACTTCAAAGAGAATGGTGGATTCAAGCTGCAAAACGATGACGATCCAACCGAGCGTCAGGATTGGCCAGTCTTTGAGGAGCATCGCCGCCCTGGTCAGCTGGATGACTCAATTGTGAATGAAGGCGGTAGCTGCAGCACTGATATGGGTCAGGGGGAAAGTCATTTCTCGCTACATCTGACTGATGAGCAGCTGGCAGAAATTGAGCGCGCTAAGGTTGAGACCGGCGTGAAGTAGGTGAAGCGAGCTGTTTGATGATAGCTGGTCGACCTGTGCAAGCTTAAACGACCTTTGCAAGCTTGAATTAGGATTGCTTGCTGCTACGTCCTGCTTGGTATTATCTCCAGACGTTGCAACCTCAGGTTGCAACGTCTATTTCTGTAAGTGCCCTACCTGCGTATATATGCTATTTCTGCAGCTAGATGGTCTGGTGTTGCAACCTCAGGTTGCAACGGATTTGATGTTGCAAAAGCATGGCAAGCCTGGTAGTTAAGGGTTTCAAAACATACAGCTGGAGAATTTAGGCAAGGTAGATAAATTTAGGCAAGGTAGATGAGGAATGCCACAAATGAGCAGGTCAAAATTGCGCAGATGAGGTCATGATGCTGAAATCTGAGAGGGTGCAAGTGAGTGCGCTGCGCGTTTCCTTCGTAACAGCGGGCATCCAATGCGCGCGAGAGATTGTTGGCATGGCGTAGAGCGCTTGCAAAAAGAGCAACTAAAAGAGCGGTCACAGCTTGTATGCGTAGCCCCATCTTTCCCGAAGAAAGTGCAGCTCCGCGAGATTCTTGGGCTTCAGAAATAGTTTGTACATCATCAATGAGTGTTGGGATAAAGCGCAGCATTAGTGCTAACACCATCGCAATTTCATGTCCTGGTAGACCTATGCGCGATAGTGGTGATAACAGAGAGTCAAAGGCATCTGCGATGGCGGTGGGGGTAGTAGTAAGTGTTGTCAACGAGCCGACAACCAGCGCAATGGCAAAGCGGGTGGGATAGAGAATAGCTGCCCATACACCATGGCTGGTGATGTGAGCGCTTCCCAAAGTTAGTAACACCGTACCCGTCTTGATGAAAAAGAGATTAAAAAGCCCCAAGATGGCAAGCAGAGCAAGTGCAGGGTGAATCGAGCGCAATACAGCTCGAGGGGAGATTTTGCTGCTTATGAGAATGGCTGCTGTACACATTAATGCAAGTATCAGCTGCTCCAAAGTAACCACCGTAAATGCGGCAATTACAAAGATAAGCCCACAGCAAAGTTTGGATCGGGGATCGAGGTGATGCAGCCAAGAATCGCCCGAGATGTATTGTCCAAGGCTAATTTTGACTGCCATCATACGCCTCCTTTGCAACATATTTTGAGGCGAGACTGTCCGCCAGCTCATCGAGGGTAAGCGGCTGACCCAACTCGCCTGCTTGGACAAATCCTGCTTCTTCGAGTTTGATTGCCCACTGCAAAGCCAAAGGTAAGCCCAGCCCGCAAGACCTTAGTTCTTGTTGATTTGCTCGACAAAAAATCTCCTGAGGGGTACCTGCGGCAAGTAAATGCGATTGGTTAAGCACGTATACAATTTGAGAGTTTGCAGCGTCATTCATTGAGTGCGTGACCTGCACGATAGTAACTCCTTGAGCGTTGAGCAGCGAAAGCAGACGGTATAACTCTTGGCGCCCATGCGGGTCAAGTCCCGCCGTGGGCTCATCAAGCACCAGTACCTTGGGTTTTGTGGCAAGTACACCAGCAATCGCACAGAGGCGCTGCTGACCTCCCGAAAGTTCAAAAGGAGAAGCAGTACGCTTGTCTTGTAGTCCGCAAATCTCAATCGCTTCCTCAACGCGTTTCTGCACTTCTTGCACTGAAAGCCCTTGGTTGGAGGGACCAAAAGCTATATCTTCTGCAACGGTATTAGCAAAAAGTTGGCGTTCGGGACGTTGCATAACATAGCCTACGCGTGACCTTAGCTTTGCTCGCCATGCACGTCCGCGACGGCCCTGACCTCCACTTGCACTATCTTGTCCATAAATGAGTATCTTGCCCTCATCGGGTAGTTCAAGTGCGCAAAGCAAGCGGAGCAGTGTGGATTTGCCCGAACCAGTTTGGCCTACGATAGAAACTCGGCTGCCCGCAGGAATTGTGATGGTGATATTTTCTAGCGCTTTATGCTGCGGGGTATAAGAAAAACTTAGCTGTTGAGCTGCGAGAACGGAAGCAGCTTGGGGGACTGTTGTACTGTTTTTAGCAGGGGATGCCACTGATATGCTTTTTAACTTACCAAGCTCTGCGAGTAGCTCTTTGTCTGTGGAAACCCAAGGGATCGGCAGTCCGCGCTCGCGTAGTTTGCGTGCAAGACGAGCAGCAAAAGGCCATTCAAGTCCTAGTGCAGCTAGGTTATTTTTCTGAGAAAAAATTTCGGCAGGAGTACCTTCTAGCGCAATTTTACCGTGGTCAAGTACGACAACACGGTCAGCGCCGAGGGCCTCTTCCATGTAGTGAGTGATGTGAGCGACCGCAACTCCCGCATCGCGTAGGCGATCCATTACATGCAAAATTGAACGACGCCCGCGCACATCCAAAAGCGCCCCTGGCTCGTCAAAGATAATCGCCTGCGGTTCCATTGCCAGTGCGCCAGCAATAGCAACACGTTGCTGTTGACCTCCAGAAAGACGGCGTGGATCTGCATCAGCATAGGCGTCGAGAGCAACACGATGCAATTCTCGCTCTACGCGAGCGGCGATTTCGTCGCTGGGAACGCCAAGATTTTCGGGACCAAAGGCAACGTCTTCCGCAACGACGCTTGTTACAATCTGGTCGCCAGGATTTTGGAATACAAGGCCAATGCCACGGCGTGCACGGCGATAGGCTTCCAAATCAATCTGCCCGTCTTGGCAGACCTGCTCGCCCAATAGATATACATCACCTGCGTCGGGTGCCGACAAGCCGCAAAGTACTGATGCCAAGGTCGACTTGCCCGAGCCATTGGCACCCAAAATGCACAGACGTTCACCCGCACGTAGCTCGATCGAAATATCGTCTAGCGCGTAATTGCTTTTGTTGTGAGCGTCATCGTAAACCAGACTGACATGATGTGTGGCGAGCAGTGCATCTCCTTGCGAGCTCTGCTTGGCAAGGACGTTGTTGCTGTTAAAAGCTTTGGCCACGATACCCTGCTAGCTCGCGATTGCTTTGGAGATGGGCTTGTAAATAAGAGCCGTGATAACTGAAATCAAAACCACTTTGAGCAGGTTGAAAGGCAGCAAAATAGGCACGATCATCGCGATAACATCACTTGTGGCGATGGGTGTGTAAAGTGGCGTGATGACGAGGTTTGCCAAAATGCAAACCACAATGGAGCAAATGCTACCAACAATCATGCCCGTGATTGCGCCGCGCATATTGAGTTTGTGCCAATAGATTGCCGATGCTGGTGCCACAAGAGATACTAACGAAAGAATTGCCATGATGACACCGTAGGGGTTAAAGGCAAAAAGCATGTGAACAAGCCAGCTCAGCACAGCAACGAGAACGCCAGTGCCTGGTCCAAAAGCAAAGCCTGCAACTAGTGCTACTACGCCAGAGGGGTCAAAGCTCAGCCAAGGCGCGGGGGGAAAGATGGGAATTTCGATGAAGCTGGTCACTAGGCCAACGGCGCAAAGGATGCCCAAAGTAGCGATGCGTTTGGTTGACCACGATCCGCCTTGGGTAGTCGTTGAATGTGTGTCGTGGCGATTTGCAGATGGATGCTGCGAGGAAAAAGCTGCCATGATGGCTCCGTTTCTTCCGTCCGGACTGTACCGTTGGTCCTGGATTTACACCAGGTCTGCCGCAACACGGCTCGCGGACTGGGGGACATGAGTCCCGTCACCGCCAGTGGGGAATCTCACCCCGCCCTGAAACTGACAAGTTGACTATACCCGTTTTGTACCGCTTCCGTGCGCGTGAATGGGAGAAGCTTTGAGTTAGAGTTGCGCATGTTGGTGCAGGGCTTGCAGGTGGGGAAGTGCTGATGACTTCGCACGCACGATTCATGCTGTCCTGCTGCCCTTTTTCTTGGTAGGCGTCTTCTGCCGCTTCGTTACTGAGGGTGTTTATTGAACCCGTTGTCTTCCATTTAATGCAGACGGTTCAAAACCGTACCAAACGACTCGAGAAACCCCAGATAAAAATTGGCGTAAGGGCGCATATTGAACCGCCTGCGGGTAAAAGGGTGCTTTTTGAACCGCCTGCAGGCAAAAGGGTGTTTTGTGAACCCGATGCATAACGTTTTCCACAGAGGGTTCGAAAGCGTACCAAGTGTGCGAGAAAAGGCCAGGTAAAAATTGGCATAAGGGCGCATATTGAACCCGATGTGGGGAAAAGGGTGCATTGTGAACCGGATGTGAGGTGGGCACGAACGGAGGCATACCGATGGAGACAAAAAGCCCCGACGAGCGGGGATACCGCAGGTCGGGGCATCGGATGAATGCGGGGCGTCAGACGGATGCAGAGCGTTGGGCGGACACGCAGAGCAGCGCGAGAAGGGTGCGGCCAAGCTCAGCAAAGCAGCAGCCGCTTTGCTTGACTACGCGTGTGGAGTGCCACACTCAGAGCAGAACTTGCCCGTGTTAGTAGCTCCGCAATTGGAGCAGGTCCACTGACCAGATGCTGCAGGCTTGGGTGTACCGCATTCAGCACAGAATTTACCTGTGTTGGTAGCACCACAGTTGCTGCAGGTCCAGCTACCAGCGAGCGCCGCTGCAGGTGCGGGAGCTGCCGCAGGCGCGGATGCAGGCGCAGCAAAGCCACCGCTTGCTGCGGTCTGGTACTGATTGGTTGGCGTTTGACCAGGAGCCTGAGCGTAAGTTTGCTGAGCACCCATACCAGCCATTCCCGCCATATTCATGCCCAAAAAGCCGGTCATAGCACCTGCAGTATTGCTGGCAGCAGCACGCATTGCATCGGCCTGAGCACCCGCCAAGGCGGCGGCACGCATACTGGGATCGCGCATCGTAGCAGACTTCTGCAGATCCTTAATCATCTGCTCGTCTTCAGGCGAAGCAGAAATTGAATTAACGCCAAACTCTGCAATCTCGATGCCGCGCAAATCGCGCCACTTGCTGCTCAGTTGCTCGTTGAGCGCTTCGGCAAGTTCGAGGGTGTGTGCAGGCACTGCGCTATAGCGGATGCCCATGCCAGAAATCTTGGCAAAGGCGGGCTGCAGGGCTGTTAGCAGCTCGCTCTTGAGCTGTGCATCTAGGCGGTCGCGAGTATACGGCTGCTCAACATTGCCGCAGACACTCTTATAAAAGAGCAGGGGGTTGGTAATCTTGTAGCTATACAGACCATTGCAGCGAACCGAAATATCAACATCAAGACCGATATTATTGTCAACCACACGGAAGGGGACGGGTGTTGCGGTTCCATACTTGTTGCCAATAATCTCTTTGGTGTTGAAATAGTACACACGCTGGTCATGGCCAGTGTCGCCACCAAAGGCAAAGCGTCCGCCGATTTGCTCGAACATCTTGGTGATGTTCTCACCAAGATCACCAGAGAAGAAGGACGGCTCGCTGGATTGATCGTAGGTGTACTCGCCAGGATCGCCGCAAAAATCAACGACAGCTCCTTGGTCTACGATAATCATTGCCTGGCCGTCGTTAACGATGATACGTGAGCCATTGGTGATGATGTTTTCCTCACCACGAACGTTAGAGCTACGTCCGCTAGTGCGTTTTTGACCCTTTACTGCAAGTACATTCTCGGGCAAAGAGTCGCAGTAAATCATTTCTTTCCAGCTGTCAGCTAAGACGCCGCCCGCTGCCCCTACTGCTGCCTTAATTAGACCCATCGTGGCCCCTTTCGCTGATCCGTCGTCGCCCTTAGCGCTTCGGATTCCTTTAGATTCCAAGCACTTGACCTTGTGGTTTGGTGCTTGTCCTTCCGTCGTTCATCGGGTATGCGGAACACCTTTAGCATACCCAGCTTGCTGCCTTTTGTGTCACGCGCTAGCTCTTAGGACGTTCAATGCGCGTGCGCGTGACACGGGTGGTGACATAGCGGTCTGACTTCTCGCTGAGCTCTAGAGGAGTCGAGATATACTCGGCGGCTTCACTTCGCTCGCGTGCGGTTTTCATTTCGGAATAAAACATCCAGCAAATTCCCGCTGCAATAGCTGCGCCAACACCTATAACCGCTGGCCATAGCAGTGTATCGTCACCCATATCGAGCAGAAATATACAGATGGCCCAGGTAGCTGCCGTCGCGAGCAAGAACATGCCAACAAACCAGAGGGCAACTTTGAGCTTATCTACCGGCAGATTTCCGACAAAGCGCCCAGTTTGCCCGTTCATGGCAAAAAGGTAGTCATCACCCTGCCATTGTGTATGTAGCAGCCACACGGGAAGCAGAGCGTAGTGCAAGTCTTTCCAACTCACCTGTGCTTCGCCAGAGTTAAGACTTACGCTGCCATAGCCCGTGACTGTTGCTTGCAACGAATCAAGCATTGATTGCTTCATACGCTGCTCTACGCGGGATCGGCACTCAGTTGCCTCAATGTCATAGCGTTCTGCCAGGTATCCTGTGAGATATGCAGTTGAAAAATCTGTCATCTCGCCGTAGTTAAAAGGCTCAATAGCGTCCATATGCGCATCCGGCATCTTTGATGAACTATCAGCAGGTACTCGTGAAAACGCTAGGCTACCTGCGCGTCTCACATCGTATACATCAGTTTTGGTAACGCGATAATCACCTGAAACATAGCTGTGAGTATTGGTAGCCTCAAAGCTCGCGCGTCCTGAAGCTTGGGAGTCATACAGCCAAAATGGAACGTAGACACCCTGAATATGTGCGATGCGGTTGCTCGAAGCAAACGCTTTGGGTAAGAATTTCTTTCCTTTGTAGTAGCCTGCCAAGGCTGCCTGTGCATCGTCATGTTTAATCCTAAATGGAATGACCATTTCGGGTCGTGCACTATCGGTGAGGGCTCCAGGTACTACAGCACTGCTTCCACAATAAGGGCACTCGGCCACCGCTTGGGTCGCATCAACCGTGAGGGCTGCACCACAAGATGAGCAGGTATAGGTTCTGAGTCCTGCTCGCTCACTCTCATTCCAGCTTGCGCGGTCAAGAAAAGCCTTAATAGGGTCAACTTCTGCGGCCGAAACTTTGCGAGCATCTGCGATAGACTCGGCCACTGTGCGTTTGCCTTCACCAGCGACCCTACCTGCAACTTCATAATCACTTAGAGTGCCTGCTGCGGCACGCTCATCGGCAGCTTCTGCAGCAGAATCTGCTTGCTGTTGCTCCTGAGCATAAAGAGCTTCGATTTCTGCCACCGTAAAAGTTGAGTCGCAAAAATCGCAACGGAGTTTGGCAAGCTCGCCGTCGTAGTGCATTGACCCGCCACATGCAGGGCAATGGTAGTTCACAGTCTCGTTAGGCATACAAATTCCTTTAACGTGCTCGCAGGTCTTCTTTAGTATGACCTTCACAAAGCTCTGGCGCTAGGTGGAGCAGCGACATGTCGGCGAACTAGCATCGCAGCAGTAAAAGTGGTTCGCTGGACAAAAAGTGCGGCGCACATCCAAAAACCGAGTCTGATGTGCGCCGCTCAACTAGGGCAAATTTGCCCAGTTAACTAACTCTTCTGTCCATACTTAAACTCATAGGTGGCAATGGTGTTGTACTCATCATCAGTAAGTTCAAATTTACCGTCGATATTGACGAGCTTTTCTGTGCCTCCGCCCAGCTCATCTTTGGTGAAATAAAGGTCTGCGTCAGCGTAAGCGCCTGCTTTAATTTTTTCATACATGGATGGATTGACCATCTTTCCATCGACCGACCAACTACCATATTCGCAGGTAATCATCAGGTTTTTATCGCTTTTATTGGTGACCTTAAATTCAATGACGGCATCGCTAAAGCTATTGTCATACATCTTAATAGCTTCAATTTTTATAGTTTCATCATCAGCTACCACGCTATTGATTTCTGTGACGTTCTGCTCATCATCATTACCCATCAAACTGTCAAGTGCAGCAGTTCCGCCTTCTTCTGAGCCAGAAGCAGACTTATCTGACTTGTCATGCTTTTTGCCCTTTTCAAAGACCATGGTGGAGTCTTCGCCTTCTATGGAAAAACTCACCTTGTCATCTTTGAGTGTGAGAGGCTCAGTTTGCTTTTTTCCTTCGTACTCTATAGTGACATCAATTTGTGTGTTATTTTTTGCCTTCCAAGTAAGGGGAATGTCTTCTCCAAAGACATTGAAGGTGCCTTTACCATCTTTTTCTATTTCAAGATATGTCTCAATACCAAAGTCATTCATGGTTTTGATATCTTCGTGGCTGGCACCATCGTCGCCGGTAATCTCGTATAAATCCCACGTACCAATAAAGGCACTAGCATCCGCAGAAGAGGTGCCTCCACCGCAGCCGACTAGCACAAAGCAAAGCAACAGAGTTCCCAAAAGCAGGCTGATAATTCCTTTATGCTTCATAATGACTCCCTTCTCTTGCCTATATGCGTTTCGGCAGCATGCAGGCTCTAGCGTCTAGCAGAAAGCTGCTTTAGGATATTTTTGAAAAGAGAGGGGAAAAAGACTAGAGCAGAATTACTCTTATTCAGCTAAGAATTTCTAATGGAGTAGATATATGAGTGAAAAAAGAAGTAGCAAATACACGTCTCTCATTAGCCATACCAAGGCTCAAGAGGCACGCCACCATGCTGCACGCATTTATGACGAAGATGCGGTCATACGTCGTATCGGTCAGCGTAGCGCCCTATCCGAACTAAGCTCAAGCTCAACGATTGCTGCTGCAGCGATGGTTTTTGCTGCGGTGCTGGCTGTTATTGTTGCCAATTCTCCGCTTTATGAAGCAGTACGTCATGCAATTGAAGCGCCGTTGATGGTAGGTGTGGGACGGGCTGCTGTTGAAATCAGTGCCGAGCAATTTGTCAATGACTTTTTGATGGCCATTTTCTTTATGCTGGTAGGTGTTGAGCTCAAGTATGAAATGACCGTTGGCCAGCTGCGTCACCCTCGCCAAGCTGCGCTTCCAATGCTTGCTGCTGTTGGTGGTGTTGTCGTACCTGCAGTTATTTATCTCATCTTTAATCTACATGGTGTACACCAGGGTTGGGCCACTCCTATTGCAACGGATATTGCTTTTGTACTGGGAGTAATGAGCCTGTTGGGCAATAAAGTCTCTCCTGAAGCAAAGGTCTTTTTTCAGACACTTGCTATTGCAGATGACATTTTGGCCATTGTGGTGTTGGCGCTCTTTTATGGACAAACCATTGATGTGATGTGGACAGCAGCAGCCCTAGGAGCAATTTTTGCGCTTGCTTTGCTTAACCACGCAAAGGTTTACTCGCTCAAGCCCTATGTGTTTGTGGGGCTTGTGTTATGGCTTTGCATGTTTAATTCGGGTATTCACGCTACGTTGGCGGGCGTTATTTTGGCGTTTTTCTTGCCTTCGCATTCCGATGTTCAGCTTTCTGAGCTGCGTGGATGGTTGGATGCACGGGCTGTTGAGCTTGACCGTGACTACGATAGCCAAGAGCATATTTTGGGTCAGCATGATTTTACGCATGCAGCTTGGTATGTCGAACGTGTTATGCATCATGTGCGTCCACCTCTGCAACGTATGGAGCAGTACTGGACCGTGCCAGTGAACTTTTTGATTTTGCCACTGTTTGCCTTTGTGAATGCGCAAGTGCGTATTGTGGGTGTTGACCTAGGACAAGTTGTCGCTGATCCTGTGGCGCAGGGTGTGTTTTTGGGTGCCGTGTTTGGTAAGCCCATCGGAATTTTTGGTGTGACTTTCTTGTTGGTCAAGACAGGTATCTTTGAGCTGCCGCACCGTGTGGACTGGCATCAGGTGGCCGCAGTTGGTCTTATGGGTGGTATCGGCTTTACGATGTCTATCTTGATTGCCAGCCTAGCTTTTGGCCCGCACGAGGCCAATATTGCCAAGTGCGCAATTTTAGCTGCAGCAGTGGCTTCGAGTACCTTGGGCTTGCTCTATGTCAATATTAGTGATGCCTTAAGCAAAAAATCCAAGTAGGATACTCAAATGCGTACGTTTGGAGCCCATTTTTAGCACATGCAAGTTTTGCTATTTGGACTACGGATGGGATAGCTTCTCTATTTGGAACGCGGGTGGGACACAAACCACAAATGGTTCAGGTGTCGGGCACTGCACCCACAGATGGTTCAAGCTTCGGATCATTTCCAAATAGATGGTTCATGTTTCGGAGTTGGAGCACACAAAACAGCTGGTCATTTTTTTCGGTAGACCGAAGGATGAACCATCTGTGTGAATGTAGACCGAAGGATGAACCATCTGTGTGAGTGTGCGCCGAAGGATGAACCCTTTCTCATGTTGCAGCTCACTTTGGGTCATATGTAGGGCGTTGGCCTACTCTACAGTGCCGTAGACGTAGGCCCAGCCGTGGGCAGTGATGATGGAATTCAGCTGGTCGCAGAGCTTGCCACGATGATATGAACCTGCAGGTAACAGCTCGATAATCTCGATGAGATCCTCGGATAGATCATCGACTTCTGCACGCACCAAGGCATCCATACGTGATACCGCCTGTGAAGGTCCCTGCGCATAGAGTTCGTCAACCAAGCGTTGCAATTCTCCGTACTCTGCGGCGGGCTTGCTACCCGAGGGCGCTGCTTGGGTTCGGCGTGTCATGAGAACTCCTAACAGATAAGTCTGTGGTGTGCACACCATACTAACAGGGTCTGAGGTCTAGGTAGTTTATACTTCGTGCAGGAAAAGATGGAGACAAGTAGTCGAGCCCATCGTGTGATGCAGGCAATGGAGGCAACTATGAAGAGCGCATTCGATTTGATGGATACCCCAACTCTTGATGCAGAAATTGCTTCTTTAGAAAGTCATGTTGAAGGGGTGCGAGCTCGTAATCTTTCGCTAGATATGGCACGTGGTAAGCCCAGCCCCGAACAAACCAACCTATCCCGCCCCATGCTGGATTTGCTGAGTTCAAGCAGTGATTTTACAGCTGCAGGGGGAGTTGCCGATAACTATGGTTTTCCCGATGGCTTGCCCAAGACTCGCGAGCTGGCAGCTGAGTTGCTTGATGTAGATCCTGCCAATGTCGTGGTTTCAGGCTCATCGAGTCTGCATTTAATGCATGACCTTGTGGTACATGGTTATACGCGTGGGGTGGCAGGGCATACACCTTGGTGCAAGCAGGACACGGTCAAGTGGCTTTGTCCCAGCCCTGGCTACGATCGTCATTTTCGCGTGACCGAAACCTACGGTATTCAAAATATCCCCATACCAATGAATTCTGATGGCCCTGATATGGATTTGGTTGAGCAGTTTGTCAACAATGACAGTTCGGTCAAGGGTATCTGGTGTGTCCCCAAGTATGCCAATCCCAATGGAATAACTTATTCCGATGAGGTGGTGTGTCGTTTTGCTGCGCTCAAACCAGCAGCACTGGATTTTCGTATCTATTGGGATAATGCTTATATCGTCCACGATCTCTACGATGAGTCCGACCAGCTGCTTAATATTTTTGATGCGATGAGAGAAGCGGGCACTTCAAATCTCGTCTATGAGTTTGCCTCAACCTCCAAGGTTACCTTCCCTGGCTCTGGTTTGGCATGGGTTACGGCCGATCCCCAAGACATGGTTGAAGTGCGCGAAACTCTTGCAGTCGAGCAGGTTGGCCCCGAAAAGCTTACCCAGCTTGCCCATGTGCTTTTCTTGCGTGATGCAGTTGGGGTCCGTGCCCATATGAAAAAGCATGCAGCCATTGTTCGTCCACGTTTTGAGCTGGTTGAGCGCAAACTCAGTGAGGGTCTCTCCGAACTTCATGTGGCTAGTTGGAGCCATCCTCGTGGCGGCTACTTTGTAAGCTTTGATGGTCCTGAGGGATCGGCGCGTGCAATTGTGTCGCTGATGGCTGAGCTTGGTGTCAAAATGACTGATGCTGGTGCAACTTGGCCTAGTGGCATCGATCCTCACGATACTAATATTCGTATCGCGCCGACCTATCCTAGCTTGGAAGAGCTTTCGAGTGCCCTCGACGTCTTTGTTTTGGTTGTCAAGCTTGTCTCTGCGCGTCTTGCTCGGGCAAACCGCTAACTGCCGAGAGGCTTCCGCTGGGCACCTGTAGGCTCTATACAAAAACGATGGGTAAAGCTTTTTCTGTAATATTATGAACTTTGCACCATAAGTGCTGTCATTATGTGCAGGCAAGTAGCTTAGTCGGTACATAGATTGCCAGTACGCAGATGGATGATTTTTCTGCCCGTTAGGGCTGGATGAAAGGCATGAACGTTTATGTCAAGACAAAACGCAGATAAGTCGCACAAGCATAGCCGAGCGCCCGAGACCAAAAAGAAGGATGGCAAGAAAAAGCTCACCAGCATCATTATTATTGCCTTTGCGGTGTTGATGGCTCTTTCGATGACACTGCCTTCGCTAGCTCAGATTTTTGCTTCTAACAATAGTCAGGCCGACAAGCAGGCCCAAACAGAGGCAGCAGAAAAGAAGCAAAACGCTGAGACGGGTTCTGCTTCTCAAACTGGAGTGGCAGATACCACGACAGTTGATGGCATCATGAAGCTTTACTCTGCCGATATTACGCGTCATGAAAAAGCATTGGAGAAGGACAAAAATAGCTTGGTAGATTTGCTGCAGTGCGGCAAGACCTATATGAAGGCGGGCGGCCAGGCGACAAGCGTGGCAAAAACCAATGATGATGCAAAGAAGGTCGCCACCCTTTTTGAGCAGGCCAAAGGCTATTTTGATCGCTATTTGGCTTTACAGGATGCGGTGACTGTTCGCGTTGACAGGGCTCTTTGCGACCTCTATGAAGGCAATATCGATAGCACTATTGCAGCGCTCAAAAAGGTAACCGATGCTGCACCTAAGGATGCTGGATCTGAGTATGGTTATGCCTATATGTACTTAGGTATTGCTTATCAGGCAAAAGGTGATACCGATTCTGCAAAAGCGGCCTATCAGCAGGCACAAAAGCTCGATCCAAATGATGAATTTGGTGCGCGTAGCATGGCTGTGACTCGCTTGGCACAGCTTGCGACGGCAGACAAACAACAGTCCACAACAACAGATAGTTCGAGTGCGACCGGCAACAATACTTCTAGTGTTGACAGTCTACTTTCTGATCTCAATAAGTAGATATTATTAAGGGACAACATGGACTGAGTTCATGTGAGAGGGGTGGAACGCATGGCAATGGATATCCAAGCAATGCGCCTAGAAGATACAGTGCGTGTAAGCGTTATAGGTGAAGTAGACGTATCGAATGCTTCTGAGCTGCGTGATGAGTTAGACGTGCAGCTTGCAAGCATGCCGCGTACCATTGAGGCTGATCTTGCACAGGTGCCCTATATTGATTCGACGGGTATTGGTGTGCTCGTGGCATTTGCACACAAAGCCTTTGAGGCCGGTGTGACATTTCATGTAACCAATCCACAACGCAATGTTGCTCGTGTTTTTACTCTGCTTGACGTTGCCGATAAGCTCGGCGTGCGTGAAAGCGACTAGGGCATCCTAATTACTGAGTTCTAAAGAAGAGGAGCCAAGGTGTTTGGTATCGGCACAACAGAGATGGTCATCATCTTGATCTTTGGTTTCTTGCTCTTTGGCCCGGACAAATTACCGGGTATGGGCAGGACTATTGGCCGCATGCTGCGTCAGTTCCGTGATGCACAGGAGGGTTTTACTCAGGTTGTGCAGGCTGAGGTAGTAGATCCACTGTCTGATGCGCTTAACGACCCTGCTGAGGCAAAGGCCAAGCGTGATGCTGTGGCTGCAGCTGCTGCGGAGGATGCGGATCTTGATGAGGAAACGGCAGCTATTGCTCACAAAGAGACCTTTGCCGAGCGTCGTGAGCGGCTCAAGGCTGAGCGCGCTGCTGCTGAGGCTGCAGCAAAAGAAGCTGCCGAAGCTGAGGAGAGTTCTGCTTCTGAGGCTGTAACTTCTGCAGAAGATGTTGACTCCGATGCAGATATTGATGCGGACAGTGATGCTCCTGCAGCGCCTATCGTTGAGCCTGCAAAGCCTGATACGAGCGCTGCTGCGCTATATGCCCTCACCCCCAGGAAGGAGGGAGGGGACGCGCAAAAGTAGCGTTCCCGTATAGATATGCCTATCGGTCCCGCGCGTATGCCCTTGTTGGATCACCTTGGCGAGCTTCGCCGGAGGATGACCATCATTATCGTTTCGGTACTTATCACTACTGTGGTCGTATATGTGGCTACCCCAACGCTTATCGAGATGATGATGGATGCTATCCGTCAGGCTCTGCCCAAGGGCACCGTGCTCACGGTGCTTACTGCCTTGGGTGGCTTTACCATCCGCTTTAAAGTAGCACTCTTCTTTGGCGTGATTGTCTGCACTCCTATCATTGTGTGGGAGATTTTTGGTTTTGTACTGCCAGCTCTCAAGGAAAAAGAACGTCGTTGGGTAATTCCTACCTTTGTGATTATGGTCTTTCTTTTCTTCTTGGGTATGGCCTTTTGCTATGCCGTGATTCTGCAGGCAGCTTTTGGCTGGTTGGTTGAGCAGTCAGTTGAGCTGGGGGCTAATGTTCAGGCAGAGGCTACCGACTACCTTAACTTAATGATGCTGCTTGAAGTTGCGTTTGGCGTGACCTTTCAGCTGCCGCTATTCGTTTTTTACCTGTCGATTTTGCATGTTGTTCCCTACAAAGCTTTCCGCGAGAATTGGCGCTATGTCTATGTAGGCCTGTTGGTGCTGACTGCCTGCTTTACCCCTGATGCATCGCCAATGACCATGCTGCTGATGTATTTCCCTATGGTACTTTTGTACGAGGCTGCTCTTGCGGTTGCCAGACAGGTTATTACTGTTCGCGATGGCAAAGCAGCGCTTAAATGGAGTCGCGAAGATTACGAGGAGCATCAAGACGAGCTTGAAGCTCGTAAACTCGCACGGCAGGAGGCCGAGCAACAAAAGGCTCTTGCAAAGAAAAAGTCCTAAGCCCGGCTTTGCCCAGGACATTATCAAGAAAGGCTTAGAAGCTTGATACTGATTGTCACCGAGAAAAATGACGCTGCCCAACAGATTGCACGATTGCTCTGTGACATTGGCAAGCCAAAGCCAGACAAGGTTTACAACACGCCCATCTACCGTTTTAGTCATGATGGGCGTGACTGTGTCACGATTGGTTTGCGCGGTCATATTATGGCGCCCGATTTTCCTCCCGTGTTGAGGTTTAATCAGCGTGAAGGTTGGTATGCAGAAACTCTTTCAGGAGAGCATTTAGCTGCGGATTTGCCCGATGGATTGGATCGTCCACCCTACACGAGTAAGCGTAAGCCTTACCTTGCTGATGGCATCGATATCAAAGGTTGGAAGGTGCCCAGCCTGCCGTATTTGGTTTGGGCTCCTATCGAAAAGCAGCCTGCTGAAAAAGAGATTATCCGTGCGCTCAAAAATCTTGCCAAGAAGTCTGATGCCATTATTATTGGCACGGACTTTGACCGCGAAGGCGAGCTCATTGGCTCGGATGCCCTACGGCAGATGCAGCAAGTAGCTTCAGAAGTTCCTGTATCTCGCGCACGTTATTCAGCCTTTACCAAATCTGAGATTGACCACGCTTTTGCCAATTTGGTACCGCTTGACCAAGACCTCGCAGATGCGGGTGAGAGCCGTCAGTATATTGATCTTATCTGGGGTGCAGTGTTGACTCGTTACCTCACGATGGCACATTTTGGTGGCTTTGGAAATGTGCGCTCGGCTGGTCGTGTGCAGACGCCCACTCTTGCTCTGGTGGTTGAACGCGAACGCGAACGTCAGGCTTTTGTTCCCAAGGATTATTGGGTTATTTGGGGTATGGCGCATCGCCAGCAGGATGATGCTGAGGACGCTTTTCGTATTTCTCACCCGGGCACCAAGGAAGGTCGCTTTTGGGAAGCAGAGCTTGCAGATGAGATTTTTGCGCGTGTCTGTGATGCCAAGGAAGCCACAGTGAGTGCTGTTAGTAAAAAGACTCGTACCGTACGTCCGCCAGTGCCTTTTAATACAACATCACTGCAGGCAGCAGCTGCATCAGAAGGTCTTTCACCTTCGCGTACTATGCGTTTGGCAGAGTCACTCTACATGGATGGCTTGATTTCCTATCCTCGTGTTGACAATACGGTCTATCCGCGCTCACTTGATTTGCGTGATGTAGTAAAGACTCTCTCGGCGGTGCCTAACTACCGTCCGACCTGCACGGAATTGCTTGGCAAATCAAAGCTGACGGCAACCCGTGGCAAACAGGAAACCACCGACCATCCGCCCATTTATCCCACGGCAGCGGCAGATCCTAGTAAACTCCAGCCGGCCGCATGGAAGCTCTACAACCTTATTGCGCGGCGCTTTTTGGCAACGCTGTCCGAGGCAGCGGTTATCGAAGATACCAAGGTAATGCTTGATGTTGCGGGAGAGCCTTTCCGCGCGTCAGGATCTGTGCTGGCGAAACCAGGTTTTCGCGCCATTTATCCTTATGGTCTGCGCAAAGACGAGCAGTTGCCTGTCCTTGCTGAGGGAGATGTGCTGTCGATTGCGAGCATGAATAAGGATCACAAGCAAACCGAACCCCCTGCGCGATATAGCCAAGGCAAACTCATTCAGGAGATGGAGAAGCGCGGTCTGGGTACCAAATCCACGCGTGCCTCGATTATTCAGCGTCTCTATGATGTACGCTATCTCAAAAATGATCCTGTGGAGCCAAGTCAGCTAGGCATGGCCGTCATTGATGCTTTGTCGCAGTATGCTCCGCATATTACGACTCCCGATATGACCGCCGAGCTCGAAGGCGATATGACCAAAGTGGCTGAGGGCAATAAGTCGCAAGATCAGGTTGTTATGCATTCGCGTGCGTTGCTTGCCGGCATGATGGACGAGTTGATTGAGCACAAAGATGATTTGGGTGACCGTATTTCGGATGCGGTGACCGCTGATGCCAAGGTGGGCGCCTGTCCTAAGTGCGGTCGTGACCTTGTGATGAAGCATTCGGCAAAGACTCGTGGCAGCTTTATTGGCTGTATGGGTTGGCCTGATTGTGATGTTACTTATCCCGTTCCAACGGGTCGCATTGAGCCGCTCGAGGGTGATGCAGGTGTCTGCCCAGAATGTGGCGCTCCCCGCGTTAAGGTGCATCCCTTCCGTCAACGCGTCTTTGAAACTTGCGTTAATCCTGCTTGTCCTACCAATGCTGAACCCGATCTTATTGTGGGGGAGTGCAAGGCCTGTGCTGAGGCTGGCCGCCATGGTGATTTGGTAGCGCATAAATCCGAGCGTACGGGCAAACGTTTTATTCGCTGTACCAACTATGATATCTGCGGTACGAGCTACCCCTTGCCACAGCGCGGCAAACTTGAGGCAACGGGTGAGACTTGCCCCGACTGTGGTGCACCGATGGTGGTGGTCAATACCCAGCGTGGTCCTTGGAAGATTTGCGTCAACATGGATTGTCCTAGCAAAGAAAAGAAACCCACGACTCGTGGGCGCGTCGCTGGGCGCAAGGCAAGCTCCACGCGCAAGACCAGCACCAAAAAGGCAAGCAGTAAAAAGACAGCCTCACGCAAGAGCTAGGAGATGGTCGCATGAGCGGCTTGTTCATAACGCTTGAAGGTCCCGATGGCTGCGGCAAGACAACGCAGACCACGCGGTTGAACACTGCTCTTCTTGAGGCTGGTTTTAGTGTATGCCGTCTACGCGAGCCGGGCGGGACGGTGGTTTCCGAAAAGATCCGTGCACTGTTGTTGGATACAGCAAATGCAGGTATGTGCTCTGAGTGCGAATTGTTGCTCTACGAAGCCTCGCGTGCGCAGCTGGTACACGAGGTAATTGAGCCCGCGCTGGCGGCAGATACCTTAGTACTTTGTGATCGTTTTTTTGATTCGACTTACGCCTATCAAGCAGGTGGTCGAGGACTTTTGGATTCATTGGTGCGTCAAGCTAATAAGCTGGGTAGTCTTGGGCGCAAGCCTGACAGGACGCTGGTGCTGGATATGCCAGTTGAACAATCCTTTGCCCGCGCAACCGCAACCAGCGTTGATCGCATGGAGGCGGCAGGTTTAGAGTTCCAGCAGCGTGTGCGTTCTGCTTACTTAAGGCTTGCAAAAGAAGAGCCCGAGCGTGTCAAACTTGTGGATGCCACTGGTAGTCCCGAAGAGGTTTTTGCCCGAGTGTGTAGGGTTTTAGCGGATTTGCTTCCCCGGTTGGCGGAGGCTAGAAATGAGTGAGCTTGTGTCCCCACTGCCTCCGGCTTTGGAACAAATTCAGTGGAATCCCCAGGTGCGAGATTTTCTTGCGTTTGCCTTGGCACATGATTATGTGTCGCATGCGTATTTGTTTGTTGGACCTCAGGGTTCGGGTAAAACGGAAGCAGCGTTTGCCTTGGCGCAGTGCATCGTCTGTCCTCGTGGGGGAGACGGTAATTGTCAGGAGTGTCAGCGCGTGGCACATGGTACGCACCCTGATGTGCAGGTTATGAAACCCGAGAGTGCGACGGGCTATCTGGTGTCGCAAGCGCGCGAGCTGACGGCGCAGGCTACAATGGCTCCCGTGCGAGCTCAGCGCAAGGTTTATATCCTGCATGATGCGGGCAAGCTTGGTGGTGCTGCAGCAAATGCCCTGCTCAAGACTATCGAAGAGCCACCGTCAGATGTTGTCTTTATCCTGATTGCGCGCACGCTTGATCAACTTTTGCCTACCATCGCATCGCGTTGCCAGCAACTACCCTTTCATGCGGCTAACGAGCAGGACGCCTGTGCGCTTATTCAGTCACAGACAGCTGCGGATACTGTTGATGCACGTATTGCTCTTTCGATTGCACATACACCCTCAAAGGCGATAGAGCTACTTTCGTCTTCACAGCGTTGGAATGCACGTACAGTTGCGATACGCACGCTGGCGCAATTAGCTCAGCTAGACGATTGGGATACGTTGCTTGCCGCTCGGACTTTTGTCGAGGCGGCAGGTATTTCTCTTAACAAAAAGACTTCCAAAAAAGATAACGTTGAGCTGAGCGAAGAAGAGCAAGAGCTTGCCGATATTCGCAAAGAATATTTAAGCGCCTCGGCTATTCGTCAGCTTGCCGATGCAGAAAAGCGCGAACAGACTGCTCAAGGTCGTTCAGGTATTATGGAAATGCTTGCAGCTCTATCGTCTGTTTTGCGGGACGTTTTGCTGCGTTCGGAGGGGGTTGGTCAGGACATCGTTAATAGCGATGTTGCTGATGTGGTTGAGCAACTTGCCAGCGCATGTGGCACTGAAGGTGTTTTTGCTGCGCTTGATGCTCTCAATCATGCAGCTGATGACCTTTCTCACAATGTCACACCTCAGCTGACCATTGAGGCCATGCTTTTGCGCATCAAGGAGGCGCTCATATGCCCACCGCGATCCCGGTAAAGTTTCGTTATGCGAGCTGTGATTTGCTTTTTGATCCTCACCAGAGCGAGGCTATCGAGGGCGACCATGTAGTCTGCGAGACTGAACGCGGACTTGAAATTGGACTTACCACAGCTGACGCTCGTGAGTATTCTGATGCCGATTTGCACGATATTATTGGCGATGTGCCCTTGCGGGCGGTTATTCGTGTCGCAACAGAAGAAGATCTTGCTCAGGCAGACAAGCTCGCCGAGGATGCCGAGCGCGCGCTACCTGTCTTTCGTCATCTGGCCGAAGAAGAAGGTCTAGACATGAAGCCTGTCGGAGTGGAGTACACCTTTGACGGAGCCAAGGCAGTTTGCTATTTCTCGGCTGACGAGCGCGTGGATTTCCGTCAGCTTGTACGTGACTTGTCACATGAGCTGCATCGTCGTATCGATATGCGCCAAATTGGCGTGCGTGAGGAAGCAGCGCTGGTAGGTGGCTATGGTCACTGTGGCCAAGAGCTCTGCTGTGCCCGCTTTGGGCATCAGTTTGAGCCTGTGTCGATTCGCATGGCAAAAGAGCAGGATTTGCCGCTTAACTCTGCCAAAATTTCGGGTGCCTGCGGTCGCTTGATGTGCTGCTTGCGCTATGAGTTTGAAGCATATCGTGACTTTAAGCAGCGTGCACCCAAGCGTAATGCCACTATTGATACGCCACTGGGTAAGGCAAAGATTGTCGAGTACAACACACCCAAAGAAGAACTGGCGATGCGTCTGGAAAATGGCAAGACTATCCGCGTCAAACTCGCTGATATGACTACGTCAGATGCTGCGGTCAAAAAGAGCGAAGAGCTTAATTGCCCTTGTCGTCCCGATACCGTAACGCGTGATATTTTAGACAAGCTCAGTTCTCCCGACGTACAAATGGCGCTGGCTGAGTTGGATCGCCAAAATGGTGTTGGCGCAGATGAGCAGGACTTTGATGAAAGTGACATTTTTGTGTCACAGAAAGTTCGTCGCCCTGCCGAAAAGAAAAATGAGCTTGAAGCAAAGCCCGTAGCTGTAGCGAAAGAAGCAGCTCAGCCTCGTCGCCGTCGCCGCAGAATTCAGGAAGTACCCGAAGCTCAAAATGGGCGTTCTGCTAATGGACATCCTACTGCTGAGCGCTCTGCTTCCAAGAAAAATGATAACAAGCGGAATGTTATTGCGCCGCAGACAGAAGTTCTCCGCAAGCGTCGTCGTCATCACAGTGTTGAGGGTGCGGAGGCACAACCGCAGATGAAGACAAATGCCAAGCAGAATCGTCCGACTTCTGAGGGTAGTGGCGCTAGCCGTCATCTGAGGCGCCGTCCAGGTGACCGTGGTGGAGCAGCTGCTCAGCAGGGTGGCAAACCTCAGGGTGGCTTTGGTGCTGGTCGCAAGTCTGGCAGCAATGGGACTGCTAGCACGCAGCAGACTCCTCAGCCTCGCAAGCGTGTTAACCGCCGTCGCCATCGCAACCCCGGCAGTTCCAATCAAAGTGAATAATCAGTATTTTGAATAAGCAACATCTTGCGACATATCAACTTGCCTTGTAGCAACTCATCGTGGAACAAAAAGCCACACTTCATTTCACGCTAGATGTCAAAAGCCACGTTCTGCTTCGTACCGACTGCCAAAAGACCGAGTATAGGTAGAACACAAACCGCAAATGGTTCAAGTTTCGAACACGACACTCACAGATGGTTCAAGTTTCGAGGTAAGCGAGCGTAAAAGGGGAGGTCAGATTTTCTCGAAGTTCGAAAGATGAACCATCTAGGAAAGAAGAGGCCGAAACATGAACCATCTATCGAAATTTTGGCAGCATGGGAAAAGACTCCGTTCATCGTCCTGCTCCAAAGAAAGATTTCCTAATTCATCATCTGCTGTCGAAAAGGGTTCTCGTTCATCATCTCGTCCGAAAAGAATCATGAACCCTTCTCTTCTCTTGCTACGAGCAACCGTGGTCACGTAGTGACAAAAGCCACATCATGTTTCATATCAAGTGCCAAATGCCACGTTTTGCTTCACTCTTTTTTGCCAAAAGCCACACTTTGTTTCACGCACAAAAAATTTACCTGTGCAAACGTGAAGGGTGTTGAAGCAGAACGTGGCTTCTGGCATTTTTTCTGAAGTAGACTGTGGCTTTTGACAAGCAAAGCCGTGCAGGATGAAACGGAACGTAGCTTTTGGCAGGCAGAATCGCATTGCTTGAAACAACCTGTGGCTTTTGACACGCAAGGTGTTACGGAAATAGTCGATAGATGCTGTCCATCAACCTACTTTAATCATAAGGCTGTACCAGATTCACTTCTGATACAGCCTTATGATTTATAGCACTACTTGGACTTACTAATAAATTCTTGTACAGCTGCAATGAGAAATGGGATTGCTCTTATTATCGAAACGGTGATAACTGCAACAATCAAAAAAACTAAAATTTCAGGCATGTAATCACCTACCCGTAATATACGCTGGTAACTAAATTATGGCCGCTAATATTACCATTCAAGAAACGCGTATCGCTTACACTATAGGTTACTAGATATAATAACGATCACACAAGACAGGAAGGTCTGCTTAAGCTTAAATTTGTTTGCATACATATGGTTCCTCCTATCTATTGAAATCCTTACGATACAGTATACACTCTTTTTATGTTTATATTTTATTATTATTGACAAACGATATATTTATGTCGAAAGAAAAGCATAAGTGCTTATAACTCTTTACATAAGGGGTAGTCTGCGGCATGCAGGAAAACCACAAGCAATCATAGAGGACTTTTTTTAAAGGGGTTTTTGTTGCAGTCTCTTTCTTGTCTTGCGCATAAAACGTGTGAGACTGGGTTGATGACCCGCAATCATAACCACCCGCATAGTGGGCGGTTATGATTAATAGAGGGGAAGCTTGCCCGTGATGGGGTCTATGTCGGATGCGCGAAGGGGCTCAAAGGCGAGGCAGGTATACGTCGCCTCGCCGTGGAATTCCGTGAGTCCTGCATCGCGAATGAGGGACACCAAAAAACCCTGTTCACGACCTTGATGTGCGATCTCGAGTAGCTCTTCTTCCGAATCAACGTAGACGCAGACCTTAGCCACGCCAAAGCGAAACCAGTCGGTCAACGCCGATGGCTCACCCGCGTCATCAATGCCAGCCCAACAAGGTTCGCCCATCTCGTCTACGTTCAGATATACATCCTGTAGACGATTTTCGCGTGCAAGCGCCATCAACACGGCTTCAACGCAAGCATGACCAGCTTGAGCTGCAATTTTGCCTTTGCGCATCCTGAGGTCACGGCGCATGACAATGAGTTGCTTGGATTTGTACGAAGACAAACTTTCCTCAGTAGCCATTAGTCCTCAATCTCAAGCAGTTCAATTTCAAAATTGAGGTCTTTACCAGCCATTTCGTGATTCATATCAAAGGTGATATTTTCCTTGTCCATAGCACTAACGACGGCAGGATATGCAGCCCCTGACTGCGAACCCAGCGACAGATGCATACCAACCTTGAGGTTTTCGGCACCAGGCAGGCCTGCAATGGGGAAGGTCTGCACCAACTCTAGGCGACGGGGGCCGTAGGCCTCAGCTGCAGGAATATGTACGTTGCGAATTTCGCCAACTTCCATCTCGTTGACGGCAGCATCAAAACCCTTAATCATCTGGCCCGCCATGCAAACAAAAGCGAGCGCCTCCCCGCGGTCGCGTGAAGAATCAAATTTTGTACCGTCATCCAATGTGCCCACATAGTGAACCTTGACCTTTTTGCCTGCGTTGCTCATAGTCTCCCACCTTTGGGTTTGTGTCCGTTCGCCCGTCTGCGTGTATTGTTGTGTCCTATAGATTCGCTTTAGGTGCTATTGTCGTGCGGTATGGATTCTAACTGTCAAGCAGAACGGCTGCCAGTGACGACGGTACTTGGTCATGAATATGTGGAGGTGATTGGGTGGCAAAGGACTTTATTGGGGTGCTTGATTCGGGCGTGGGCGGTATTAGTGTCCTACGCAAGCTTGTGTGCGAGCTGCCTCACGAGGATTTCCACTTCTTTGGTGACTCCGCACATAATCCATATGGTGAAAAAACTGATGAAGAAGTGCGTACTCTAACGCGCAATATCATTGCTCAGATGGTAGAGAATGGTGCAAAAGCCGTAGTAATTGCCTGCAATACCGCAACGAGCGCTGCTGCTGATGCGATGCGTGACGAATACGATATACCTATTGTGGGTGTGGAACCAGCGCTCAAGCCCGCTCGCGAGGCGTTGCCTCATGGGCGCATTTTGGTGATGGCGACGCCCGTGACCCTGCGTTTGGACAAGTATCAGCAGCTTAAAAGTGAATGCCACAGTACAGCAGAGGTTATCGAAGTGCCTTGTGCAGGTTTGGCAACGCGGATAGAAAAAGGTCATCTTGATGATGCTGATCTGCACGCGCTGCTGGGGTCTCTGATCGGGTGCTGGGCAGACAAAATTGATGGAGTAGTGTTGGGCTGTACACACTATCCCTTTGTGACAAAACAGATTCGTGATGTCCTCGGTGACGTGCGTTTCTTTGATGGAGCAGCAGGTACCGCGCGGCAGACGAGACATCTGCTTGAGGAGCGTGGCCTGTTGTATAAGGACAATCATCCAGGCAAAGTCCAGTTGAAATCCAGTCTTGATACTCCCGAGCAAGCAAAGCTCTATCGCTGGTTTTTTGAAGAAGCTCCTTTGGATTAGTGCCTTTTAGTTCTTTCCATACTTCTTAGCTGCAGATTTTGCACAACTCATCCCAACTAGGCGTATCCCTCTCAAATCAAGGGGATATACTAATAGTTCAGCCTTTTTGCTGTTGTTTTGCCGCGAGCACGCATGGACAGAACAGAGCGAGATGGCAAATGGTTTTCAAAGGGGGTGACGCGTAATGCTTACACAGTCAGCACTCAAAAGAGAAGTCAGACCTGCAGTGTTTGAGCGTGGAAGTATGATTGCGAGCTCACCTAGAGCCTTTTCGGTCCGTGCTTGTAGATATCGAGGTGAAACAACCGATATTGTTGCCTTGGTGGAAAGCAGCTCAGGTTATGCTGACTACTATGAGACCAAAATTTCAGTTGATGAAAAAGCGGATCGCCTGCTGGACTATAGCTGTGATTGCCCCGCTGCTCATAGGTTTTCGGGTCCCTGCAAGCATGCGATTGCTTTGGGTCTAGATTATATTGAGCGTCCCGAGCTCTATGAGGGGCATGATGAGACCAAGCATGTTGTGACTTCGTCGCCTGTGACAAATTTCCTCGATCGTAATCAGCGCGATTTGCCTGTTGTACCAGCAGGACCAGTGGAACCACCTGCAACTCTGCAGCTTAAACCCACGTTGGTGACATCCCTGGCTTCAGGTGAGATGTTTGTTCGTTTTCATATTTCGGGGTCGCGCGGAGGGTATGTAGTCAAAAATCTTGGTGACTTTGTTGACGATGTGCGTGCTGCCAATGTTGTCAATTATGGGAAAAAGCTTACTGCTGTTCATGATGAGACGGCTTTTGAGGCCGACTCCTGGGAGTTAGTACAGTGGTTGGTCCGTGCTGTGCAAAATCGTCGTAGTTATGCGGCAGAGCGTGTGTATGGTCGCTATTACAGCGGAGTGAGCGTTCGAAGTGGTGCAAGTACGGCGCGTGAGCTGCGCTTATCTGGACCTGAGCTTGATGAGCTTATCGCCCTGCATAAAGGCAGGTCACTCGAGCTGCTTATTGAACGCGATTATGAAGCGGGAACAAGTAGTGCCCAAGCAGGTGAATTGCGAAATTTCCTTGTAGAGGAAGGTGATCCTGATGTGCGCCTCGACGTAAAAGATACGGGCGATGGTGCATATGAGCTGGTGCGTTCTGATAATGGACTTGGGTTTTTTGTCTCCGAGCAACACGCCTATGCATTACAAAATGACAAGCTCCTCATTTGTTCCCCGCGCATTTTTGAGCTCAAGGATTTTATCCAAACGGTGTATTGCAGCTCCGAGGCCAAGCTGAGCCTTGCTGCTGAGGATGCCCCTCGCTTTGCGGCGACTGTTTTGCCGCAACTCCAAAAAAACCTAGGTATCGCGGCGCCTGCTGCGCTCGAGGCACTTAAACCTGTAGCTTGTGAGCTGGTATTTCTTCTTGACCAAGTCAACGGTTTGGTAACGCTTAATATCATTGCACGCTATGGTGACCAAGAAGTGCAGCTGTATCCTGCCCGTCCCGATAGCGAGCGCGATTTGCGTCGCGATCTCGTTGCAGAAGCTTCGGCACGCCAGCTGGCTTCGCGCTATTTTGTGCCCAATGTTGGCGCTGTTGGTAACGATGCTGCGTGGACCTTGGCTTCGCGAGATACAGATGCTTTGGCACGTTTGGTATTTTCGGGTCTTGGGCGCATGCGTGTCGCAGGAGAGGTACGCACGACCTCCGCTTTTGATAAGCTCATCTCTTCCGCGCGTCCCGCTATTCATTGGGGTGTGACGATGGATTCGGAGCTGATTCGCCTGTCTGTTTCGGCTGACGATCTGCCTCTCTCTGAACTTTATGCTCTGCTTGCCAGTTATCGCAAACGCAAAAGTTATCATCGCCTGCGTGACGGTAGTCTATTGGACATTTCTCAGTTGGATTTATCTGAAGCTGCAGCACTGGTAGACGAGCTGGGAATATCTGCTGGTCAGTTGGGCACCGGTAACGTTGAGCTGCCTTCGTACAAGGCATTTCTCCTCAATAGTATTTTGCATGAGGAGGACAAGGACCAATCCTTTGAGCAGTGGATAGAGGATTTTGAAAACATCGATCCAACGACTTATGTGGCTCCTGCTGCTTTGGCGCAGACTTTGCGCCCCTATCAGCTGAGGGGTTTTCAGTGGCTCTCTGCCCTTTCTGATATGGGATTTGGCGGCATTCTTGCTGATGAGATGGGCCTCGGTAAAACAGTGCAGATGATTTCTCTGTTGCTTGCACGCCGTGGACGGGGGAGAAGTCTTGTAGTTTGTCCTGCTTCGTTGGTTTATAACTGGCAAGAAGAATTTGAAAAATTCGCGCCAGATATGGATATTGCCGTGGTGGCAGGCGTAGCTCAACAGAGGTTTATGCAGCGTCATGAGATGGGTCATGAGGTGCTTATTACCAGCTATGACTTGCTGCGACGTGATATCGAAGATTACGTGGGCGAGACTTTTCAATACGTGATTTTGGACGAGGCTCAGTATGTCAAAAACCACCAAACCTTAGCAGCGCGAGCGGTCAAGACGCTCAAGGCTCGCCATCGTTTTGCGCTGACAGGTACTCCTGTTGAAAATCGTCTATCTGAGCTTTGGAGCATTTTTGATTTTCTGATGCCTGGTCTCCTGGGCAGCTATGAACGTTTTCGTGAGCGCTATGAGCAGCCAATTGTGGCAGGAGACGAGGAGGTTGCCGCTCGTCTCAAGGCGGCAGTTGGGCCTTTCATCCTGCGCCGCCTTAAGCGCGGGGTTTTGACCGATCTGCCTGATAAACTTGAGACGTCCATTTTTGCGCGTATGGAAGATGAGCAAAGCAAGCTCTACCATGCACACGAACAGGCACTACGTCTTTCTCTAGAAAAGCAAAGCGATGCAGGCTGGAACAAGGGAAAGATGCAGATTTTGACCGAACTCATGCGCCTGCGTCAGCTCTGCTGTGATCCGCGACTGGTGTATGACGACTATACAGGTGGTAGCTGCAAGATAGATATGATTTGGGATTTGATATCCACCTCTATTGATGCAGGAGCCAAGTTATTGGTGTTTTCGCAGTTCACAAGCTTTTTGAGCTTGATTGCAGATAAGCTCCGCGAGGAGCATGTGAGCTTCTTTGAACTGACGGGCTCGACTCCCAAAGATGAGCGAGTACGTCTAGTTAGGGAGTTTAACAGTGATGATACGCCGGTCTTTTTGATTTCTTTGCGTGCTGGTGGAACGGGCCTTAATTTGGTGGGCGCTCAGGTAGTGATTCATGCTGATCCTTGGTGGAATGTTGCTGCCGAAGATCAAGCGACTGACCGCGCGCATCGTATTGGTCAGCGCAGTGACGTGACCGTCTATAAGGTCATATGCAAAGGTACCATTGAGGAACGTATTGTTGCTCTGCAAGCCAAAAAGGCCGACCTTGCAGATGCGGTAGTTGGTACGGGTGGCGGCATGGGTCTAGCGTCGCTTGCCCGTGAAGACCTCATTGATTTGTTGGGTTAGGGTAGGCTGGGTCGCGCGTGGGTATAAAGAAGTGCAGCATGCCAAGAAATAGCCAACAGAGCTATGCCGAGCGGCGCGAGCTACGCCGCCAACGCCGTGAGGCGGCACGACGCCGTCAGCAACGTCGTCGCATTGTGAGCGGTGTTGTTTGCACTTTGTTGGCAGTTGTGGTGTCTGTGGCTTTTGTTTGCGTAAGAGAATGTAGACAGGGGAGTATGTCACGTCTGGGTGCAGACTCTGCTTCATCTGCATCTCAGGACAAACAACTGAGTGCTGCCGAAAAGCGTATTGAGACCGTGCGTAAACGCGCTTCGCTTAACTGTACAGGTAAGGCTCCAAGTCAGCTGAGCGATCCTTATGATTATGCAAAGCTTGGCAAAAAGTTAATGCAAAATATTGCACATAACTGCCCTTCTTGGAAAGATTTTGCCAATGCGGAGAGCTTTTCTTATCAGGCGCAAAAGGCCGCCGATGGTAAAACCGCACCGTATATGATTGCTATCAATCGAGCTGCCAATACGGTAACCGTGCTGGCGTTAGATGCCGATAACAAGTACACAAAGCCTTACATGGCAATGGTATGTGCAACGGGTACCTATACGCCACTGGGTTATTTTCACACGCCCGAGCGTTATCGCTGGGGGGCGTTGTTTCAGGATGTGTTTGGTCAGTATGTGACCCGTATTGATGGTGACATTTTGTTCCATAGCGTTCCATATCTGTCCGAACATGAAAATGATTTGGAATATAAGGAATTTAATAAGCAGGGAAGTTCGGCTTCTTTGGGTTGTGTGCGTTTGCAAGTTTGCGATGCCAAATGGATTTATGACAATTGCCCGCTAGGAACGCCCGTGGTTTTTTATGATGACGCAGATCATCCGGGTCCAATGGGCAAGCCCGGCACGATTGCGCTTGACGAAAACGACGATAATCCTTCAAGCAAAACCTTCCGTGGTTTTGATCCCACTGACCCTAATGAAGCAAATCCTTGGAAAGAGACTTTTCGTACGGGTACAGCAATTCGTTCCGATGCGGCAGAGAAAGCGCTGAAGCGCAATACCAAAGATGGAGACGCAGCATGATTGTGCTTGGAGCGCTGCTTAATGGCATAGAAGCATTACTAGGAGCTTTGATCGGTCTGACATTTAAGAGTCACGTATCCAATGATCTGGGAGACTTTTTGCTCAAGGGTCAAGGACTGTGCGTAGTTTTGGTTGCGGTGCAAGGTATGGCAGCTAAGGGCGGCAATATTGTTGTGGTGACGTTGGCTGTAGCGTTGGGTGGCGTGATTGGTTGGATGTTGGGGATTGACGGTGCAGTGCATCGCCTAGGCGACTGGGTGCAGACGCGGCTGGATAAAGTGTTACCCACGGGCGGTCAGCTCGGAAGCCTTTCCTTAGGTTTTGTCAATACGACCTTATTTTGCTGTACAGGTGCGATGGCAATTGTGGGATCTCTTGCATCGGGTTTGTCGCTTGATCACAGCACACTTATTGCAAAGGGCATCATTGACCTTGTAGTTTGCATTCCTATGGCGGCATCAATGGGTGTTGGCGTGCCCTTTGTGGCAGTGTCATTATTTGTTTATGAGGGTCTGTTGTCCCTAGGTGCTAGTTTGATTGCACCCTTGCTAACTGAGGCGGTTATTGCCGAGATGTCGGTTACGGGATCACTATTATTGTTGGCAGTTGGCACCAATCTGCTGGGCATCACCCAACTCAAGGTGGCAGACTTTTTGCCGGCGTGTTTTTTACCCATTGTGCTTGTTCCCTTAGTGAACTTGCTGCCCTTGGTTTAGAGGCCCCCCATGATTCAAGATATTGGCAAGCACGCCTTTTCCAATCGTTATGTACCCAAAGAACCCCAGGCGCAAAGCATTGTTTTGTGTTGTCGTGCCATCGAGATTTTCTGTTGTCTGACGGGAGAAAAGTCCCAAGATAACTCAGGTTTTAGCTTGGGAGGCAATCTTGAACTACCCCGCTTTTCTGATTTTTCTCGTAGTGCAGCCGAATTAGATTTGGTCTATCTATTTTCAGTTGATGAGCAGGACTTTTTTCTTGCCCGTGCTGCGGATGCAGCGGAGGCGCTTTCGTCTGGAGTCGGTGCTTCTGCAGCCAATGCTTCTGCGGACTCTTCCTCCCCGCGTTTTGCTTGGGAAAGTATTCGTGAATTGCGTTTTGCTTCTCCGCGCTGGCTGGCCTTTGCAGCAATTACGGGCCACCAACTAGCAGGTTGGTATCGGAGCAATCGTTTTTGTGGAGCGTGTGGCCATCCTACCGAGCTTGCCCCAACAAGTCGCGAGTTAGTATGTCCTGCCTGCGGAAATGTGATTTACCCGCGCATTAATCCGGGTGTCATTGTGGGTATTGTTGACAAAAGCCATGAACGTTTACTGCTGACCAAATATGCTCGCGCACACTATCGCTATGACAATTATGCGTTGGTTGCAGGTTATACCGAGGTGGGTGAGAGTTTTGAGCAGACAGTACTGCGCGAGGTCAAGGAAGAGGTTGGCCTTGAGGTGAGCAAACTGCGCTATTGGCGCGGACAGCCCTGGCCTTTCTCATCTTCTATCTTGGTGGGTTATTGGTGTGAGGCTGCAGGAGACGATGTAACTGTGGATCATTCTGAGTTACGCAGTGCCGTATGGTTGCATCGAGACGAAATTCCCATGCCGCGCCGCGATACTTCAAGCCTTACAAATCTGATGATTTCGACATTTGCACAGGGCTTTGATCCTTATGCCCAATAAGCACTTGTCGGCACCCAAACAAGTTTGGTCATATTATTGGAATAAGTTAAGCTACATTAACCTCTAAATTTTTCTGTGTTTGGTAGTGATCGGTAGTAGGATAAGAGAGTCCCCATCAAGAAAGTGGTGCAAATATGGCTTCATATGTGCTGAGTTGTTGCTCTACCGTTGACGTCCCACGTGAGAATCTTGACAGACGCAATATTTCGTACGCATATTTTAATTTCCAGGTAGATGGGATAGATGGCAAGGATGACTTTGGCGAGAGTCTACCTCCTGCCGAGCTTTATGCCAAGATTTTGTCGGGTTCTGAAGCGCATACCTCGCAGGTAAGTGTGGGCGAATACGTCGATTTGTTTAAGCCAACGCTTGAAGCTGGCAAGGATGTTGTGCACCTTACATTGAGTTCGGGTATTTCGGGTAGCTACAACGCTGCGGTGACCGCACGAGATTTGCTTGCCGAACAATATCCCGAGCGCAAGATTTATGTTGTTGATAGTCTTGCGGCCTCTGCGGGCTATGGTCTGCTTGTTGACAAACTGGCTGATTTGCGTGATGAGGGCATGAGTGCCGAGGAGTTGGTGGCGTGGGTCGAGGAGCACAAGCTCGAGCTCAATCATTGGTTCTTCTCTACCGATTTAACTTTCTTTATTCGTGGTGGGCGCATCTCCAAGGCAGCAGGTCTTGTGGGTGGCATGCTCAAGATTTGTCCTGTGATGAATGTGGCACACGATGGTTCGCTGGCTGTGATCGAAAAGGTTCGCACCAAAAAACGTGCAGCTAGTCGCGTTGTTGAAATCATGAAAGAGCGTGCCGTAGGTGGCCTAGACTACAGCGACAAAGTTTATATTTCCAATAGCGAGTGCCTCAAGGATGCGCATATGGTGGGCGATGCGATTGAGGAACTATTCCCCAAGATGAATGGCAAGGTGCAGTACAGCAATATCGGTAGCACCATTGGTGTGCATACCGGACCTGGCACCGTGGCCCTCTTCTACTGGGGTGAGCCTCGCTAATTTTCCCGCTGCGGGTCTAGAAAGCAACGTTCCCATAGATGGTTCGTTTTTCGGCACCTATAAACACAGATGGTTCATGTTTCGGTTTCTCGAAAAATTTTACCTGCTGTTTTGTGGAAGGACACACCGAAGTTTGAACCATCTATTGTCTAAAGCGTCGAAGTTTGAACCATCTATTGCTTAAGGCTTCGAAACTTGAACCATTTGTAGTTTGGAACTTCGCGGTTTGAACCCTCTATGACGGCCTTTTTACGGGTCGCCAGCCTAGTTATGTACGCTTTTGCGCGGGACAAGAAGTCGTTGCATGCCCTCTTGAGGCGTGAACATTACATCAGCTGTAAGTTCTATTTACACCTATAGCTTTTTACAATGAAGCCAGGAGGTGTAAATATCATGAACGCTATTTTACAGGTTGAAAGTCTAAAAAAGTATTATGGAAAGGGCTCCTCGGTGACCAAGGCCCTCGATGGAGTCTCCTTCGAGATTATGCCAGGAGAGTTTTTGGGCATCATGGGTAGTAGTGGATCGGGAAAGTCCACGCTTCTTAATTGCCTAGCGACCATCGTAAAACCGAGCGCAGGCACCATTACCCTCAACGGTACGAATATCGCTACATTCAATGCAGATGCACTTTCTGATTACCGAGGAAACAAGACAGGCTATCTCTTCCAGAATTTTGAGCTTTTGGACAATCTCACGGCAAAAGAAAATATTCTGCTTCCGCTCTCCCTTCATGAAATCCCCGAGCAGGAGAGTATGAAGCGCCTGCAGACGCTGGCAGAGTACCTGGATATCAGCTCAGTGATGGATAAGTTCCCCTCACAGATGTCTGGCGGGCAAAAGCAGAGAGTGGCGGCGGCGCGTGCCTTGATTTTGGATCCAGAAATCGTCTTTGCCGATGAGCCAACCGGCGCACTTGATTCAAAGAACGCGCGCACCCTCATGGAAAAACTTACCCAGATGAATAGCGATTTTCAGACCACCATCCTCATGGTGACTCATGACAGCGCTTCTGCCAGTTTTTGCAGCCGTATCCTCTTTATCCAGGATGGCAAGCTCTATCACGAGCTTAGGCGAGACAAGCCCAGAGAGTCTCAGGAAGATTTTTATCAGAGGATTCTAAAGGTTATGGCAGGACTGGGAGGTGAACCGTATGTTTTCTAAGCTAGTCGCTCAAAATAGCCAGAGGAATCGAAAGAACAACGCGCTCTACTTTAGTTCAATGGTCTTGTCGGTTATCTCTTTCTATATCATCTTGTCCCTCTCGCATCAGGACGTCATTAGCTTTTTGACAAAGATGGAAAGCGATGCGGTCAATCGCCTCTTGACCATGGTGCCCCTGTTTTATGTCTTTACCCTTTTCATTTTGCTGATGCTGGTTTATTTTGCGTCCAGTGTCCAGATGGAAAGAAGGAGTCATGAGTTTGGCGTGTATCTGACTCTGGGGATGAAACGCAAAACGTTGTTTCGCATGATTTTGATGGAGGATGTCAGGGACAGTTTGATTGCGCTTGCCATTGGACTTCCGATTGCGGTGATTCTGTCTGAAGCTATCAGTCTCGTAACGGTAAAGCTCATTGGCATCGGAATCGTGGGACATCGTTTTACCCTGTCCTTCTCTGCGATTCTTTTTACCGTTATAGGCTTTTCCCTGGTGAAATTGCTGGCAATATTGGTTCTCAGCAAACGCGTGGTAAGCAAAGAAATCGGCGAGTTACTTTTCTTTGAGCCTGTCGGAGCAAAAAAACAAATCAATCAGAAAGCATGCTTTATTGCTTTCATATCTTCAGTGGGGTGTCTTGGTTTTGCTTATTATTTGGGTCTTTCTGAACATATGTGGGAAAATCTCGTATTTATGTTCCTTGTTCTTTTTAGCGGTACGCTTGGCACCATTCTTCTGTTCTATGCACTGCGTTTTGGCATTGAATGGGTGATGAAGCACTCAAAAAAGAAGAAACTGCACGACTTCAATTTCCGCCAGATACAGGAAGGAATTGTTTCTCGCTCCACCTTGCTGGCGATCTGCTCGCTCCTCCTGTTTTCTGCCTTTTGCCTAGCAGGCTATGGCAGTGCAGTAGCACTTCGGCACATTCAAGAGGACGACCATGTACTGGACTACACCTTCCTGCCAAATGAACCAACGAATGTAAAAGACCCAAATGAAACGACGAGTGTAAAAGACATTCGCCAGACCCTTTCTTCAGTAGGGCTTAGCAATTCTTTTAAGGATTTGGTGGAAGTAAAGCTGGGAAGTGCCTATCAGGAAAATATAGGAACCTCTGCCATAGATGCCTCAGCGCTTAACAATGTCATCTCCATGATAGATAATCGTGAGTTCGCAGATAGCCTTATGCAATTTACTAGGGATAATGACAATATTCTTTCGGAAAGCGGATACAACGAACTGTTGAAAGCAGCAGGAAAGGAACCACTGGATCTGGGTGAAAATAAGGTAGGTCTATATCTGGGAAAACATTTCTTTAGCGATGAGAAAAGCATCAAGAAACTCAGTGAGCTATTGAAATCAGATGTTGCTGTTAAAATCGATGCTGCAAGTTATGGGATTGATGCAAATATCCAACAAACAAACTTTGTGACCGATCGCTCTATCAGCGTTGGCGTTGCTTGGATTGTGCCAGATGAACTTTTTGACCAGCTGACGGCAGGAGAATATAGCAGCTATTTGGGAGGAGTTCTGCAGCCCAAGCTCGTGGAGGAAAAAGGGTTGATGATGGCGATTTCTGACATCAACGCCCAATTGGTAGGAACTGGCCTTTCCTATGAAAGCTATATTCAAAATGCCGGTAGGCAGATTTTCTATATCGTCTCATCGGCATATCTCACGCTCTATTTGGCAACAATCTTCTTGATTATTGGAAATACCATCATTGGTATTCAGTTTTTGATGGAGCAGCAAAAGGCACATAGGAGGTATCAGTCACTGATTCATCTAGGTGCAGATTACAAGACCTTGTGTCGTGCGGCAAATACCCAGATTAATGGCTACTTTGGGATTCCTATTTTCGTGGCGCTCTTAAATGCTGCATTTGGAACCAAAACACTCTTCCAGGGATTACTTCCGTATTCATATCGCGATCAGAGCGGAAAGCTTCTCATCATTGTTGTCATCATCCTTGTGCTAATTGCTATCGTAGAAGCAATCTATATCAGGGTAGTAAAGCAGAGCAGTAGTCAATATCTCTGGACACTAATGAAGCCGGCGCGGGAGGAATAGGCGGGGGACTGAAGTCTATGGCGAAACGCATTGCAATTATCGAAGATGAGCCTATGATTCGCAGGGAACTTGAGACCATGCTGCAGGCAGCAGACTATGTGGTCGAATGTATCCAAGACTTTCATGGTGTGTCTGACCAGTTGCTATGTCTTTCGCCGGACTTAGTTCTGCTTGATATAAATCTTCCTGGGGAAAATGGCTTCCAGATTTGTCGGACTCTCAAGAAAAAGAGTGCCATCCCTGTTCTTGTGCTTACCTCCAGAGATCAGTTGCAAGACGAGCTACAAGCTCTTGATTTGGGTGCAGACGAGTACCTCACCAAGCCCTTCCGAAAAGAAAGACTGCTTGCAAGGATTTCTAATGTATTGAAGCGCTATGAGGGGAGAAAAAATCTGCTTGAAGGCGAGCAGTTCCTCCTCGACCGCCATACGTATACGCTGTATTTCAACGACCAGTCTGTGGTTTTGCCAGGAAACCAAGGAAAGCTTCTAGAAAGCTTTCTTTTGGTGGAGGCGCCTTATCTAAGCAAAAAGGAGCTGTCACAATCACTGTGGGGGACGACGGAGTATATCGATGAAAATGCACTCCACGTGAATATTACGCGTCTGAAAAAGAGGTTAAAAGACTTGGGAATTCCTCAGCATATCCAGTATGTTCAAGGCAAGGGGTATGCCTTGGTGAAGGATGGCCAAGATGCGTGAGCTCAAGCGAATCAAGCCCTATCTGCCGTGGCTGCTGACGATTTTGGCGGTCGATGGATTCTGCATCTTTCTTCTTTGGATGGCAGATATTGAAGCCTTAACTGCTTTGATTGGCTTGATTGTCTTGGCGACCCTTGTCTTTTTTATCGCCATTTGTCTCCTTCTGATGCGAAAAGAAAAGCAAAAAGAAAAAGTCCTGCTGCGCTATTTGGACGACCCAAGCTCAGCAGAAAATTTCGATAGCCTCTATGACTTGTATGGTGCAGAAAAAGAAGAGATTCTAAAGCAGCTTTTCAATAGCTTTCAGCAGAAGAACGACTTGATTCAGCAGAGCATGAGAGAGCGACAAGACTATGTGGACTACGTAGAAACATGGGCGCACGAGATAAAATTACCCCTTTCGCTGCTCACGATGATTCTTGATAACGACGATGGAACTATTCCGCCAGAACTCTTTTTCAAACTGGACTATATCCGCAATGAAACACAGCGCTATGTTTCCCAAATTCTTTTTTACCACCGCATAAAGAGCAAGAAGAAGGATTACTTGTTCCAAGACATCTCTCTGTTGGGCTGTGTTGAGGAAGTCCTTGCGGACTATGGGCCATCGTTGAGAGAAAAAGGGTTTCAGCTGAGTTATGATCCCGTAGCTTTGGACGTTCGCGTGTTCACGGATCCGAGAGCTCTGGAATTTATCCTCCGCCAACTGGTGAGCAACTCAATCAAGTATGCCGGAGCGTCGCCCATCCTTTCTTTTCTTGCAACAAGAGAAGCCAGAGGACGCGAAAACGGAGTGTTGCTGCGGATTTCCGATAATGGCCAGGGAGTAAAAGAGTGTGATCTCCCGTACCTCTTTGAACGGGGATTTTCTGGCGATTCCGGTGAGCTACGAAAGAAATCCACCGGTATGGGGCTCTATTTAGCAAAACAGCTTGCAGATGATATTCATATCCAGCTTGAAGTAGATTCAAAGTGGGAAGAGGGATTCACCGCAAGCTTATTTATTAATGGTTAGTCATGAGGAACATATAGCAGCTCGAAAATATAGCAATTCACTCATTGTCTCAAGCGCGCAGCAGAACTAAATGGTGCTGTTTTTATGGGATTGGTGTCAGCTTTTCGCTGTACGTTCGTATATGCAGTGAGAATGCGCACCTTACCACGACGAGATGTGAAAGGAGGGATGAGATGTCCGAAGAGTATGAAATGTCTAGCATCGAAGCTTGCCGCCTGGTGGATTTGTATGCCGACCTCGTACTTCGTCTTGCCGCCAGTTATTTGGGTCAGATAGCAGATGCGGAGGATATTTGTCAGGACGTCTTGCTAAAGCTGCTGTTACGTTATCGGCGCGGTCAGGCATTTATGGATTCCGAGTACGAACGTGCTTGGGTTATCAGAGTCACCATTAATGCCTGCAAAGATCAGCTCAAAAGTGCTCAGTATTCGCGTGTCGATTCTCTCGATGCCAAGCGCGAATCCACAGGATGGGATCTAGTGGCCCCCGAATATATCGAGCAAAGCTCCGCTTCCAGCAATGTTTTGGCTCAACTTCAGCAGCTGCCACCAGCGTGGCGCATGGCGATTTATCTGTATTACTACGAGAACCTTTCCGCACGTCAGATTGCAGAAATGACCGAAAGCAGTGAAGTTGCAGTTACGGCTCGCCTTAGCCGTGAGCGTCGCCGTCTACGCAAACTTCTAGAGGGGGATGCACGATGAGTACCCAGTTTCGCAACTCTATGGATGAGTTGAAATTCTCTGAGACCGTAAAAGCTCAGATGGCAGAGCATCTTGTCGCTCAAGCAGAGCAGATTGAACAGCGCGAGCGGCTGGCTTTCCAGCAGAATTCCGCGCAGAAAGTAAAGGCTAATGTGATTCCCTTCAAGAAGAAGTCCCATGCTTTGCCGCGCCTTGTGGTGGTTGCTGTTGCTTCCGTAAGCGCCGTACTTATCGCAGGTACTGGCGTCGCTGTTGCTATGGGCATCATTCGTATCAATCCTTCCCTTGCTGCAGCTCAGCTCTTTGGAAAAGAGCCAAAGACCGAGATTGTCAACAAGGTCGGTCGTCCTATCGGTGTATCAGCGAGCAACAATGGCATGACAGTTACCGCTGACTCAATTATTGGCGATGACAGCAGTTACGCTATCGTGTTTTCGCTTGCCAAAGATGATGGCAGTGTCTTTGATATCAAGCCTGACAAAAATGGCCTGCTGCCTCTAGGCTTTGAGGATAGTAGCACCGATCTTAGTACTGGTTTGGTGACTGTTGAACCTGTGATGCATGGACAGTATGGTGCTTCCTATTTCTACGATGCAGATCCTAGCGATAACTCTATCCAGTATGTCGTACAGATGGCAACGGATGCCAAGGTTACTGGTGCTACGATGGACGTTCACCTTAAGAACCTCGCCTGTATGGGTGAAGACGCAGGCAAGACTACTGTGCAAAAGGGCACCTGGGATTTGAGCTTCAAGATGGATTATGAGAATACGGGTCATGATCTCAAAAAGGCGAGCAAGTTTAACTACAACGGACATGCTGCTGAGCTAAGCTCTGGTAGCTTGTCTCCCGTGGCATTGAGTCTTGATTTCACTACTGATGACCGTATGGATGATTTCAGTGATGTGCCTAGTGGCAAGACTCCCGACAAGATGAGCGCCCAAGAGGACAGCTATCTCGAGATACCTATTGAATTGACGATGGTTGATGGACAGGTTATCAAATTTAAGAGTAATGGCGGTGGCATGATTGATCGCAACGCCGAAAAGCAGCAGATCAAGACCTCTATCTGGCTTCCTCAAATCATTGATGTTAACGATGTTGCTCGTGTCAAAGTGGGCGATACAGTCATTCCATTTGCATAGGTCAAGCAAAGTCCTAACTTTGTGTATGATCGCCAATTGTTCGCAACAAAAAGTGCGTTGGCAGCTCGCCAGCGCACTTCTCGGTTTATTTGAATTCCGTCAGGTTACATCGTATGTGTGGAAAAGACAGGTTCGTCTTTCCAGGGGATAACGGGGTGAGCAGGGTCAGTTTTTCGTGCAGCAAGAGTTGCAGGTACATCAATTAGTCTCTGATTAGAAGAACCACGAAAACAAAGGGTAATATCTTTTTTTGCTTGAACAAACGGTCCGTCTACCAGTACATCCAAGCAAGAAACAAAACGCTCGGTCACCTCGGTTACTGGTGAGACACCCAGCTTGTCATAGGGAGGATGTGGTGCGTCTTCACCCATAATTTCCTCCCAAGTAAAGCCTGAATACGACCAGATACTCTTATTTGGACATTCTCGGCGCACACGCTCAAGAAAATCCACCAATCCACGTTGATTGGCTGGTTCGAAGGGTTCGCCACCCAACAGAGTAAGACCTTGGATATAGTCTGGCTTGAGGCTATCGATAATCTGCTGCTGTACTGTCTCATCAAAAGGATTGCCATATTCAAAAGACCATGCCTCGGGATTAAAGCAAAACGGACAGGCGCGACGACAGCCAGACACAAACAGCGTCGTTCTTACGCCAATACCATTGGCAATATCGCAGTATTTAATAGTGGCGTAATTCATGTGCTCTCCTGCCGTAGTAGTCGGTAGCCACAAAGTATAGACCCAAAACTGATTTATACCTACTAGATGATGTGTTTTGTAATAATTCTTTTGACGCTGGTTGAGATGGGACTAAATGTCTAAGGCAAAAAGCCATTTGATTTGCTAGATACGCCTAGGTATTCGAAGTTAAGGAAATCTTTCGAATTTTGCCTCTGGTTCCTTAAAGTGCGGTCAACGGATAATTTGCTTGAGCGATACACCCATGTCGTGAAATGTCCGTATCAGGAAAGGAGGGTGCATGGAAGCCATCCGCGGAGGGTCTGCGCCCTATAACGATGCTGTCTATAAAGGTAGCGCAACGCGCTATAGTCGCAGCGCTTCAACCCTGCAGTCCTACCAGCGTCGTGCGCGCCGCCAACATCGTTATCGCGGCTGGTTCAAGCGTCTCACCATTCTTTTTGTCCTCACACTCATTATTCTTGGAGCCATCTGTTTGCGGCAGGGCTATTTGCCCTGGCAGCGTCCCTCAAAGACAACTCCTGCTGAGCTTGTAAGTCTGTTTGAACGCAATCCCGAAGCCCGCCAGTTTGTTTTGGACTACGACAAGCACCACAACGATCATCCAACTATTGATCTTTCGGAATACGCTCAGAGTAAAATAGTTCCTCTTTTCTTGCAGTGGGACGAGCGCTGGGGCTATACCAGCTATGCTGGTCAGTATTTCGCACTTTCTGGCTGTGGCCCTAGCTGTTTATCGATGGCCTATATCTATCTTACGGGTGACACGTCGATGTCGCCCCTTGCGATGGGCAAGTTTGCAACAGCTCAGGGTTATGCGGTCAATGGTGAAGGCAGTGCTTGGGCGCTCATATTTCAGGGTGGCCGAAAACTAGGCTTAGATGTGACCGAAATCCCCCTGCAAGAGGCACGTGTTAAGGCCAACCTCGAAGTAGGCAACCCTATTATTTGCATCATGGGTAAAGGCGACTTTACCAAGACCGGTCACTTTATTGTCCTTGCAGGTCTCAAGGATGATGGCATCGTGGTATGTGATCCCAATAGCAAAGAACGCTCCAATAAGATTTGGACCTATGACGAGCTTGAGGGCCAGATTCAAAATCTGTGGGTCCTGCGCAAAAGTCAAGTCTGACAAGCAGAACTTAGCGCCTGCAAACTCATATATCCTCGTGAGAAAATAGTCTTGCATGTATACCAGCCGCCCTGACCGCACATTGTCTTGCAATGCAATGGTCTGCTTGAGAAAGAGCTCAGATGTATCGCATTCTTTTGGTAGATGACGACCATGATATTGTTGGTGCACTCAAGATTTACCTGCAAAATCCCGATTATGAGCTGTTTTGTGCCTACAACGGTGAACAAGCTGTTGCGGCGGTAGAACAGGGGATTGAGGCAGGCAGTCCCATCGATTTGGTTTTGCTTGATGTGATGATGCCTGTGATGGATGGTCCGGCGGCGCTGGTGGAAATCCGCAAGCTCAGCAATGTTCCTGTGATTATGCTCACAGCAAAAAGTGAGGATGCGGATAAGGTGCTCGGTCTCGATTTGGGTGCGGATGATTATGTAACCAAGCCTTTTGTGCCTGCGGAGTTATTGGCACGTGTACGTAGCGCATTGCGCCGATACAAGCGCCTAGGCGCAGCTAATCCTCAGGAAGAGGAGGCCACCGCGACGCTTGTCCTTGGTGGCATCGAGCTTGATGACGCAGCAAAAAAAGTTACCGTAGATGGCGAAGCGGTTGCGCTTACGCCCAAAGAATATGACATCTGCCATTTCCTCATGCAGCATCCTGGACGTGTCTACAGTCCCGCTGCAATCTACGAAGCAGTCTGGGGTGCGCCTTCGTATGGCTGTGAAAATACCGTTGCCGTTCACGTGCGTCACCTGCGAGAAAAAATAGAGATTAACCCTGCTGAGCCTCGCTATCTTATGGTGGTTTGGGGCCGCGGCTACAAGATGGGAGGCGCACGGTGAAGCGCAACAACCAGCAAATCCCCAATGAGCATGCCGGTGCTATTTGGGTTTGGCTCATGTGTATTTTGGCGATTATCAGCGTCTTTTTGTTGGTTCCTCTGATCCATGCATTTTTTGTCTATGCCGCATATGGCATGAGCGATTTTCCTGAGGGCTACTACATCATTACCACTCTTGATTGTGCAATGGTGGCTTGCATGCTATTTGTGGCAAAGCATTGGGATATGGTCGACGATATCAAAACCGCTTGGTTGCATCTTTGGCGCTGGGCGCTGGGGTATGCTGTCGTTGTTGTGCTGGTGCTCTTTTGTGGAACTGTAGATATTTTTGCCATACTTTTGATACTGGCAATTTGTTCACTGAGTTTTGTAATGCTGGGTGAACGCCAGGCTCGTCTTGACGAGATAAGCAAGACGGTTAAGCGTCTAGCTGCTGGTGATTTTACGGCGCAAGTGGATGAAAGTTTGATGCGCGGTAATCTTCGTGGGTTTGCAAGTGATGTCAACAGGTTGGCACAAGCTAGCTCGGTAGCTGCAGATGAACGGGCGAAAGCACTGCGCCGGAGCCTTGATGCCGAGCAGGATAAGGTGCGTGCTGAGCGTCTCCGTACCGAGCTCATTGCCAATGTGAGCCATGATCTCAAGACACCGTTAACCTCGGTCATCAACTATGCTGACTTGCTTTCTGCTGAGCTTGCAATTGCTCCGGGGGGTCGCGATGAAGACAAGCTTGAGGAATGCTCTGATGTGCTTGCCCGTCAGTCCCTGCGTCTAAGGAAGCTCATTGAGGATTTAATCGAGGCTTCAAAGGCACAGACGGGCAATATCTCAGTTGCGCTGGCGCCGCTGGATGCTTCTGTGCTGGTAGCGCAGGCGGGTGGTGAGTGGACAGAGCGTTTGGACAAGCAGAACATTCAGCTGATATGTACTACTCCCGATGAGCCGCTGATGATTAAGGCCGATGGTAGGCAGATGGGTCGTATCTTTGACAATATCCTTAGCAATGTGTCTAAGTATGCCATGGCGGGAACAAGAACCTATTTCAGTGCCAAGCCCTCAGCTGAGGGGGGAGTAGAAATTAGCTGCAAGAATATCTCTGCGACGCAATTGAATATAAGTGCGGAGGAACTGCTGGAGCGCTTTGTGCAGGGAGACTCTTCACGCACGACCGAAGGTTCGGGCTTGGGTCTGTCGATTGCTCAGAGCCTGATGGAGTTGCAAGGTGGGAGTTTGAAACTTGCAGTAGATGCAGATCTGTTTTCGGTTATTTTGGTCTTTCCGCCTATTGAGAGACAGCCTGAGCAAAAAACTGAACAAATTTTAGAAACGCTGGAACATTTGACGTAAGGTTTAGCCCTTTTGGGGCATGAATGACTGCTTGAGCTGTGCATTTTTCTTTCAGATAGTTTAAGGTGATGTAACGAGTGCATTTAGTGATGCAGGTGGATGGACGTGTCAACAAATAATTTCGTCCTCCTAAGAGAAAAACAGCAAAGGAACTCGCATGACTCTCAAGCCGCACCTAAGTCGTATTGCCGCAGTGACTCTTGGTCTTAGTCTTGCTCTTGGTGGTATTCCCACCGCAGCGCTTGCCGAAGTCGCACCCATGCCAGAAGATCAGAAGCAAGTTGTTGATGGCAACTACTGGGCCGAGCTGAACTACCACCTGCAGCCTTCCTTCAACGAGGGCAAAGAAGGTCTTGTTATCCCAACCTATCTCAATGAGTTTTTTGAGACCAGCAAAGCAAACTGGGCAAGTGAAAATATCTACAAAATAGCAAACTCAACTTTTGTTTTTCCTAACGCTGGCATTCGTGAAGAGAATAATCAGGAATTCGAAGAGGATGAAAAATTCTGGCTTGATGGCTTCGTAGAAGCATATACCAAGAAACCAGGCGATGAAGGATACTACCCTCATAAAGAGAATCCTAACGAACAATATAACTACTGGAAGGGCGGAGCTCAATGGATGCCCTATGGTCTTGATGAGTACAAGGATTTGATTAAAGACGAAGCAAATGACTACAACATCTATGGTGATATTACTGAGCACAAAATGTCGAGTACAGATATTGCGCAACACAAAGTTGGTGACACCATCAATCTGGATATGAGCGTTAATCTGGAAACTTATCGCAAGGTTATGAATACCATGCTGGTTTCGATTATCAATTCAGAGTTTCCTGCACAAGAGCTCATGAAGCGTAATATGCCAGAAACCGGATTGGCTGTTCAAGACGGTGAGTTGGTATTTGTTCTCGATTTGCCCGAGGGACTTGAAGCAACGGATGCTACGACTTATAAGCTTTCCCAGCTAGACAACTTTACTCTCGCTGCCACGACAGAAAAAGATGGCAAACGCTTAGTAGTAAAGGCGCGTATGAACCAGCCCGCAAATGATTACCAGATGCTCAAAGAGCTATACAGGAAGATTAATGCCATAAATTGGAAGGATATTTCCCTTCATATTGATGGCCTTAAAGTTACAGATAAGGCACCCTTTGACACCAATCTCACAGCAACCGCTTACATGTATGGTGCCTCGGATACCATCATGTCAAGCGATAATGATGCAATCATTAATAAGGATGATTCAGTCGCAGAAAACGATGCACATCAGTTCTCCCGTCTTCCCTACGTCTTTGCTGCCAAGCAGAATACTGAAGGCCGCGATGAGGCAGCTCCTGCAGACGAGCCCAATCTCATGACCTATAGCTTCCGCATTTCCGCTCCTAAGAAGCACAGCGTTACCTTTATCCAAGATGGCAAAGAGCTTAGCAAGGTAAATGTTGAGGACAGCAAAACTATTGCTACTGGCGCAGATGAAGGCCAAGCAATGCCTGCAGATCCCACTAAGGATGGTTATAGCTTTGAGGGCTGGAATACTGTTGCTGACGGCAGCGGCACAAGCTTTACTGCTGATACTCCCGTAACGGAGGATATTACCGTCTATGCCGTGTTTGCAAAGAAGGAAAGTCCCAAGCCCAATCCTGAGCCTAACAAGCCTGATACCAAACCCAGTAAACCTGCCTCCAAGACACATTCCAAGAAAACTACCAAACGTGTGGTAAAGACGCGCAAGTCTGCACTTCCTCAGACAGGTGACGCAGGCGTTTTGGGTGGCACAGCAATGATGGCCCTAGCGGGTGGCTCTGCTCTGCTTGCCTCAAAGAAGTTGAAGAAGTAATTCGAGACTGTCATAGCCTAGAAAAACGGCTCCCAGCATCATTGCTTGGAGCCGTTTTTAGTGAGTTACATGAAAAATTGCCTTGTTATCTGTGGTTATTTGTACTGTCAGCATTCGTGTTTGTCTTGTTTTATAAGATATTCAACGAGGTAGGGGACTGCAAAGCGGACGTGCCCATAACCTGCTGATTCAATGACACGCGCATCAATCAAACTTGCACGGTATTTGCTAACCCAGCTTTGGCTTTTATGTACACGTTCGGCAATATCTGCAACCTTGCTAGCGTGAGGTTGGTCGGGCAACATAGCCATGACAAAGCTTTGTTGAGCAAGGGTTAGACCCTTAAATGCAGGTGCACAGACGGCATCTTCAAATGCCAGTACTGCATCGCGCAGTCCTTCTTTAAAGTCGGTCTCTTCGATCTGTTGGGATCTGCGACTTTCTGCTGCTTGCCACATGTAGTAACCCACGAGTTGCACCATATACGGGTAACCAAATGTCTCCTGTGCAGCATGTAGTGCCAAAGTCGTGTCGATTTGCTTTCCTGAATGTGTTATCGAAGTAATGAATGCATTTTTTACCTCAACAATAGGAACCGGACCCAATTTTCGTTGAACTGCTCGTCGCAAAAAAGTGAGAACTTTGTCATTAAGTAAGTCATCCATGAGCGAAGGAAGTGCAGCAAAGACAAGGGCTATACCCTTTTGGTCTTTATCACTGGCGTTGGTCAAATCTTGGTCGCGGATAACGTGTTGTACGGTAGTGGCAAGCATAGTCATATCTTCCAAAGACGCTGCTTGTGCTTCATCAATAGAAAAGCATATGCCACGTCCAGGCGGGAGTTTCTTGAGGCGCTCGTTAATAGCGCTACGCAAAGTGAGTGCCTGCTGCTCGATGGAAAAATCGACATGACCTAGGCTCAGACTTGCGATATTGCCAATGCCAATGCTTGGTCCTAAATCTGCCCCCGTTACTCGAGGACTTCCTGCAGTTAGTGTCTCTATCATGCGCTCACACATACCAGCGGTTGCGGTTTCTGAAACGAGCTCCCAACCTTGTTGAAGCGCGACTTTTCCAAGTTCTGTGAGCATAACAGTCTTGCCGTAGCCGCGTTGACCCGTCAGCAGCATCAGACGCTCCGGTGCGCCGGCGCCGTTGAGCAGCCCATGTCTGAAATCGTCGATAATTGCCTGACGGCCAATAAGGATGGGAGGGAGTTTTCCCGCTGTAGGTTTAAAAGGATTAATTGCCATGGTGGTCTTCCTTTCGGGGGATGCACGCGGGAGTATGCTGACTTTAACCAAGCTGTTTCGGCTCATACTAACTTATAGTAACTTATACCGATTTGTATCAACTTATGTTCCCTGAGATTGTCTTTATCCACGCTGCTAGGTTCCTTCTTGCCTCTATCTGTGCTACCAGATGCCCATCTCCCGCGTCGCCAAAATTTCGATGGATGGTTCATTTCGAAAGATGATTCATCCTTCGGCCTGCATTCATACAGATGGTTCATCCTTCGGCCTGTATTCACTCAAATGGTTCATCCTTCGGTCTACCGAAAAAAATGACCAGCTGTTTTGTGTACTCCAACTCCGAAACTTGAACCATTTGCGGTTTGTGCCCCATCCTTGAACCATCTGTGGTTTGCATTTGCGGTTTGTATCCTACAAGTGCTTAAAAGAAGCCAGGGAAGCAAAACTTCCCTGGCTCCGAGTCATACATGTGGACGCCGAATGTAGTAGCAGACAGGCACCGTGCTATGCTTTAGAGGTGTAACACACGATCATTAATCTCCTGTGTACGGCCCTGGTTCCAGAATTGGGTGCCAATATAGCCGCAGGTACGACGTGCTACGTTCATCTTGTCCTGATCGCGGTTGTGGCAGTTGGGGCATTCCCACACGAGCTTGCCATCGTCATCGGTGACAATCTGAATTTCTCCGTCATAGCCACAAACCTGGCAATAATCGCTCTTGGTATTGAGCTCGGCATACATGATGTTGTCATAGATGAACTGCATAACGGCAACAACAGCCTCAAGGTTGTCCTGCATATTGGGAACTTCAACGTAGCTGATAGCACCGCCAGGGGATAGACGCTGGAATTCGCTTTCAAACTGGAGCTTGGTGAAAGCATCAATCTTTTCGCTCACATGGACGTGATAGCTGTTGGTGATATAGCCCTTGTCCGTAATGCCAGGGATGATGCCCCAACGGCGCTGTAGACACTTAGCAAACTTATAGGTGGTGGACTCAATGGGCGTGCCATACAGGCTGTAATCGATATCTTCAGCAGCCTTCCACTCAGCACAGCGGTCGTTCATATGCTGCATAACCTGTAGAGCAAAGGGCTTTGCCTCGGGGTCGGTGTGGCTGCGACCAGTCATGAACTTTACGCACTCATAGAGTCCTGCGTAACCCAGTGAGATGGTGGAGTAACCACCATAGAGCAGTTTGTCAATGGCTTCACCCTTGTCAAGACGGGCGAGTGCGCCGTACTGCCAAAGGATAGGTGCTGCGTCGGAAAGCGTGCCTACTAGGCGATCGTGACGGCAACGCAGACCCTTGTGGCAGAGATCCAGACGCTCATCAAAAATCTTCCAGAACTTGTTCATGTCGCCACCAGAGGAAAGAGCAACATCAGGAAGATTGATGGTCACAACACCCTGGTTGAAGCGTCCATAGTACTTGGGCTTGCCAGGGACATAGTTCTTTGCGCGGGAGATGTTGTCATAGCCACCGTTGGCGCTGCGGTCAGGTGTCAAGAAGGAACGGCAACCCATGCAGGTATAGCAATCACCGTTGCCTTCGGTCTCACCAGTAGAGAGCTTGTATTCCTTCATCTTCTTCTCAGAGATGTAGTCGGGCACCATACGTTTTGCGGTGCACTTGGCTGCGAGTTTGGTGAGATAGAAGTAGGGTGTACCTTCGCGGACGTTGTCCTCTTCAAGCACGTAGATAAGCTTGGGGAAGGCGGGCGTAATCCAGACACCCGCTTCGTTACGGACGCCCTGGTAGCGCTGACGCAGCGTCTCTTCAATGATGAGAGCAAGGTCACGCTTGGTCTGCTCGTCGCGCGCTTCACCTAGATACATAAAGACAGTGATGAAGGGTGCCTGGCCATTGGTGGTCATCAGGGTGACTACCTGGTATTGGATGGTCTGGACGCCGCGGGCAATCTCGTCGTGGAGACGCTTCTCGACCATGATTTCGATTTGCTCATTTGAAGCATCAAACCCGATAGATTCCATCTCGGCATAGACCGAACGACGGATCTTTTTGCGGGAGATATCAACAAAGGGAGCAAGATGCTCTAGCGAGATTGATTGGCCGCCATATTGGCAACTGGCAACCTGGGCAATAATCTGGGTTGCAATGTTGCAAGCCGTCGAGAAGGAATGCGGCTTTTCAATCATAGTGCCCGAAATTACAGTACCGTTTTGCAGCATGTCGTCGAGATTGACGAGGTCACAGTTGTGCATGCGCTGTGCGTAATAGTCAGAGTCGTGGAAGTGAATGATACCTTCTTGATGAGCTTTGACAACGTCTTCGGGGAGCAGTTTGCGGTCGGTTAGGTCGCGAGAAACCTCGCCTGCCATGTAGTCACGCTGGACAGAAACGACAGTAGGATTCTTGTTGGAATTTTCCTGCTTTGCTTCCTCATTGTTGGAATCAATCAAAGACAAAATACGGTCATCGGTGGTGTTCTTTTGGCGCTTGAGATTTTGTACATAGCGATAAATGATGTACTTACGGGCCACGGAGAAGCGGTCAAGCTTCATCAGCTGGTCCTCAACGAGGTCCTGAATCTCCTCGACGGACACGGTGTGAGCGAGCTGCTTGCATTCTTCCTCGACGTTGAGAGAAGCAAACTGAACTTCACGGTCGGTGAGTCGCTCGTCGGCAGGCACTTCCTTGTTTGCAGCAAGGATAGCATTGGTAATTTTTGAGAGGTCAAAGGCAACTTCACTGCCATTGCGCTTGATAATTTTCATGCCTGTCTCCTTGCTGAATGGCGCGCTACGCTAGCGCTTTTTGTCTAAGTAAATGATCTGAGATTCTAGTATACACAATCTATTGGGTATCTGGGTGACAATCTATACCACATAATGTGGACAAGTCCTAAAATACTGAAATCAATTGTTGATAGTTTGAAGAAAAGCGGTTGAAAAGCTCTAGAACCCCAGCTAGACGCGTGACGAAAACTTTTCTAGCGCTGTGGCTCATATAAATATTGCATCAGCGTTGCAAGAAAAAATCTTTCTGCTTGCCCGCTCACCGATATATTGTGACCGTGTGCAGGTGTACCACAACAAATAGTGTATACGTAGGTCAGAAGCAACTTCCCAAAGGGGAGGAGAAAGTGAGCCTATCGCTGTGTTTGCAGATAAGTCGAAAATCGTACATCTTGCCTTTGCCCTGCTTGAACTTCCGGGCATAGCTGTCCTAATTTATTTTTGGTTTATCAATTTAAGTGCATATGACATGTCTGCCGATGCGCTGTTCTGGTGCGCAGGTGTTGTTCCGGGGGTTCTGCTTCTGGTTTCACTTATTTTTTGTAGAGGCACAAGTAGGCGCCTCATTCCTGCGCTCTGTTTGCTGTTGTTTATCGAGACTTTTGGCGCCTGTTGTTTCGCGCTTAATTCGTGTTATATGTTCCCTGAATTGATATTGACTGTTAGTAACTCCTACTTTCCTGGCAGGGAGGCAAGCACAATTCTCTGCGTTCTTGCAATTATTGCCACACAAGTGCTTGTACATTATTTTTGCCAATCTTTTTTGAAATTGCCCAATGATCACTCGACAATTGAAAGATGACCTAGTTTTCTTTTCCATACTGAAATGCTTGGGCTGCGCGTTGAAATGTTGACGAAATTCCTTGGTTTTCTGGGACGGTAAAGAGGAAAAAGCCATGTTTGTAAATAAGCCGACAATCCTACATATTGTTTTTGCCTTGGCTGAGATTCCGGGCATTGTGATGGCAATCGATACCTACACAACTCATGCTGACGAAATTGCGGCTATGTCTGGCACTTGGTTATGGTGTGTAGTGATAATCCCAGGATTACTCTTGATATCTTCACTAGTGTTCGGAAAGGGGAAGGGTAGATGGCTTATACCTGCAGTTTGTTTGCTATTTCCTTTTTTTGAATTTGGGATTTTTTTCCTTATTGACACTACAAATTACCTGTTTTCTCGCTTATTCGAGATACAGCCTTTAGATATCTTTTTTTCTCCGGCAGTGTTATTAGTATTTAGCATCCTAGCGATAATTACGACACAAGTGCTGGTGCATTATTTTTGCAAGTCGCTTCCGGAGAAGGCGCCCCAAAAATAGATACGCTGCATTAACTGCTGACTGCTAGACTGGACATGCTGCCAAGATGGTTTGGCGGCATGTCTTTTTTAGCTAAGGAAGCAAATCATGCATGCAGATACCGCGACTATTGTCGGGCTCATTACCCCTGTTAACCTGCGTTTTGTTGTGCCGGTATATCAACGACCCTATACCTGGGGCCAGCGCGAGTGTGCACAGCTTTGGGACGATATGATGACAGTAGGGCGTGCAGCAAAAGATGCACGGCTTCGTAGTGAATATGGTGGACGCACGCTGATGCCACCAAGTCACTTTACTGGTTCAATTGTGTGGGTGCAGGATGGGGCAGTTTCCTCCTCGGGCGTTGAGTCGCGGCTGCTCATTGATGGTCAGCAGCGAGTCACCACGTTGATGCTGGTGTTTGTGGCTCTAGCGCGCTATGCATGTTGCCATCCCGAGCGAGCGTCGCAACTCAGCTTCTCTGCTCAAGAAATACTTGATGATGGCTATCTAACCAACAAACATCGTAATGGCGTTGACCACTACAAGCTGACGCTTTCCAAAGGCGACCGTGCGGTGTTTCAGGTACTTGTTGATGAGCTGGAATCAGGTGAGCAAACAGAGACTGCAGCTGCCTCACCTGTGCCGATAGCGCCTGCAACATCCGAAGGAGATCTGCTTGTCCAGGCAGAAGGCGCAAGTCACCTGCAGGAAAATCTTGCCTATTTTGAGCGTCAGCTAGAAACCGTCGACGCCAATATTATCTGGCTGGGAATTCAGCAGCTACAGGTGGCATCTATTGCACTAACCGAAGGTCAGGACAATCCTCAGCTGGTGTTTGAGTCGATGAATTCCACGGGCAAGGATTTGTCGTCGGCTGATCTTGTGCGCAACTTTATTTTGATGTCAGCTCCGATTGAGAGCCAAGAGTCGCTGTATCGCAGTTTTTGGCGACCGATTGAGCAGTCGCTAGATACTGATAATGGCGCGGAACTTTTTGAGAACTTCTTGCATGACTGGCTAACTGCCAGCTGTGCGCCTCAAACATTTAAGCGCTCTGATATCTATGCGACGTTCAAGCGCTATGTACGTGACAACGGATATAGCAGTGGAAATGCCATTATCACTCTTATCAACCAATTGCGTCGCACCGTGCGTTCTTATGTGCACATCACCCAGGGACGGATAATGGAGGGCTGCGATTCGCGACCTGAAATTGATGCTGCACTCGCAGATTTGCGCAAACTTGGTCAAGCGGATATTAGTCCCCAGACAGCGGTCAATCCTTTGCTACTGTTTTTCTACGACGCCTATGATCAGCAGGATATTGACGCTGCAGTGCTTGAGAGGTCTTTGCGTATTACGGAGTCGTATTTGCTGAGGCGACTTGTATGCAATTGCTCGCCAGAAGGCATGAAGGAATTCTTTTCGCAGTTGATTGCTCGCCTTGAAGGTGTGCGCGCGGTTGGTGGCGACTTTGCTGTGGCCTATGCCAGTTACCTGCTTAATGAAGAGGGTAACTCTCTGCGTTTTCCTGTTGATGATGAGTTTTGCCGTGCGCTTGCTTTGCGCAACGCGGATGATTGGGATGCTACAACGGCAATTGGTTCTGCTTTGCAAATGGGGGACAAGGCGCCTGTGCGCTGGGCATATCCTCAGCTAAGTGAAGCGACGCGGGCAATCTATCGTCGAGGTCTGTAGCTGCGGTTTTTAAGGGGGATTGTAATGAAGAGTGTGCTGATTAAGGATACGACTCCCGAGGAGCGTATGGCTATTGTGGCACAGGGCTTGTCATTTTGTGATGATAGCTCCTGCGAAAATTGCGGTGGTTGCTCGATGGGTGTTGCTTCGGTTGATGCAATGTACAGACCCTACATTAAGGGTAAGCTTGAGCTACGTGAGGTTAATATGCTTCACGCTGCCACAAAGTACACCCACGGTTAAAACTACGATTATCTGGGCGTGAAAACCGCAAATGAGATTGATTGATTTACGGATAAGCCGCGACTAAAGAAGCCACGTTCTGGTTCAGCCACCACGGCCTCGCCTGCCAAAAGCCACACATCGTTTCAGCAATCGCTGCTCCGCTTGCCAAAAGCCACATTCTGTTTCAGAAAAAATGTCAAAAGCCACAGATCTCTTCAATGGCCTTCACGGTGCAGGTAGATTTTTTGGGCGTGAAGAGATGTGTGGCTTTTGGCGAAAAAAGTGAAGTAGAACGTGGCTTTTGACAATTGGCATGAAACAGAGTGTGGCGTTTGGCATCTGGCGTGAAATGAAACGTGGCGTTTGACACTTGGCATGAAATAGAACGTGGCTTTTGGAATTGTAAACCTAATCTATAACCAGATAGATGACCGGCAAAGCAAGCAAATGCAAGATGATGTGGGCACAAAATACCCCCACGGGCGGATGCCTGTGGGGGTATGGGGTGTGGGCGTAATCGTCCACTAATGCGCCTAAGCGCAGAGCAGCTCGCTTATGCCATGGCCTGCTCGACAGCGACAGCGCATGCGACGGTAGCACCGACCATGGGGTTGTTGCCCATGCCGATAAGACCCATCATGTCAACGTGTGCGGGTACGGAGCTCGAGCCAGCAAACTGTGCCGAAGAGTGCATACGACCCATGGTGTCGGTCATGCCGTAGGAAGCAGGACCAGCGGCCATGTTGTCGGGGTGCAGGGTACGGCCCGTGCCGCCACCAGATGCAACAGAGAAGTACTTCTTGCCAGCGAGGACGCGCTCCTTGAAGTAGGTGCCTGCGACAGGATGCTGGAAGCGAGTGGGGTTGGTGGAGTTACCGGTAATCGAGATGTCAACGTTTTCATGCCACATGATAGCGACACCTTCACGGACGTCGTCAGCACCGTAGCAATTAACGGCAGCGCGAGGACCATCGGAGTACTTGGTGGTCTCGACAACGGTCAGCTCACCAGTGAAGTAATCAAACTGGGTCTGAACATAGGTAAAGCCGTTGATGCGAGCAATAATCTGTGCAGCATCCTTGCCAAGGCCGTTCAGGATAACACGCAGCGGCTTCTTGCGGGCCTTGTTGGCGTTGTTAGCAATACCAATGGCGCCCTCAGCAGCAGCAAAAGACTCGTGACCTGCGAGGAATGCAAAGCACTCGGTATCCTCGCCCAAAAGCATTGCGCCTAGGTTACCGTGGCCCAAACCAACCTTACGATCCTCAGCTACAGAGCCAGGAACGCAGAACGCCTGCAGACCTTCGCCGATAGCAGCAGCTGCATCAGATGCGGTCTTGCAACCCTTTTTGATTGCAATTGCGCAGCCTGCAGTGTATGCCCATGCGGCGTTTTCAAATGCGATGGACTGAACATCAAAGACAATTTTGCGAGCATCGATGCCCTTGTCCAGACAAATCTGCTCAGCCTCTTCGAGACTGGAAATGCCATAACTATCGAGCACCTTGGTAATCTTTGCGATACGGCGCTCGTAACCTTCAAATGTGACTGCCATAAGACGTGCCTCCTTTTCTTTCCCCAAGTTACTCGGCACGGGGGTCGATGACCTTGGCGGGCGCGTCCCACTGACCGTAGCGGCCCTTTGCCTTTTCGAGCGCCTCGTTTGCATCGGTACCAGCCTTGACGTCATCCATGAATTTGCCGAGGTTGACGAACTCAAAGCCGATAATCTCGTCCTTCTCGTTGAGGGCGATGTGGGTGATATAGCCCTGGGTCAGCTCAAGATAACGGGGACCCTTGGCCGCGGTGCCATAGGTGGTGCCCACCATGGAGCGCAGACCTTTGCCGAGGTCGTCGATACCAGCGCCGATAGGCAGGCCATCCTCGGAGAAAGCAGTCTGGGTACGACCATAGACAATCTGCAAGAAAAGCTCGCGCATAGCAACGTTGATAGCGTCGCAGACAAGGTCGGTGTTGAGAGCCTCAAGAATGGTCTTCTTGGGAAGAATCTCGGCAGCCATAGCAGCGGAATGAGTCATGCCCGAGCAGCCGATGGTCTCGACTAGGCATTCTTCGATAACGCCAGCCTTGACGTTAAGCGAAAGCTTGCAAGCACCCTGCTGGGGGGCGCACCAACCAATGCCGTGCGTATAGCCAGAGATATCCTCAATTTTCTTGGCCTGAACCCACTTTCCCTCCTCGGGAATCGGGGCAGGACCATGGTATGCACCCTTGGCAACCGGGCACATCCTCTCCACTTCCGCTGAATACTGCATATAGCACTCCTCTCCAACGTCGACGATGCCGAGCAAAACCCGACATCCCGTCTGTGTCTCGTCAGGAAAACCGCCGAGACCTGAGCCAAATGCCCCCTTACAGGCGGCTCATACAAGTTAATTTTATGACAGAGAGAGCCTCCGTGGGTGCAGCATTCGCTGAAATACCCACAGAGGCTCGATAAAGGTGCAAAAAATGATGCCAAACCGCACTCATATGGCGAAGCAAAACGTATAACGCAGTGCGGCAGCTAGTTTGCTTCATCCATCAGTTGCGTGAGCGTTAGGTTCAGCTGTGACTCCTTGAGCTTGTCTTTGCCGCCAAAGACTACAACGCTGCGGTGATCGTGCAGCTCACTTAAGGGTACTGCCATCGCACGCAAATCTTCGGCGGTGGTGGCTAGCATCTGATTGCGCACATCATGGCGCCAACCTTGCGGCTTGCCAGCAAACCTCTGCGAATCTTGACGACGTGCAATCTGGCGAGGCTTGAGTGGCGTGTCATGACTAGCGACACTAGAGACGATGTAACCTTCAAGTTCGTCTTCACCACCGCTCCATTGGGCAAGCCATGCACTCGCGCCCTCGTAGCGAGCAATTGTGTCATCAATACCAGGGTCACGGTAAGACCAGAACTGGGTCACACCCGTGCTGCCATGTTGGAAACCAGTGCCGTAGGCACCTCCCTTGACACGGACTTCGTTCCACAGATAGTCAAAAGAAAGCGCACGCGAAGCCACTGTCCAAGCGCCCAAGCTGCAGTTATCTGCCATAGAGCGCGGCTGCGCTTCGCCAACGTAGCAAACATCGGAAGGAATGATATAGCCTTGGCGCATTGGTGTGTCGGGGTCGGGAAGAGCGATTTCTAGCTGATGTGCGGCGGTTTGCTTGCCTGCTTTGGTAAGGCCCAGCGTGCCGCCCAACTCCCAAAAACGTTTGCGACTATCAGCGCTACCAGCAAAGCTGACACTCACTTCATCTGCAGTAAATATACGCTGTGTGATGTTGGTGAGCGTGTTTACCAGGGCGTCTTTGTGCTCATCCCAGTGGGCAAGCAGATCTTTGAGGAAAAGATAGTACTCCACACCGCCCATTTGTGCAGTTGCCTTTGCAGCTGCTGAGTAGTGCGTGGCAAGTGCTGCCATTGCGGCACGGTGACCTGCGCCGATGAAGTTTTGCTCCATCGCAATACGGTGCTGTACCAGCAAGTTGTAGATACGATCCGTGTCGGTGTAGAGGGTCTTGCTCCAGACCTCGGCAGGTAGAGTGGCCAGTGCCGCCGTTTTGTCTGCCAAAGCAGAAGCGCGTACAACCAGTAGCGGGTGCACAAAGCTGGGGTCTTCATCTCGGCCATAGGCTTCGACGCTAAAGCTCAAGAAGCCCAGCTCGCGCTCGATAAGCATGTCTAGTGCCGAAGCGTCATGCTCTGTGGTATCGAGTTTGCCAAGCAAATCGGTGAGCATACTAACATAGGGCAGCTCATCAAAGCTAAAGCGACGCAGATCAAAGTAGTGCCAGACGTAATCAATGCCGTGAGTATCTAAATCATAGGCATAGCAGGGCAGAGCCGCTGTTTCATCCAGCGTAGCCAGCGTTTCCTCGGGTACGTCTTTGATATCCGAAACGTGCAGGCGAGGCAAAAGCGCAATATCTTCGGGAGCGTCAGGGGCTTCCTGCTTGGCACGAAGGGCTGCAACCTCGTCAGCTATGGCGGCCAGTTGATCGGCAGACATCTGCGCGCGCAACTCGGCCAGCTCTGCGACCTCTGCATTTGCAGCACCTTCGTCGGTGGGTACTAGCTCTACAGCACAGGAATGCTGGGAATGAACAACCATCTCATCAAGCAGCTGTTCAAAGCCGCCCGTTTTGACTGCATCCTTGAGTTGTGCGAGCGCGTCCTCGTAATGGAGATATGCCACAGGGTCATCATCGTTGTAAAGCCAGCTTGACATAACCTGCATCGACAGGGCAACACCATCAGCGTAGACACCCCAATCGCCTTCGCGTAGATTAAATTCTGCCTGAGCAAGTGATGCCTCTAGGCGTTCGCGCTCGATGCCCTCAGCAACTAGACGTGCACAGGTATTTTCAACAAGCTCACGGAACTGCTTAGCCACGCCTGGCTTTGCTCCTTTGAGCTGGAAGATAACCTGAGGCTGTAGTTCGGCATCAATCAACGTGGCATTAAAGTCTTGGCCAAGACCCGCTTCGAGTACGGCACGCTTGAGCGGAGCCTCATTGGAGCCCGCCAAGGTGTCAAGCAGTACATCTGCTGCTAGCACACGTTTGCGCTGGTCAGCGGTTGCAAATACGTAAGCCAGCGAGACAGAGGCATTCTCGGGGGCTGTCGCCATTTTGATTTGAGAAAGTCCTGCTTGGACAGGGGCTTGCATCGGCAGTACGTTGGGCTTGCCAACGCCACGATCAACAGCTTGCTCAAAACGTTTGTTGATAAAGGCAAGCTCGCGCTCAATATCAAGGTCACCATACAAAATGGTGTAGCTGTTGGCGAGATTGTAGTGGCGCGCATGCGTGTTGATGAACTGCTCGTAGCTGAGCTGAGGGATATATCGCGGATCTCCGCCAGAGACAAAACGGTAGGGAGTATCGGGGAAGAGCGCGCGACTGACCTGCTCAAATACGATTTCATCAGGATCAGATAGGGCGCCTTTCATCTCGTTAAAGACAACACCGTTGTAAATAAGTTGGGCGTCGTCACCTTCGCCGGCAAGTTCGTAGTGCCAGCCTTCCTGCTCAAAAATGCGCGGGCGCTGGTAGATGGCAGGATGCAGCACGGCATCCAGATAAACATCCATGAGATTCTCGAGGTCGCGCTCGTTGGTTGACGCTACGGGATACATGGTTTTGTCGGGAAAAGTCATCGCGTTCAAGAAGGTCTGCATGCTCGTCTTAATTAAATTGACGAAAGGCTCCTTGACAGGAAAACGATCCGAACCACACAACACTGAATGCTCAAGGATATGGAAAACACCCGTGTCATCAGCAGGTGGCGTTTTGAAACTGATGGCAAATGACTTGTTGACATCGTCGCAAGCCAGCCAGAGCGCACGTGCGCCGCTCGCGTCATGACGTAGCTCATAGCCAGTGGCTGAGAGCTCGGGGATAGGATGAATTGCGGTGACGCTAAAGCCCGAATGCTTGCTGCCAACCACAAGTTTGGGGTTGGGAATAGTGAAGTCCTTCTTATCCTGTTGCATGAGGTCCTCCAAGCGGTGTATTGGTGCTATTGTGCTTTAGGTTTTGTGCACTTATTTATGATACCCAGAGATGAGATGCCCATGCTTGAACCTCAGCCTCAATCGACGCCTTCAGGAAAAATCGAGGCGCCAACTCCCGATCCCACGGGACGCGCACTGCTGCGCGGCGTGTTTATTACGCTGCTTGGAGGCGCACTTTGGGGTGCAAACGGTACCGTGTCCAAATTTTTGATGGATGCCTATAACGTTGACCCTTTGTGGTTGGCTTGTGTACGTGAGCTGACTGCGTGCTGGTTATTTTTAGCTGTGGCGCTGTTGCGCAATCGCCGTCGTCTGATAGATGCCCTGCATAGTCCGCGTGACCTTTGGGGAATTTTGCTTGTGGCGTTGGGTGGCATTATATTTTCGCAGGTCGCCTACCTTGAGGCCATTGATTGGACTGACTCGGGTACGGCGACGGTGTTGCAGTCGCTAGAGATGCCCATGGTGCTGGTGTATGTGTGCCTTACTACGCGCCGCAAGCCGCGCAAACGTGAAGCACTCGGTCTATTCCTCGCGCTGGTGGGTACGTATTTAGTGGCAACCGCGGGTGTGCCCACTCAGATGAATCTGCAGCCTCAAGGTCTTATTTGGGGTTTGATTTGTGCTGTTTCCGCTGCTATTTTGGCTATTTTGCCAGCGCGTATGATGCGCCGCTGGGGCAATTTTGTGGTCAATGGTTTGGCTTTTTTGATGGCAGGAGTGCTACTTTCGGCTTATGTGCGTCCCTGGGAAAATATGCCCGCACTTGACTGGATTGGCTGGCTGGGCGTCGTGTTTTCTGTGGTTATCGGTACCTTTGGCGCCTACGGTCTCTACCTGCAAGGTGTCAAAGAAGTCGGCTCGGTGCGAGGTTCGCTGCTTGCGACTTCCGAGCCTGTGGTGGCAACCATTACATCGATTGTCTTTCTTGGTGCTACTTTTTCTGGAGCAGAGCTGTTGGGCTTTGCTTTGATTATCATCACCGTATTTTTGACTGTATAGCTGCATATAGCCCCGCAGCTGCGTATAGCCCTACAAACCGCATAATAAAGTCGCGCAGCTTGCAGGGCTTGTGGCAACTTAATGTCAGACGCTACTTCAGTCAGGCGTTACTTCACCACAAGAGTGTCGACCTTTGCGGTCCTAATCAAGAAGGTCGAAATCGAGCCAAGCAGAACATATTTGATTGGCGACAATCCGCGCGCGCCGCACACCACTAAATCAGGATTGATTTCGTCAAGCATCTCATCCTTGAGCGTTTCGCGGATGCGCCCCGCCTTGACAATAACCGTGACTTTTTTGATGTTGGGTTCTGCTTGTGCCTTGGCGATTTGCTCGGCGATAGAATTGCGGAAATCCTCTTCAAGGGCGGAAATGAGACCCGATGGATAGGTCCCTGTGGTTTCTAGCGCAGTCGAGTCGATGACATGACCAATGTAGAGCTCTGCGTTATCATTTGCCGCTGTTGTGATTGCACGATCGAGCACCTTATATTGCAGGTCAGTTCCATCCAGTGCTACAAAAATCTTGTCATAGCCGAGGTCAGTGTAAGTCTTTGTCATCGTAATCCCCCGCTTTCCGTAGAGTATCTATTAACTAGAGTTTACCCAGCTGGCAGATGATAAGTTTGTCCGTGGATGCTCTAGACGGTAGGCGGTCGGTGTTTTTCCGTGGCAGTTCGCTGGGGGCGGGTGGATGGCGGCTGACTTGTCCTACATTGGTAAGCAAAGATAGTCAAGCAAGGCATCTGCAGTCTGCACGTGCGCGGTATCTATGGTTGTGCTCGTTATGGCGGGCCGCCTGTAGCAGCAAGACGCAATGCAGCCAAAAACTAGCGGGGGTGTGTCCATGGATATGATTGAACTGCTCAAAGCTGTACTTTTTGGTTTAGTAGAAGGTATTACCGAGTGGCTACCCATTTCATCGACGGGTCATATGCTGTTGCTCGACCAGTTTGTTAAGCTCAATGTGTCCAAAGATTTTTGGGATATGTTTTTGGTAGTCATTCAGCTGGGAGCAATACTTGCGGTTTGCGTGCTTTTCTTCCATGCACTCAATCCCTTTTCAGGCAAGAAAAGCTCCGATGAGCGCCATGATACTTGGCGGCTTTGGGCACAGATTATCGTTGCTTGTATTCCTGCAGCTGCAATTGGCATTCCGTTGGACGACTGGATGGAAGCTCACCTAGGCAGTCCTTTTGTGATTGCCGCTGCGCTTATTGTCTATGGTGTTCTTTTTATTGTGATCGAGTCTCGTCGTGATAGTCGTGCGCAGCAGTTGGCTGCTCGTGGAAGTTCTGCTCGTCATATGGCGACTCCCGTGACAAGCAATCCCAGTGAACTTGCCGATGCTGATGCGCGTGTAACGGATGTACGTCATATGCCCTGGTTGACGGCAATAGGTATTGGTATTTTCCAGGTACTTTCGATTGTGCCAGGTACCTCACGCTCGGGCTCAACCATCATCGGTGGCCTGCTTTTGGGTTGCTCGCGTACGGTTGCGGCGGAGTTTACCTTCTTTTTGGCAGTGCCTGTAATGGTGGGTGCCAGTGGCCTGCGTTTGGTGAAGTTTTTCCTCAAAGGCAATAGCTTTGCTCCGAATGAACTAACGCTGCTGCTCGCTGGCTGTGCAGTTGCTTTTGTGGTGTCTTTGCTTGCTATTCGTTTCTTGATGGGTTTTGTCAAAAAGCACAATTTCAAGCCTTTTGGTTGGTATCGAATCGTGCTGGGTGTGGCCGTGGTGGCGTACTTCTTGCTTGTGCACTAAGTTCTGCTTGTCTGGCTTGTCTGCGGCGTACAATAGAGCTACGACTGTACTGAGTTTGTGAGTCGGTACCAGCAAAAATGACAGTAACGGCGATGTGAGAGGGAAGAGGACCATATGCTTCGAGTCGGTATGCTCACCAGCGGTGGTGATTGCCAAGCGTTGAACGCAACCATGCGCGCCATTGTACGTACGGTTACCAACGAATGCAAAGATCAAGTCGAGTTTTATGGTTTTCTCGATGGCTATCGTGGGCTGATGTATGGTCAGTATCGCAAACTCGAGTGGCAGGATGTGAGCGGTCTGCTGACTACGGGTGGCACCATTTTGGGCACCAGCCGTACGCCGTTTAAGCTGATTCATGAACCCGATGAAAATGGTCTTAACAAGGTTGAGGCCATGAAGAAGACTTACAAAAAACTGCAACTTGATTACCTGTGTGTACTGGGTGGTAACGGCTCACTCAAGACGGCAAATCTGCTGAATGAGGAAGGGCTGCGTGTTATCGGTCTGCCAAAGACGATTGATAACGACACTTGGGGTACTGATATGACCTTTGGTTTCCCCTCGGCTATCGATATTGCGACCAAGGCGATTGACGATATCAAGACAACCGCAAGCTCGCACGGTCGTGTCTTTGTTATCGAGATTATGGGTCATAAGGTGGGCTGGATTCCACTGTATGCAGGCGTTGCAGGTGGTGCTGACGTTATTTTGATTCCTGAGATTCCATACGATCTCGATAACGTCGTTGAGGCCATCGAGAAGCGCGAAAAAATGGGCGGGCGTTTTGCCATTGTTGTGGTGGCCGAGGGTGCCATCACCAAGGGTGAAAAGATGCTCAACAAGAAGGAGTACAAGGCAGCAGTTGCTCAGAGGACTGATCCTTCTGTTGCATATGCGCTTGCGCGCGAGATTGAGTTGCGTACGGGTCGCGAGACGCGTGTGGCTATTCCGGGCCATACTCAGCGCGGTGGTGCACCTGATGCGCAGGATCGTATTTTTGCTTCCCAGTGTGGTGCGGTTGCTGGACATGCGCTGGTCAACGGTGAGTATGGTTTCTTGGTTGCACAGGTGGCAGGCAAGATGAAAAAGGTGCCATTGGCCGATATTGCTGGCAAGCTCAAGTATGTTGACCCCGAGAGCGACCTTGTGCGCGAGGCGCGCGAGCTGGGTATTTCTTTCGGCGACGAATAGCTGCTGTACTACGCCGGCAAGTACGTTGCGCTGGCGGGTATGTTGGCGTCGAAGGTGTGTGACGTTGGCAAGTACATTGCGCTGCGAGTACGTTACGCTGTGGGTACGTTGCGCTGCAAATACGTTACGCTGCACGGCGCGCGCGAAATTGCGCTTTTAAATAACGCTTCAACCCTGTTGGCCTTGCGTCAGCAGGGTTTTCTTGTCCTGCTTGGTACGCTTTTGAACCCTTTGCCATAACGTAGTCACATCAGGTTCAATATGCTCCCTTTTACTCGCATTTCCCCACAGGCGGTTCAATAAACACCCTTTTTTCCACATCGGGTTCAAAAAGCACCCTTACAACAATTTTTACCTGGCCTTTTCCCGCGCACTCGGTACGCTTTTGAACCGCCTGCATTAAATGGAAGACAACGGGTTCAACATGCACCCTTGCGCTAATTTTTACCTGCCGTTTCTCGAGTCGTTTGGTACGGTTTTGAACCGCCTGCGGAAAGTAGCTACAACGGGTTCAAGAAGCACCCTCAGTAAAAAATTGAGTAGTGCTTTTGTGGAAGCAAAGCGACGGCATCAAACCGTTTACGGAGGTCTGTAACGTTTTCGATCTGTCTGCGGCAGTTTGGGGCACTACTGTTGCATAGCCATATATATTGCGAAAACGTATTTTTTCGGCAAAGTTACCTTGCGAAATTACCAATTTACCAATTACAATATATTGCGAAATCGTAATTATATTCTATGGTGATAAAAATGTTCAAAAGGAAAGCCTACAGCAAACTGCTGGAGTGGAAGAAGAATTATGCAGATAAATATGCTGCGCTGCTAGAAGGCCCCCGGCGAGTGGGCAAAAGCACCATAGCAGCTGCTTTTGCTGAGGAAGAATATGACTCTTACATAATTATAGATTTTGCCAATATCACCAAAGAACTGTTGGCCGTATTTGATGACTTGGCAAATCTTGATTTGTTCTTCTTGCGCTTGCAGGCTCAGACCAACGTTACCCTCGTACCAAAGAGGTCTGTTATCGTTTTTGACGAGATCAAACTGGCGCCGAAGGTTCGCCAAGCTATTAAATATCTCGTTGCAGATGGACGATACGAATATATCGAGACCGGTTCGCTTATATCTATAAAAAAGAATGTAAAAGATATAGTGATTCCTTCTGAGGAGCATCGGATTCCCGTATATCCCATGGATTACGAGGAGTTCTCTTGGGCACAGGGAAAGAATAGCTTTGATGTTCTCCGTCAGATATTGGCTTTGGGAAAGCCTGTTGGCGATGCAACAAATAGAGTTCTTATGCGAGATTTCCGTATTTATATGGCAGTTGGCGGTATGCCTCAAGCGGTAAATGCCTTTGTTCATGGTGAGAATTTTGAAACCATCGATCATATAAAACGAGAAATTATAGAGCTATACAAGGCAGACTTTAAAAAAATTGATTCTAGTGGACGTACTTCAGCAATATTTGAAGCAATTCCCGCACAGCTTGCGGCAAAAAAGAATCAGTTTCGTATATCAGCGGCTACGGGTAAGCGTCTTACAAATAAGGATAATGAGCGTCTCTTTGATTTACTGGATTCCAAGACTGTCCTTCCTTGCTACAACGTTACAAATCCTAGCTTGGCATTAGCTCAGACAAAAGATTTTGAATCATACAAGTTATATCTAGCTGATACTGGTTTGTTTGTAACTATGATGTTCAACAGCGAGAGTCATATTAATGCAAATATTTATGTAAAGCTTTTGAGTGACAAACTTTCTGCTGATTTAGGGTATCTATACGAAAATGCAGTTGCACAAACGCTTGCAAGTTTAGGTAAAAATTTGTACTACCACAGCTGGACACCCAAAGGAAAAAGTCATTCATACGAGGTTGATTTTTTGCTTGCAGATAAAGCAAAGATTGTCGCTATAGAAGTAAAATCTTCCAACGCAAACAACCATAAATCAATTGATGAGTTTGCCAAGAAATACTCGGGTGTTATCTCTAGGCGTATTCTTTTTTCTCAAAAGGACACATCACATAAGGATATGCTCGAGCTAAAACCACTTTACTTAGCGCCAGCCATTTTGGAAGAGATTGGCTAATACGTTTCATTTTTGGGTGGTAGCTTTCAGTATCCACAGATGGTTCAAACTTCGAATTCAGTGACCGCAAAAGCAGGTAATTTTTTTCGCAAGTTCGAAAGTTGAACCATCTTGTTAAAGTGGCCGCAACGGGTTCAAGAAGCACCCTTTTATCCACATCGGGTTCAATATGCACCCTTGCGGTAATTTTTACCTGGGCTTGAGCCGTTTGGTACGCTTTTGAACCGCCTGCCATAAATGCCATGCATCGGGTTCAAGAAGCGCCCTTTACTCGTAGCAAGACCGCCAGCTTGAATATGCATGTTGCGCTGCTCGTTATTACGCTGCTTATAAAAGGCGCACGCGCCCGCATACCAGCCACGCCTGCAGACATGCCTCTCGGCGGCAAAGTTTGCTAAAGCAAAAAATTTTTACTTGCGCTAATTCATCTATCCCGAATTCCGAAGCAAATTTTAGCAAATAGGGTCATCTACCTGTGTAGATG
>NZ_DBHHGF010000002.1:0-195115 GCF_057238325.1 Olegusella sp. | reverse complement strand
GGCCACCTTCACAGGTAGAAGCCCTATTTTGCTAAAATGTACTGCGGAAAAGGGGTTATCTGAGCTATGCACGAACTTACGTCTTCATCACATAAGTCTGAAACTCTTTTATGAATTCCTTGCTTACCTTATCATCAAGATTGGGCGCAGATAATAGTAGGCTACCCGAGAACAGGACTTCTTATGCTGCATTGCACAGACTGCGAGTTTGGCAAATTCGAGCGCAACGAGCACTCTGGTCGCTGGCGTGGAACCTGCATACGTGGCTATGTTTTGGCAAACCCCCACATAGATGAGGGTCCCGATCACTATTTTGCCGATAGTCCCGAGGAGCTGGTGCCAGTCACCGACCCACGCGGTTGCGAATATCTACGCACTAAAGCCATTTGTGACAAGTATGTGCATATCTCTGAAGTCGACAAAGCACAGGACGGCCGTGGCGGCATCCTGCGCTTTCTCAAAACTAAATCACATAAAAAAGACCAGTAGGATTTGCTGTCCTATTTTTGCCCTATTTACTTGGTGCCATAAATGCGGTCGCCCGCGTCACCCAGGCCAGGAAGAATGTAAGCTGCATCATTGAGCTGGCGATCGAGAGCACAGGTGTACAGACGAACCTCAGGGTCAAAGTCGAGAACAGTCTTGACGCCCTCTGGAGCCGATACAAGGGTCAAAGCGCGGATATCTTTGACTCCTGCATCACGTAGGAACTGAATAGCTGCGGTAAGCGAGCCACCAGTTGCAAGCATGGGATCAACAATCAGGCAGGTACGATTCTCGATATCCTGAGGGAACTTGCAATAGTACTGATGTGGCTCGTGAGTCTCAGGGTCGCGGTACATACCAACATGGCCAACACGAGCAGAGGGGACAAGAGAGAAGATGCCATCGACCATGCCCAGGCCTGCACGCAAGATGGGAATAATAGCAACCTTTTTGCCCGAGAGACGCTTGCATACGGCAGTTTCAAGCGGAGTCTCAACCTCCACGTCCTCTAGCGGGAAATCGCGCATAGCCTCATAACCCTCAAAAATTGCTAGCTCGCTAACAAGCTCACGGAACTGCTTCGTAGGGGTGTTCTTATCGCGCAAAATATGCAATTTATGCTGTACGAGGGGGTGATCAATGATGGTAAGACGGCTCTCGTCAAACTCGATTGCCATGGGCGATCCTTTCTTTCGCGTGAACTGCAAGACGTCTGATGTGTTCTTGCAGTCCCCTAATACCTCCCAAATTTTAGCGCAGGACAGCATATACATGACACATTCGATAGAAATGGCAGATAGAAATAGCCATGGTCTGAGCCTCTTAGAACGAAGAGAGGTATGAACGAACTACCCTAATATCCAAGATGAGCCATAAGGTTTATCTACAGATGGTTCAAGCTTCGGTCTATCCATCCACAAAACACCAGGTCAGTATTTATGAAAACTCGAAGGATGAACCATTTGTGCTGATGGATACCGAAAAATGAACCATCTGAAATGTTGGGGCTAAGTCTCATCATAACTACCCGCATAGCGGATGGATTTCTTGTCTCGCGTATAAAATGCGCGAGGCCGGGTTGATGACACGTATAAAAAAGCGGACGCTGCCATGAAACAGCGTCCGCTTTCTATGCAGTGATGACTTTGTTTTTAATTCGCTGGTACTTCAACATCATTAATCAATTTAAATAATTTATCTTTATATCCAAGTAAGAAATTGACGATGTTGTTGCATGAAAAAACTTGGATATCACGCATTGATGATGTTGAGTAAAACGCTGCATGGGGAGTAATAATAACGTTATCCCTACCTACAAGCGGATGATGAGCAAGGTCGGGAGTCTCGTCATACAAAACATCGGCACCAAAGGCACGAATTTGACCCGAATCAAGCGCTGCGACTAAAGCTGGTTCGTCAATACTGAGGCCTCGACCCAAATTAATTAAAATGGGATGTCTCCTCATTGAAGAAAATGCTGCTGCATCAAAGAAGCCTCGGTTGCCTTCATTTAGACTCATATGGCACACGATGGCATCTGCCTTTTCATATAATTCCTCGACAGTTTTTGCTTGGGTGACACCACATGCCGTAAATTCTGTCTCATTAACGTAGGGGTCATATGCAATAATGTCATGCACTAAATTTTGTGCTTTGCCCGCCGTGCAGCGACCTATCTTTCCAAATCCCACAATACCAAGCGTTTGATCTTGCAAACGTGGATATTGGGGGGCAGCAGCAAAATCCCAAACATGATTTTCTTCAATTTGTTTGGAATAAAACTTGAGATGCTTGTTGAGAGCAAAAAGATACGCAATGGCACTTTCTGAAACATCCCAAGTGCAATACTCCCCTATAGGGCATATACCAATCCCATGTTTCGTAGCAGCCTCTACATCTATATTGTCCCAACCAGTTGCATTAATGCCAATAACTTTCAGCTTGGGAGCATGCTCAAAAGCCTCTTTATTCATGGGGATAAAGGCGGTAAGTAACGCATCCACATTGGAAAGTTTTTCGTAAAACTCCGTTCGCGTTTCATCGGTATACGGAAAAACTTCTATTTCTAGGTCTTCACCAAGACCTTCTCTTAACGTTTTGATTTCGAGAGAATGCTCAGGCATCATGCTTTCAAAATAATCACTGATAAGCACTTTCATGGTAGCCCACCTCCTTAAAAAAAGGATGCCCACCCATATAGGCGAGCATCCAAGAAACTACGTCTAATCTAAGGGCGCTCAATGGGCTGAGTAAGGCAGTGAGGTCCACCACCAGCATGCAAAATCTGATCAAACGGCACATCGATGACCTCAATACCCAAGGCACGCATCTTGTCATTAATGTGCTTGTTCTTCTCAATTGCGATGACCTTGTTATTACCGATGCACTGCACATTGCAGCCATGTTTATACATGTCTTCGCTTGCAACGGGGATAAGCTCAAAATTGCGACGCTTGAGCATTTGAAGGAAGTTATATGGCAGTTGATCAATACAAGCCAGTGCCACCTGAGGAGCCACAATATTAAAAATCATATCGAGGTGCAAATTCTGCGGTGGGCAAGGTATGCCTACAACGGTGTAGCCAAACTTTTCAAGCTGATGGCGCAGACTTGCAACACCCTGATCGTCGGTTCTGTCAACCATACCAAAAGCAAGCGTATGCTCATCAAGCATCCAGAAGTCGCCACCTTCCATGCAGCCTGCATTGACACGCGCAATGATAGGGACGCCCATCTCTTTTAGCTTTGCCTCATACTGTTGAGCTTCAACTTGGCGAACGGGATGGCGGAAGTGTCCCATAATGGCACCTTCCCTCACCATGCAGCCATAATCACGAGCAAAAGTCATCACTTGAAACTCGGGCTTTGCTTCGACTTCGACAACCTCGATTCCATTGTCATGGTAGGCATCCACCAAGGTCTGCCACTCAGCGACCATAACATCGTTTTTCTCGGTATCGCCCTTCTTCATCCACTCAGAAGTGATGACATTAATACCGTTGAAGGTGTAATACTTGGGTGAGCAAACCATAACTTTCTTCAGCGGGTTTGTAGCGTTGGAGACATAGACTTTCTCTTCAGACATTTCTTTCCCTTCCTGCTCAATTACAAATCGCTAACAAGTCGCGCGCCTTGGTATGCACCTATCCGAGAGTCACGCCAATTACGAGTGTTATGCAGCAGATGACAAAAATCATTCCAATGATGGGGAGGATTTTCTTAATCCAGTCGGCATAGCTAATATGTGCCGCAGAAGTACAGGTCATAACAATGACTGAGGTTGGCGTCACCATCTTTGCCATACCTAGAGCCATGCACATAATCGTGACCATCAGATGCACAGGTACATTAGCAAAACGAGCCAATGCAGCCATGATTGCCATAGTTGCAGCAGCCAAACCTGTAGAACTAGGAATAAAGAATGCAATTGCAAAGTAAAACACCAGGGACACGATGACAAAGGCAATGGGAGGCAATGACGAAAGGGTCATCTCACCAAAGTGAAGAATGGTGGGAGTAATTTGACCTGCATCCATAACCACCTGAATGCCTCGAGCCATAGGAACTACAAAGGCTGTCGACACCAGAGCAGATGCGCCCTTCATAACAATGCCGATGATTTTTTCGATGTCATAACCCATGACAAGGCCAATAACGATAGTCATAACAAAGACAAGCGTGGTGAGCTCATTGAAATACCAGCTACCAAAGGGGGTGATGTCTTTACCAATGACGGTGCCAAGCACAGGAACCTCTGCAATGGCTTTTGCAAAATCATCAAAGAATGTCCAAGACGGATTGATCGATGTCCAGGGAATAAAACCAAAAATCATGATGGTAAAAACCAAAACAAAAAGGATCAGGGCTGTACGCTGCTTGCTCGTTAGCTCTGTGGCAGCCCCATCATCAGTACCGGCAAATTCTGCCAAATCTTTTTCACGACGGAAGAACTGGGTAGAAAGTTCAGGACGTGCCTTAATTTTGTCTGCATAGCGGCAAATCACAAACGAAGCAAGGGCAACAAGTACAACCAACAGGATTGCGCGCAGAGCCAAGCCCTCACCACTGGAAACGCCAGCAATACCTGAGGCAACACCAACTGAAAATGGATTTACTGTTGAGGCAAGGCAACCTACCTGAGTTCCGATAACAACAATCATTACTGCAACAACGGTGTCTAATCCCAAAGATAGGATGACAGGAACAAACATCATGTAATACACAATGCCTTCCTCATAAGCACCTTCAAGAGTGCCAAAGAAAGCCATGATAGCAACCAGAGCAATGATCAATACATGCATATTGCCCTGACTCTTGGAAGTCACCTGACCCAAAAAGGACTTAATAGCGCCGGTGTTATCCATCATCTCGAGGAAGCTACCAAATGCCATGATGGTTAGCGAAATGGCGATGGCAGCAGATGTACGAGCAGAACCAACCATACCGATAATGGGTGCAAGAAAGACATCCCAGATGCCTTGGGGATTTGCATCTACCGCATGATAAGTGCCAGAAATTGCCTGACCAGCTTCATTGAGATCATAGGCACCTCCTGGAATGAACCATGATAGAGCTGCGATTCCTAATGTGACAAAGAACAAAATGACATAGGTATTGGGACTCTTGAGCTTGCGAGGTGTTTTCTCCTCAGCTTGCTGCGTAGTAAGTTCAGCCACGGCAAACCTCCTCCCTTGGCCCATCCTCTGACGAGCCATCTTGATAAAAATTTGATTTACTGGCACTTCGCCCCTCGAGGTCGGCGAAGTTAAAGACAAGCCTTAGCTAGACATGGGGAACGTATAGATTCCCCAGCGTTGCGACCATAATCGCCTTAATCGTGTGCATGCGATTTTCTGCCTCTTCAAATTGATGCGCATGCTCTGAATAAAAAACATCGTCGGTAACTTCCATAGCAGAGATACCAAACTCCTGTTTGATTTTGTCAGCATATTCGGTCTCTGCATTGTGGAAGGCAGGCAAGCAGTGCAGGAAAATCCAATCCGGATTCTTAACATGGGAAACAAGTTCTGCATTCACCTGATAGGGACTCATTTGCCGCACACGCTCTGCAAACTTGGACTCCTCGCCCATAGCCGCCCATACATTGGTATAGATGACATCAGCATCAACAACTGCTTCGATAGGGTCGTTCGTAACGCGAATGGTGGCTCCGCTTTCCTTCGCAAGCTGCTGGGCAATTGCAAGAATTTCGGGGGCGGGTTCAAGTTCAGCAGGTGTCGCGTTGGTGTAATTCACGCCAAGAATTGCAGACGTAATCATCAAAGAATTCTGAACGTTGTTGCGACCCTGACCACAATAGGTAAGGTTAATACCCTCAAGTTTGCCGAAATGCTCTTTGATGGTCATGAAGTCTGCCAGCATCTGCGTGGGATGCTCACGGTCAGTAAGACCGTTCCACACAACAACACCAGAGTACTCTGCCAACTGCTCAACATACTCCTGCTTGAAACCACGGAACTCGATACCGTCAAACATCGATCCCAAAACTTTAGCGGTATCCAAAACTGTTTCTTTGTTACCTAGCTGAATATCGTTTTTCCCAAGGTATTCTGGATGGGCACCCAAATCTATCGAGGCGGTAGTAAAAGCTGCACGGGTACGTGTTGAAGTCTTCTCAAAAAGCAAAGCGATGTTTTTCCCCTCAAGATAATGATGGGGAATATTGCGTTTCTTCAAATCTTTGAGATGCTCCGCAAAGCCAATAAGCCACTCAAGTTCGGCACGGCTGAAATCCCTTGTTGAGAGTAGGTGACGACCTTGAAAAATAGATGTAGACAAAACAAGCCCCTTTCGACTTGGCTAGAGCCCGTCTCTTTCCCGACGGACATCACCCAAGACAAAAGGTGACCCCTCCTGGCAGACCGAGAACATCTCCCGCCATTGCTGACAGACTGTCCCGAAAACCAGCATGTGCTCATGCACATGTATCACAAGCAATTTCGCATTGCTTGTAGCAGAGTCTAAATGCAAGCCTAGGAGCTCAACAATGGAGGAACTACATATAAAGCCATCAAAGTCTTGTTGCTTCTTACAAATACGCTGGTAATCGCTACGATTTCGATAGCACGATTCATTTTAAGGGTGGAGTTAAAGACCGCTTAACGCTATCTTAGCTACCGTTCACAGACAAGGGTAGCAAAGCTATCGAAAGCACGGTCGCCAAGAACCTATCCGACTCGTCTTCCATATTCAGCAAAGCTTTTAGCTTTTTGAGTCGATAACGAATAGTGTTGGGGTGCTGCCGCAAAGCATATGCGGTTTGAGAAATACTTCCTTGATAAGAAAGGAAAATCCTGAGTGTTTTTATCAGCTCTCCATCGGCATCCTCAGCTTCAATTCGGCGAAGCCACGTCTTTGCTTCGCGCTGATACAGAGAATCCGAATTTGCAATCAAAGCAAACTTGTCTGCACCAATTTCACTCCAAAATGCAAGGGGTTGGCGCTTGATTTCAGCATAGTTTGCTGCAAAAAGCGCCGTTTTCAGCACTAAGCAAAAATCTGATGCATCGAATGCTATTCCCACTCCACAAGGACTCATAAATAGAGCATGTAACTGTTTTGCAAGTTCTTTTGCCTCATATTCCAACTTCACATTAATGCTGACACGATTTGGTGCACAAATAAGCACGAGTGCATAGCCATCAAACCGCTGGACAATGTATTTACGTTTTTCAGCATCAGTCTGACTCATTGCGATGCGATTGCGGATGTCGCTCAACATAATTCTCGCTTGAGAAAAGTCTTCTGGTAGCGACAATGCAAGACATATAAGCTGTCCCCCTACCACTCCGCTTATTGATGTCAGCGCGGTGCTCACTTCTTTGGAGCTCCGTGGACCAATCAATGCACGCAAAGTGTCTTCGCGTGCTTCCTCTTGTTGATCCTCATGTATGAGCTTCAGCGCATCAAACACAACTGCTTCGTGATAGCGACCTTCATAAAGATAAACGGGTACGCCGCTTTCGCTGCTTTTCTTTTTTACTGCCTCCCCAATATGGGGTCTATATACCGTCTTTACGCCAATCCCCGCTACATCACGATCAATCATTGCAAGCAAGGCACGGTCAGACTCAAGCTCGTCGCCGTTTGTAAAACCAAGGTTCGTCAGGATAAACTCCCCCGGCATATACGCGCTATATCCATTAAATTCTGGCCCTATATCAAGAATGCCAACATTAATGACCGTGCGGGATTCTGCTTTTTCACAAGGAGCGACAAGGCGCGCATTGTAAATTGATGGAAGAGAAATAATATCCGCAACCGTAGCCATGTCACATCCTTCCACTACTAGGCAGAATAAAGGGCTAGCCAATAACTTGATGCCAAAAAAAAGCAACGCGAAATCTGCAGCTACTCTACACCGGGGAAGGCGGGATCATCTTCACGCATAATTTTGGCCACGCGCTCTGCATGACGACCGCCAGCATGTTCTGTAGTCAAGAATGTCTCGACAATGGCACAATTGTCCATTAGGCTCACAAAGCGGCCAGACAGGCAGATGATATTTGCATCATTGTGCTCACGAGCAAGGCGCGCAAAGGTTGTATCCTGCACGGGCACAGCACGAATACCCGCAACCTTATCGGCAGCAATTGCCATACCCAAACCAGTACCGCAAATCAAAACACCGTACTCTGCCTCACCAGAGGCGACCTTACGGGCAACTTTATCAGCATAGTCAGGATAATCTACCCTACCGTCACTATCGGGTCCAAGATCCAGCACCTCATGACCCATACCCTGAATGAACTCAATGACAGGTTTTTTCTGCAGAAAACCTGCGTGATCAGAAGCAATTGCAACGCGCATGAACATATCCTCTCTCATATTTGCATCATTGGCTATGCGTCATAACTACAGCGCAAGGCCACGATCAGCCTAACCCAATTCGGGATACAGCGGATGAGCAGCAAGTAAAGCTCGGACTTCAGCAGCTATATTAGTCGCTAACTTTTCGTCTTCAAGAGCACCCAACACTTCACCAATCATCTCTCCCACACGATGACATTCTTGCTCAGTGAAGCTACGCGTTGTAATGGCAGGCGACCCAACACGTAGGCCAGATGTCTTGAAGGGACTACGCTTCTCACCTGGAATAGTGTTTTTATTTGCCGTAATGCCCACCTTATCAAGCGCAAGCTCGGCATCACGACCAGTAACTTCACCCAAGGGAGTTAAATCTACTAGCTGCAGATGATTATCAGATCCACCCGATACAAGCGCAAGCCCGCGGTCAACCATGCCTTGTCCTAAGGCTTGGCAGTTAAGAAGCACCTGATTGATGTAGGTTGTGAACTCAGGCTTGAGTGCCTCGCCCAAAGCAACTGCCTTACCCGCAATAACATGCATCAACGGCCCACCCTGTGTACCAGGAAATACCGCCGAGTTTATCTTTTTGTAAAGCTCTTCATCGTTGGTGAGAATCATGCCACCGCGCGTACCCCGCAGAGTCTTGTGCGTCGTTGTAGTGACTACATCGGCATAGGGGAAGGGACTAGGATGACGGCCCGCAGCTACAAGACCTGCAATATGTGCCATATCCACCATCAGATACGCCCCGACCGAATGCGCAATTTCAGCAAAGCGTTCAAAGTCAATAATGCGTGGATATGCTGAAGCGCCTGCAATAATTAGCTTTGGTCTGCATTCCTTAGCAAGATCTTCTACCTGGTCATAATCAATGCGTCCATCGATGAAATCTACCCCGTAAGGCACATCACGATAGAGTTTGCCCGAAAAATTTGCAGGCGAGCCATGTGTCAGGTGACCGCCTTCAGAGAGATTCATACCCATAAAGGTATCACCTGGCTGCATAAGCGCAGCTTCGGCTGCGTAGTTTGCCTGAGCACCCGAATGTGGCTGCACATTTGCAAATTTGCAGCCAAAGAGCTGACATGCACGCTCACGCGCCAGTTCCTCTACTTTATCAACAGCCCAGCAGCCACCATAAAAGCGATGCCCAGGATAGCCTTCTGCATACTTGTTGGTAAGAACAGAGCTCACAGCTTCCATTACGGGCAGCGAAACGAGATTCTCAGAAGCAATCAGCTCAATAGAATCACGCTGCCGCCCAAGTTCTTCCGTGATAATGTCTGCGACTTCAGGGTCTGCCTGACTCAGGTATCTAAAGTTCATATGCAGTTCCTCTCCCCCACCTATCCCACATGCAACCTTTTTTTGCAATTAAGCAGAGCACGCACCCAAAGCGACTCGCATAATATCTGTCGCAGGAATGGCTCCTTCGCGCAAAATAACCGGCTCTGCCCTCGTACAAGCAACAATTGTAGACGCGATGGCTAGTGGAGCGGGACCTGAGTCAAGTGTCAAATCCGCTAATGTAACAATGCGCTCCTCGACTGATGCACCAGAGATAGCCGCATCCGCTCCGTGGGTGTTAGCTGAAGTAACCGCTAGTGGTCCAACTCGACGTGCAAGTTCACATACCAACATGGAGTCGGGAACGCGCAGGGCAATGGTGCCGCTATCCGTACGCTGGTATTCGCTTGGTACCTGCACAGACGCATTAACAACAAGAGTAAGTGCACCTGGCCAGAACTCTTGCGCTAATGCAGTAGCCCAAGCAGGAATATCAACACCCAAACGTCCGAGTTCAGATGCGTCCGAAACAAGCCATGGCAGAGTCATATCTGCTGGGCGCTCTTTGATCTCAAAAACCCTCGCACGGGCAGGGTTGTTAGGCATCGCAAGACAACCAATGCCATATACCGAATCCGTCGGCATCACCAGCACGCCCTCACGCAACAAGACTTCACAGGCGCGTGTCAATACTTCTGCAGACGGACATTGTTGATCTACTTCAATCATTGCGCCCATATTGTTCTCCCTGCAACTGGCAAACAATCAGTATGTTTTTCTATGCACGCACCGCAACCAAAAAACGCGGACGATGCGTGTAGTCCTCATGTACCTCAATCGACTGCCAAATGTCCTGCATATGTGCTAGACGTGCTGCTTCTTCAAGCGTTGTTTCAAAAAGTTCCACCGCAAATAAGCCTCCTGGAAGCAATGCCTGTTCTGCAAGCTCCAGTAGGCGACGATAGACGTCCAGACCATCTGCACCGCCATCCAATGCAAGATGTGGTTCAAAGCCTGATACCTCATAAGGCAGCTCTTCTACCACTTCACTTGGGATATAGGGCGGATTGGAAACCAGAGCATCAAAATGCCCCATAAGTCTTGGATCTACCGCAGAAGCAAGATCGCATTCTAAAACGTCCACCAGCGCTGTCAGCCCCAACCTATCGCGATTGAGACGCGCAAGCGCTACTGCATCAGGCGATACGTCTGTAGTTAACACGTGCGTCTTAAGCCGCTCATGAGCAAATGAACAAGCAACGCAGCCAGTGCCACAGCCCACCTCCAGTACCAACGCAGGATACTGGTTGTGATCAGCTGACAAATGGTTAAGCACTTCTTCAACAAGCAGTTCCGTCTCAGGGCGCGGAATCAACACACCACTCTTGCAATTGACTACGATATGTCGAAAGGCAGTCTCTCCTGTGACATACTGCAGCGGTTCTCCAGCTACACGACGCTCAATAGCAGCATGCATCGCAGCAAGCTCCGAACTATCAAGTGGTCTATCAAAGTTGGTATAAAGCTCAATGCGAGAAAGCCCCAATACACCAGAAAGCAGCCACTCTGCAGATAGGCGGGGATGTTCATCTCCCTTGCGCTCTAGATACTCACTTGTCCAATCGAGTATGGCCTTACAGGTCCACTCGTTTTTTGTCATTGCAATCCTCCAGCAGGCACACAGACCCTCTCAAGAAATTTCACTACATCGGCTCGCACATCTTGACGACAACGTTCGTTGTGCAGTTCGTGGCGAGCGTTAGGATAAAGCTTGACTGTCACGTCCAAAAGGCCAACCTTGCGCAAAGCCATAGCACAAGCGCGTGGACCCTTACCGTTTTCGCCTACGGGATCTTGCTCGCCCGACAAGATCAGCACTGGTAGTTCATGTGGAACACGCATCAACACCTCGGGGCGTTCTGCTTCCTCAAGAAGCTGAGCAATGACGTAATAGCCCGAAACAGAAAACATCCAGCCGCAATCTGGGTCAGCCGCATAGCTAATCGGACGCGCAGGATCTGAACTGAGCCATTCATAGCCTGTATTGGCGCCCGTACCTTCAAAGCTCTTGTTATAACTCCCCGTACCCATACTGTCTACAAAAGCAGAGCGATAACCCCAGCCACGGAAGCGCGCAATAATTGAAGTAATAAACTTTGGAGCGCTGACGTTTGCCATCCATGCGGTACCCATGATAATGACACCAGCGAGTCCCTCGCCATGGCGAGCTATATAACAACGCACCACAAAAGAACCCATCGAATGCCCCAACATCACATAAGGCAGTTTGGGGAAACGCCCAGAGACAAACTGCCTGAGCACATGCTGATCTTCAATGAGATAATCCGCGCCATGTTTAGGGTCATATATGCCACGCTGAGCTACATTAGGCGTCGTTCTCCCGTGCCCCAGCTGATCGATGCCACAAACGACATAGCCCGCAGACGTCAGTGCTTCGACCACCTTGTCATAACAGCGGAAATGCTCAACCATGCCATGCACAATTTGCACGATGCCGCAGGGTGCATCTTCGGTCTCGGGCAGCCATAAATCACCTATACAAGTCGTAGCGCCATCAGTTGAACGCAGCTTGATGTCTTCGTGGGTCATAACCGCCTCCTGCAGACCTGCCATACACATCCCATTACATAGGCACAAACAAAAACACCTCTAGCTCCATTCAAGCCAGAGGTGTCAGACAAATGCTAGTTTAGACAGCCTGTGTGAGCTTCTCTGCTCGGTCAGCGGCGGCAAGAGCCTCGATCACCGAAGGTAGCGTATCGCCCAATAGCACGCCATTGTATGTGCCATTAAAACCTATGCGATGATCCGTCACGCGATCCTGAGGTTGGTTGTAGGTACGAATCTTTTCAGATCGATTGCCATGGCCAATCTGCGCCAAGCGGCTGGCACCCGCCTCTGCCTGCTGCTTTTCAAGTTTCATCTCATAGAGACGTGCACGCAGCATCTGCATACAAGCTTCGCGGTTTTGAATCTGCGAACGCTGATCTTGTGAAGTAACAACGGTATTGGTGGGCAAGTGAGTAATACGTACAGCCGAATAGGTCGTATTAACGCCCTGTCCGCCAGGACCCGACGAACAATAGGTATCGATACGAATATCCTCAGGTGCGATCTGAACATCAATCTCATCTGCTTCGGGCAATACAGCAACCGTTGCCGTCGAAGTCTGGATACGACCCTGGCTCTCGGTCTTGGGAACACGCTGCACGCGATGGACACCACTCTCGTACTTCATTACGGAGTAGACCTTGTCGCCCATAACCTTAAACTCGATGGTTTTGAAACCACCAGCCGTGCCCTCATTAGAGCTCAGTACTTCAATCTTCCATCCTTTAGAAGCAGCAAAACGCTGGTACATAGCAAAAAGGTCACCAGCAAAAATACTTGCCTCATCGCCACCAACGCCCGCACGAATCTCAACGATGGTGTCCTTCTCATCGTTGGGGTCGCCTGGAATGAGCATGATTTTGATCTCATCCTCAAGACCGGGAAGTTTTGCTTCATTGTCAGCAATATCTGCTTGAAGCATTTCTTTATCCTCGGCATCCGAGGTCTCGCGCAGCATTTCCTTTGCTGCGTCGATATCATCAAGCGCCGTAAGGTACTCGCGTGCCTTTTCCACCAAGTCAGACTGGTTTGAGTGCTCCTTGGCAAGACGTGCATATTCTTTAGGATCCGACACAACCTCAGGATCCATGAGTTTCTTTTCCAGCTCAAGATAGGCTGCAATGAGTTTTTCGAGCTTGTCCCGCATGATGGCTCCTCAACGCTTTGCTCACGCAGCGAATGCTGCGTCTATTTCTCAACTCTCAAATGATACCACCGAGGTGGCAAGGCTAAACATTACAGCCCTACCACCTCGAAACCTATCTATTTCTGAGTTCTCTCAGAACTCTAGAATGTAGCTAATTGAACTTGTCGTGATAAACGATATCAAATAGCCATTGTAGGTTTATCCAAGGCTTTGACTGCGCATCTATGAGAGGCTGTACGCTTTTGTAGATGTCCTTTTTGATGTCTTGTTCGTTGAAACCTTTCATATCTATTTTTTTATAACCTTTGTTTGCATCACGTATGTTCTTCAGTTGAAAACTTTCAGTGAAGTGGAAGATTAGATTCTCATTATCAACCATATACCCTCCATCACTATCTGGCGTCAGAAAACCTAACTGCTTACCCTCTTTATCGTATGTAAGGATTGCAGGTTTACCATCGAAGTCGTAGCCAATGGTCTTGAGATCATCGGGGGTATAGATGTCTCCAAGATTATCGATAAGCATCATGAGTACGGGTTCCGTACCCTTCTTATGAGGGGTGTGTTGTGCGTAATATACTGAGTTCGATTTGAGGTTGTAGTTGATACATCCAGGTATGGCTGAGAGCATGAGTAGCCACACTAATAGCCCGAAACAGCCTTTTACTACGTTCTTTATCTTTTTAAGCATAACCATCTGCCTCGTTTCTATTTCCACAGCCTTTTGAAGAACTTACCTATCGGCTTAGTTATGTTGTTCTTTACAAATCTGGCAACTGGTTTGACAACTCTCTTTTTGATGAACTTCGCCGTTGGCTTTATTACCTTGCGATAGAGAGGTTTCACAGCAGGTTTTATCACCTTGTTGTAGAGAGGCTTAATAACTTTTCTATGCACAGGCTTTATAAGCTTGTTATGTACAAACTTTGCAGCTGGTTTGATTACCTTTTTCGAAATAGGCTTGATGATTTTGTTGCTTACAAATTTGGCTATAGGTTTTACTACCTTGTTTTTAATGGGACGCATGATTTTGTTATTAACCAACCGAACTGCAGGCTTGACTAGCTTTTGTACAACTGGTCTCAGTACCTTTTTCTCTACGACGGAAAGCGCTGGTTTTATGAGCTTTTGATAAGCTGGTTGAACTAGAGATGTACCTACGGGTTGAAGTATATGTTTGCCAATAGAGGTAGCTGCAGGTCTCAGTACATGAAGATATACCTTCTTACCAAGTGAAGATGCTATCTTGGCTCCGTAAACTACTGCGTTAGAAGCTAGGTTACTCAAAGTCCCCAAAGCTACCCCTACAAGGGTAAGGGGCGTCGTTGCAATCGCAATGATGCCGGGGCCAATCTTTGAAAGGAAATTTTTAATATAGCTAACAGGATCTTCCTTGAATTTCTTACCTTCTCTTTCCAACTTATTTTTCAGCCCAACTAGAATTAATATTATTCCTCCTAAGGACAGCGCTGCTCCCAGAGTATTTGTACGTTCTTGCACCTCTGTGCTAGCACCACTTTTTGATTGAAGTGCAAGCACCTCTTTGTAGAGACGTTGACGCTCTACCTCAAGGTTTTCTGTGCTGTAATAGCGTTTGATGCATTCATCTAAGGTGAGATTTTTGAAGTCAGGATGGTAGTGAAAGATGATTGCATCTATATCTGTTCTGCGATCTTTGGCATCGATGTTGGTGAGGGTATCTCCTGTTAGAGAGTTGAGTTGAAAGAAGTTGTCTTCGGGAGAATGTCCAAAAAGATTGCTGATAGATAGCCCAGCCAACCATTTGAGGATTTCTTTTTTTGGGCCACTGTCTTCTGCGGTGGCAAGGGTGGTGGCAAGATGGGGGAAGTCGGCTAAATAGTGTCCTTTTTGATGTATACGATCCAACAGATCCTTAATGTCACTATAGTTCTCAACTTCAGGTTTCTTCCCAAAATCATTAGTAAGCGATTGCAGAAAATCTTCGGCATACACGGGATAGGCAATCGCATTTGCTATCGCATGATTGATTTTGTTTTTGTCTTTGCCGTACTTTTTCTTTGCTTGGCGAGTAACTTCATCTATGTAGTCTAAAAACTGTTTCTTCTCTTCTGCAGTCATGTTGGTATTAATCAAAAAGGGATCGATTGCAGCTTTGGGAGGGGTTGGTTTTGTAGGAGTGTTTGTAGGACTGCTTTTATGTGGGGCCTGCGATGAGGTGGTTTGAGTTGTCTGCCCTGTATGAAATGTATTGTTCTTACTGTCATGCTGAGTGGTATTTTTGCCTGCATTTTTATGTTCATGTGTAGGACGGGCTATCTTCTTATATACAAAGACATGCTCTAGATCACGGGTAATGATTGCTTGGTAGGTGTTAGGGACTATATAGCCCTCTATCAATTCAGGTTTATATGAGAGCTGCTTTCCTTCTAATACGCTGTACTGTCTGTCTTTTGCTAGTTTCTTCCCTGCTTCATCGACAAAGCTAAACTTGACTCTGTATTCTGGTGAATATACAAACGTGATAACGGGATAGTTACTATCACTCTCATCTTTTCTGATATCCACGAGTTGATAGCTGGGAATCAAAAGAGAACTTATTCGGTAGCTTTCATCGGTAAAGCCCCTATAAAACTCTTTTGCCTTTATATCATTTCCTGTGGTATCGACATATTGAACGAGAATATGCTGGCTAATTCTGGCTTGTAACTTGGCTTGCAGGCTACTACCAAAAATATCGTATCTAACTGCCGTAGGATAGGCATAGGAATCATGCGCTCTTGCGGGTGCTGGAGAATAGAAAATATAGCTAAAGTGAGACAGAAATCCTGCTCCTAGATATCCCCCTCTAGGCAAATCAGCTGATCCATTGAGGTTAAGGGCGCCTTTTGTCGTGTCGTAAATGATGCCATTCTTTTTTGTGAGGTGAGACTCTTTAGGGATTATTTCAACAATATTCGCGAGATCAGTTTTGACTCCCTGTGCGGAGTCAATATCGGTTGAAATAAAGCTCACAACTACCGGCTGCTCTTCATTGGTAGCGTGCTTTACTATCTTGTAGTTCAATCCAAGACGGCTGGCATTGTTGTATAAGACAACAATTGAATTACCACGAGCACCATCGAAAAATTGCTCGCCAATAAATCCTAGACCTTTAATTCGGTGGTCATTGTATCCAGAATGGGCTGCCCAGTCCTCTTTATCAGAACTAATGACTGTCCAGATGAGGTCCAAATCTATGCCAGATTTAGTCTTGCCTACATAGGTGATTCTTCCTGAATCCCCATTATTGATACTGAAAGTCTTAACTCGAGCATGAGGTCTCGCACCAGAAAAATTCGAGAAATCATAGTTGCCGAGTTCTTTTCCCTTTATTGACTCAACAGTAGTTTTCTCTGACCAATGCAAGCCTTCTTTGGTAAGGAAATGTGCATCTGTAAGGTTTTCTCCAACTATTGAAATCGTGATATTTCTAAAGTACTCAACACCCTTTTTGCTCGTATCAAGCTCACCTAATACCGTCGCTTCTTTTACCGTAGGTGTTGTATCCTTTTCAGGCTCTTCTTCTTTAGTAGGAACTTTTGCTTCTGATCCCGTATCACCAATTTCTACTGCGGGCTCCTGAGCTGACACGTTTTCTTTGGTATCAACTTTTGCTTTGGTATCTAAATCTTCATTAGTATTATCGTTTGGTGTAGCGGTAGTGACTTCTTTTGTATCACTACCTGCATCATCCTCGCTAGTTTCTTTGTCGTCGGGCTCTTCTTGTATATTTTCTATAGTCTCTTTTGAAGCTGGAGGAATTTCTTCAGCATAGGCAAGAGGTAATCGTAAAAAGAGGACTAACAATAGGAACATGGGTGTCAAGGCTAACGCTCGTGTCATATGAGCAACAGAGCTTGAGAGCTTCTTTTCCATGGTGTTTTTCCCGAAATAAACGGCATACGGCTTTTTTATAGTAGTCCTTGCAACCGAGTCATATAGGGTGCAAAACGCATCTTTTTTAATAGATGGTTCATTCTTCGGACTTTTGAAAAAACTTACCTGCCCATTTATGCTTGCTTACTTCGAAACTTGAACCATTTGCGGTTATTTAGAAGAGCTTTGAGGTGGCAAGGCTAAACATTACAGCCCTGCCACCTCGAAACCTATCTATTTTGTTAGCTATTCGATGCCAGTCAAATCATAAGACTCAAGCCACTTGCTTGCATACTCGCAAACACTGCGCAAGCATGCTTCATCAAAGGGCGAGACAAGCTCGGCTCCAGCCACAAGATCAGTAAATGCTTTGGTGCCACCTTGACGGGTGTATGCCATGTAATGTTTCCAAGCATTGGCAAAGTCCTCTTGGGAGAGCTCCCAAATCTCAAGCGCCACAGTCTGTGCCAAGCAATAATCGATGTAATACAGCGGCCACTCGTAAATGTGTATCTGGCGCTGCCAACCCATACCGTCACCATAGAAAGGAATATCGCCATCAACAGATATCCAGGGCATATAGATTGCCAGCAGGCGACGCCAAGTAGCATGGCGCTCGGCAGGAGTCAACTCGGGCTGCTCGTACATCAGATGCTGGAAGTGGTCGACCATCGTGCCATAAGGAATGAAGGTGAGGGCACCCGCCAAATGTGCATAGCGATATTTACGTGCATCCTTGCCAAAAAATCCCTCAATCCAAGGCCACGCGAGGAACTCCATACTCATAGAGTGCACCTCACAGGCTTCTGAACTAGGCATTGCAAGCGAGCCAGGCACACGCTGAGTATTCATGTAATAACTAAAGGCATGGCCCGCCTCATGGGTCATCACGTCAACATCGCCTTGAGTACCGTTAAAATTAGCGAAGATGAACGGGACTTTGTGGTCAGGAATTTCGGTCATGTAGCCGCCAGCAGCCTTTCCCTTTGTGGAAAGCAAATCCATTAGCTGGCCATTGAGCATGGTCTCAAAGAATTCCTTAGTCTCGGGGCTAAGCTCACTGTAGAAGGTGCGTGCAGCCGCCACGATGTCATCGAGCGTGCCTTCAGGCAGAGGATTTCCTGAACGGAAGGTCAGGCCTTCATCTGCAAAAGAGAGGGGATACGGGCGGCCAATACGCTTTGCTTGCTCAAGAAAAACTCTATTGGCCACAGGCACCACATAGGTACGAACAGCCTTGCGGAAACGCTCAACATCTTCGCAATTGTAGCTCAAGCGCTCCATGCGGTCATAGCCTAAAGGAAGATAGTTGTCGTAGCCAAGTTTTTTGCCCATAGCATCACGGACATGTACCAGTTCGTCGTAAATGCGATCCAGCTCGGATTGGTTGTCTTTGTACCATGAGCCTTCAGCTTTCCATGCAGCAAGGCGACGTGCGTCGTCTTTATCGTGCTTCATGGGAGTAAGCTGAGAGAGAGTATACGTACCACCCTCAAACTCAATCTGAGCAGAGGCGATAAGCTTTTCGTACTCTTGGACCAAGGCGTTTTCGCGCTTCATCTCATCCATAATTGCAGGAGAGAAACAACGGCGCGCCTGCTCGGCTTTGTCAAAAATAAGCGTGCCGTACTTTGCCTCAAACTCAGGGCGGAAGGGCGAGGCAAGCAAAGCTGCACTCCAAGCATCATCAGCTTCCTCAATCTCAGGAGATGCGTCATTCCAGAACTGCTGCTCTTTATCGTAAAACTCGTCAAGTGTGTTGATAGAGTGGCGAATCTCAACAAGGGTATTTAAGGTCGAAATATGCGCTGCGAGTTGATCTTTTTCTAGAAAGACTTTCTCTGCTTCCTCAAAGCTACCAGCTTTGGCAAAGCGTTCTGTCAATGCGCTGATATCTACCTTGACCTTTGCCAAATCGGGACGCTCATAGGGCATATCCTGAAACTTCATGGATGGCTCCTTTGTTTTGCTTGTTATGTGACAGCACTACGCTAGCAAATTTTTACCTTTGAAAGATTAGCGCTGCATCTTCGCGATAAGAAATACCCTTTTACAGTGCAAATCAGTCCGTCATGAAATAACTCCTTTGCGCGTCTTTGCTCCACCCGCGGCTCACTCGACGCCCACCTTCACAGGCGGTTCAATATGCACCCTTTCTCCCACATCGGGTTCAAGAGGCGCCCTTGCGACAATTTTTACCTGGCCTTCTCTCGCGCACTTGATACGCTTTTGAACCGTCTGCATTAAATGGAATGCAACGGGTTCAAGAAGCACCCTCAGCAAAAAGGTGAGCAGCACTTTTGTGGAAGCAGAGCGACGGTATTGAACCGCTTACAGAGATTTGGGACGGTTTTGAACCGTCTATAGGGGTTTGCGACGGTATTGAACCGCCTGTGGAGGGTTGAGGACGATGCGGCGCTGTTTGTATGGGTTGCGACGCTCTTTGAACTGCTTACGGAGGGCCTGAAGGAACTCTCGAACCGGCTACAGGAATTGGGGGGTGCTGAAGCCACCTGCGGTGGCTTGCCCATAAAAGCCATAGCCAAGCAGTTGGACACAGTGGCGCAGATGCGTAGCGAGCTCCATAATGGGTAGGGGCTTTGGTTACAATAGCAAGCGACACTACGCAATTTTAGGGATAATGATGAGCAAAGACGGACTTCATAACGATACAAGTCTGCCTTCTACTGCAGCAACCACTGAGGAGCACAGCGCTACATCAGATATCCTTGAAAAGACTGAAATTACAGCTACGCGCCTTCAAAATCGCGATTTCCTCAATAAGGGGCCAGAGCAGAGCTCAGAGCCAGCTCCAGATACCTCGCCAAAATCGAAATTAGAGCGTCATCCCTGGCTGCAAGCTCATCTACGTAGCCTAGTAGTACTGGGAATAGCTGCGGTCATTCTTCTGTCGATGATCACAATTTCATCAATTCGTGCAACAGACAAGCCATCGCTCAATCAGGTGAGCAGCGACATTGCCAACCTGTCCGAGGCTCCTGCCTATGACCCTGGCGATTTTGGTCGTGATACGACGCTAACCCTAGATTCTGTGGACTATAGCGAGGTCATCCGCGATGAGGACCACTGCAATGCAACAGGTGCTGTCATTTACGCAGGCGATGGGATTGCTGCACGCGAGAAGGTTAGCCTTCTATATGACCGCCATGGCCACGGCAAGTGGTCTACAGCTGGAAATCTCATCATCCAAGAAGTGAGCTGGTCTGCCAGCAAAGGACCCGATACGGATAAAGTGCTTACACAAGCACGCGTTTTTTTGCAGCGTGCAGATATTGCAGAACGTAAATCTGCCAAGACAGACAAAAAATCTAACCAGACAAACACTTCTTCTACGGAGCAAGACTCTCTTTATTCTCTCTACCGCGATGCTGACTGCACCGTATTCCAAGAAGAATTCGACCCCGAGACCAACAATGCCACAGTTGTGCTGGCTTTTTCCAACAAGGACAGTTTTTCCGAGCGCAAGTGCAAGCTCACAATCAAGTTTCATTTCTCATCACAAACAGGCCAGTGGGACATCAAATCCTGCACGCCAGATGCAGATGCACGAAAGACAAGCTACGCCCCGCTTGTAGGCACATGGACAGGCAGCTATCAATCACAAAAAAATGACGGCCACGGCTGCTATGGTGCAAACTCTTCGCCGCTTAAAATCACTATTGGCAGTACGCAGACTAACAATGATGGCGTTACCCAGTTAACAGGGACATTTTCGGGTCTTGTACACCATCATGGGGCCGTGCCCAAGGACACGGATTCAAACGAAGGCGACATACGCATTGAGAACGTCTCGTTTACCAGCACGCTTGAAACAAATACAAGTGGCGCCTTGGTATTAAAGTACACAACACCCAAATCTGCTGAGGGCACCATCGAGCTTATGCTGGTTTTTGGTGGAAGCAAAACTCCCAATGCCGCAACTGCAACACTAACAACCCATTATGAAAACGAGCAAAACTTCTTGGTCATCCCCTACACCGTCAGAGGCGAATTTGCCGATAGCTATTCACTTAGCAAAGACGGTGCAGACTAAATCGTCTGCCACGGCAAGCGAATCTACAATCACACCCAGCAAGAAGTTACTCTTCGTCGTCACTTTCTTCAGTAAGGCGGATTGGGTGCTCATCCAACCAAGCGTTAAAACCTTCTGCAGCAGGCATGCTCTTGAGTTTGCGCTTCACCTGGCGAAGTGCCTGAGAATAACTGTTGGTAAATCCCCCAAAATACAGCGCGGCAGCAAGACATAAAAACGCAGTTGCAACAAATACGGCAACGGGCTGACGCGATGCCATAGCAGCAAGCGCTGCAATTGCTGCCATCACAACAAAAAACTCCGAGCCTTGATTTGCTTTTTTGCGTTCGTCTTTACTAATCATATGCAAAAGATCATTTTTGTAGAGCAGATAAAACAGCTGTTCATCACCAATATGATCTTCTCGAGCAACCCGAGCAAGGTCACGACGCCCAGAGGAATCAAGCGCAGAGTAAGTCCTTGTACTTTTGAAATCGGGAATCTTTTCCAATGCCTTGGCCATGGGTCTCTACCTTCCGATTAGGTATTGCTTAAGTACGCGGGCGCACTCTTCCTCATCTGGACCATCAACCTCAAGCTCGACAAGCTGATTTTGCCATACATCCGCAGCGAGTAATTGGGTGGGGCGCTTTGCATTACAAAATTCTCCACTTACACTGACATTACGCAAATAAACGTCACTTTGGAACTGCTGTGCAAGAGCGGTAAACTCTGCTGCGGGGCGAGCATGTAAACCCGCCGGAATACCGCAGCTAACATGCACCGTGACCATAAACGCCCCCTAATCTTATTTAGTCAGTTTCATCAACACGAGTGCCGCCACTTCACAAGCAATACCTGCTACGGTAAAAGCCGTAAGTGCCTGTCCCAAAAACACTGCTCCAAGCACTGCTGCCGCCACAGGCTCGTTTGTCGCAATAATTGATGCTTGTGTGACCGGCATCCGCTTAATTGCCGCATTAAACAGCATCAATGCAAGAACGCTATCAAAAAGACCAAAGCCAATATTGACCGCTAATGCAACGGGGTTTGCGATATAAACTGCCAAAAAATCCAAACTCGTTTCGGTAATCAATAAATAGACAAAAGCGCACGCCGTAGCGAGGGCAATATTGTAAAAAACCACTGTTGATGTGGGGTACCGTCTACCAAGAGAAGCCTGAAGCACATTTTGAAGCGAGTAACACAGCGCTGCGGCAAGGCCAATAATAATTCCAACGACTTCAAGCTGTGCTCCCCCACCCCACATACCAGAAACAAGAGAACATCCCAAAAGTGAAAGTCCTAATGAGACAATCCGACCAAAGGTTAGATGCTCCCTTCCTCGCATAACCTCCCACACCGTCACAAGACTCGGCATCAGATATAACAGCACTACCGCTGTAGCCATACCTGTAATCGAGATTGCGTAGTTATACAGCAGAACAAACGCAAACGAACCCACCGTGCCCAAGAGAAGAAATCGTGGCCAATCTGCACGCTCCACACGAGCGAGGCCACCACGGCGCATGGCAAGCAGAACACTCATTGCAAGCAAAGCAGTAGCGAGACGAACTACCGTCATCTCTGGATTTGTCAAACCAAAACCCTCAAGCGCACTTACAAAAAGACCGCCTGAACCCCAAAGCACGGAAGCAGCAAATACCATAAGGGCTGGCACAGCGCCACCCAAGATGGGGGCGCCGTGCCGAGAAGATCTTTTAGTCAAGTTCATGCCCATTTGATGCAGTAACCTTGCGATACCAGTCATAACTATCTTTTTTAATGCGTCTACCCGTACCAGCTCCCGTGTTGTCATAATCAACATAGATGAAGCCGTAGCGTTTCTCAATTTCTGAGCTTGAACAACTCACAATATCAAGAGGTCCCCAAGGATAGTACCCGCGCAAATCAACACCATCTTTTACGGCCTCAATCATCTGCTTGATGTGAGCACGCAGATAGTCGATACGATATGGATCGTGAATGGAACCATCTTCCTCGACCTTATCATAGGCACCAATACCATTTTCTGTGATATAAAGTGGCAACTGGTAGCGATCCCAATACTCGTTAAGGGCAATACGCAGGCCAATGGGATCTATTGCCCAACCCCAAGCGCTTTCAGGAAGCTCAGGATTGGGAACCTGCCCAAGATCGGTGTGCAGATAGGGCTCCTCACCAGAAAGGCGTGTATAGTAGTAGGACAGCGACACAAAGTCCACCGTACCTTCGGCTAATGCCTGCTCATCACCTTCAGCAAAGTTGATGTTCACACCACGCTCATCAAACCAACGAAGAGCATAGCCAGGATAGCTACCACGCACCATCACATCACCTACGAAGTATTCCATTTGGTTGTGGCGCATGTTCCAGAATTGGTCTTCAGGACGAATGGAGCAAGGATAGGTAAGATTCGAGCAGAACATCATACCGATTTGGTTTTCGGGATAGTTATCGTGGCTGTATTTGGTAGCCACAGCACAGGCAACCATCTCGTTGTGCAGCCCTTGATACTTCGCCTCAAGCAGATTGTCAAAGCGATCAGACAGAATACCTAGATGGTTGTAACTCTCATGAATCACAAGGTTAATCTGGTTGACTACAATCCATTTGTGGACGCGATCACCAAAATGGTCAAACAACACCTTGCAATAGCGCACAAAGCAATCCAGCGTCTCACGCTCATACCAACCGTTGTACTTGAGCGATAAATTGAGGGGCATCTCGTAGTGGCTGATGGTAATCATGGGATCCATACCATCAGCGATGACCTCATTAATTAGCTTGTCATAAAAGGCAAGACCTTCTGCGTTGGGTTCTGCATCATCTCCATTAGGGAAGATACGTGCCCAGTTAATAGAGGTACGGAAGGCATTCATACCAGTACCTGCAAGAAGTTTGAGATCTTCTGGATAGGTATGGTAAAAATCGATACCACGGCGTTTGGGATACATCGCATCGTCTTCTGCCATTGCATGCTCAACATAGGCAGAGTCAATTTCCATGTTGTAGCGTTGTTCGGGAGGCAGGTCATACTGAGCGCGATTTACATCTGCCAGGCACCAGCCTTTACCACCCTCACGCCAAGCGCCTTCCATCTGATTTGCAGCAAAGGCGCCACCCCACAAAAAGTCATCAGGCAACCAATTTTGCTTTGCCATGGTCATGTTATGGTCTCCTTTCCGCCTAACCCTAGGCGGCAATTCATCAATCCTAATTTGCGAGCTTGTCTTCTAATGCCTTCAAGCGAGTTTCATAAGCTTCTGCCTGCTTGAGCATGCTCTTGGTGAGATTGATTTCAACCTGAATAGTCATCAACGTATCCTGAGCATGAGCAAAGAGGACATGATAGCCAAGCTTCTCATCTCCGCCGCGAATGTCACCTTGAATCATCGCAGTCTGGATATTATGTCCTTCAACTTGGGTTTTGTCTGCACGCTTCAATAAATCTCGTGCATCATCAAAACGGCTCTCAGCAATTGCATCGCGAGCCTGTGCTGCAAGAGTACGTGCGTCACCCGAAGCCATGATGATGCCCATAGCCTGCTCAACGATGTACTCCGTCTTTTCTGCCTCGGACATCCCCAGCATCGGGTTTTCTTCTTCCTCCAGCATGGAGTTCGCCTTTCTAGAAGGGCCGCCCCGCTTTTGGAGCGACCCTGCGTGAATCGGTCGTACAAAAAACTTTACATCTATGCCTTTGCAGCTTCGAGCTCAGCTTGCTCTTTCTTGTTTTCCTGATCCTCATACGCCTTGAAGAAGGGATACCAGATAAGACCAGATACGAGGAAGGTCACGACAGCAAAGATAACGCCCGTAATGGATCCTTGCGTCGAGATGAAGGTCGAGATGGGATATGGGCAATACCACAGCTCAAACTGAATGCGAGGAATCGGCGCGAAGGGAATAACCTTGGTAAAGAGAATTGTCAGAATAGGAAGAATAATACCCTGCAGCCACATGGGCAGCATCAGCAGAGGATTCCAGGCAATAGCACCAAAAACAACAGGCTCGTTAATATTAAAGATGCCGGGAACGAGGCATGCACGCCCAAGAGCCTTGATTCCGCTGTTTTTGGACAGACACATCAAGACAACCAAGGAAAGCGTAGCACCAACGCCGCCAATCCAAAGATAGGTTGTGTAGATAAAGGTCTCAGTAAAGATATGCAGAGTAGAAACCGTAGCGGTGCCAGCAGCAACCATAGCGAGGTTATCAGCAATGAGCGCAAGTTTCACAGGCTCAGTAACAGGGGTAAGTACCCAAGTCGAAATGCCCATAGAGTAAATCACGCAGTACAGGAACAACGTCACAACCATGCCACCAGGCGTATCAAGAATATTCTGCAGCGGCATAAAGACGGCAACGATAGTATTGTAGATATCAAAACCAGCTGCATCTACAAGTAGCCAGAAAGCAGAAATGGTCAGCATAATGGGAAGCAGTGCATCAAACCACTGGCGCACAAAATCGGGAATTGCAGAATCTTCCTTAAAGAAGGAGAACTTATTGAAAGCACCAAAAATAAGGCCTACTGCAATACCTGCAATAATGGCAGCAAACATGCCACCTGCACCATAGGCGCTGTGTCCCTGACCAAAGGTGCCAGCCGCATTGTCGGCAACGATCTCGGGCTCGACCATAATCATAAAGACCATCAAGCCCGTGATACCTGCAATAATGCGCTGCTTACGATAACGTTTCTTTTCGCAATAGTTAAAGGGTACAAGGAAGGCAACCATCAGCGAAAGTTTGCTCATGGTCCATCCAAAAGGCGTCCAAAAACTCGGTAGCCAAGGAATATAGTCATTCAGAATTGCCAAGCAGCAGAACAGCGAACCCGCCAGAATGAACGGTAGAATCTGCATCAAGGAATCCTTGATTACCACGACCCACTGGAGGTTGGCGACCTTCTGCAGGCGCGGCGCGAAGGAGTTCTCGAGCCAGCCAATCAACTTCTCCATGTCTTCTCCTCTAGTTCAAACTTGCATTACAGCCTGCTTACCAAGCAGACGAATTGCCTTTGCTACTCACCAAAAATCTCATGAATATGGGTCAGTGCTTGCTCGCCATCAAGATGGGAGTAATACTCAGGTTTCATCACAACGACATGAATGGGATAGCCTTCGCACACTTCTTCGAGGCCTTCCTTGGTTGATGCAAGATGGGGCCCAATCATGAGGCAATCGATTTCTTCGACATAGTCCTCAACAGCAGACTCGCTCACTGCCTTAACGGAGATTTCTTCACCCGCCTTTTTTGCTGCCTTACGAATGTTTGCAGCCATAAAGCCTGAGGAAGCACCGGAGCCGCATACCAGAAGAACGTTGTGCTTTGCCATTTCATGTTCCCTTCGCCCGTGCGTCAAATAATCAGCCGCAGTCTTTTGGTATGGCTCACTATCCTCCTGTCTCTTTCATGGCTCCACCATATTCCCTGCCGCCTAAGCGGCAATAGAAAAGCTTCCGCTTAGGCGGAAAGTTGGCAGGCAAAGTACTAATTGGCGGAAAATTTTCCGTCAGCCACCCTATACTTCATGCATTAACAAAAAGCTGAAGAAAGCTGGCTAACGGGAGCTCCTATGAAGGAAGACCGTATTGGACGACTGTTAGATATGCTGCGTGATGCAGACTCATGGGTTCCTGCATCTACTATTTCACGGCGCCTTGGTACCAGCGAGCGTACGGTACGCACCTATGTTAAGGACATCAATCGCCGAGGGCTTGCAAGTATCGACTCATCTCGTCTGGGCTATCGTCTTGCAGAAAGTAAGAAGTTTTCTGACGCTGTTCATTCAGATTCTACAGGCACGGATACAAAGCTTCCCACTCCAGGACAACGAGTTGCCTATGTATTAGCTCGTCTTGTAAATGCGCCTGAACCTGTCTCTATCTTTGACCTTGCTGACGAAATGGGTGTTAGTGAGAGTACCGTACAAAATACCGTGATGCCCAAACTCAGACGACTTCTTGCCCGCTTTGATCTTGAACTTGATGTTCATGACTTTTCCTTAGAGTTGACTGGCAACGAAGTCGATCTTCGTCATCTTATCGGCCATGCCGCAATGCAGGGAGGCAATGGTTACTTCAGCTCGCCAGAGATTCTCGAGGCGATGTTTCCCAATTACGACGTACAGTCCATGCTCGAACAGTTAACGAGCATTTGCCAACAATCGGGGCTCTTTCTCAACAACTACGCCCTCAGCAACCTGCTCATGCACCTAGCTGTCATCATGATCCGCCTACAGTCACCTAATACCCTGACAGCAACTCTAACTTCCACAATGCGTACTGCTCAAATAGTGGAAAATCTTACACATGCAGATGCTATTCGACGTTGTGCAGATGAGATTCAAGCATATGCATCCCGGGCATTTGGCGTTCATATCGGTAAAGAAGATTATCGCCAGATTATTGTCTTGCTTGCCCTCTCTACCGAAACATATTCCTACGATGAGTTGTCGCGTGACCGCCTAGTACGTCTCGTAGGTGCTGGCTTTTTTGAAAAGTATATTGGCATGGTGCAATCCTTGCGCGACCAATATGACCTCGTTGAGTTTGATGAAACGTTCTTATTGCAATTTGCCCTGCACGTACATAACGCATATCAGCGCACGATCTACGGCGCGTCATGCCCCAATCCGATTGCAAACCAACTCAAGCAGGACTATGCAGCGGTTTACGATATGGGTGTCTATTTTGCGCATCTTGTCCGACTTGAACTGGGGATTAGCTTTTCTGATGACGAAATTGGTTTTCTTGCCTTCCACCTAGGTGCATATATTGAACAGCACAAGAAAAACGAGGAAACCGCATCCTGTATTGTTATTTTTGAGCGCTATCACGACTACGCGAGCAATTTTTTGCAGACACTCGAAGAAAAAACGCATGGCGAACTCAGTGTTATTGGTGTACTCAACGCTCAGGAGTATCTTGCAGCCCAACCCAGTTGTGACCTTGTCATCACGACCATTGGTTTTCCACGCCAACACCCTCATACAGTACTTGTAAGTCCGCTGCTCTCTACGCGTAATGTTCGAAAAATTCGCGATGAACTCGATGAAATTGCACATGAGCGCCGGGCAAATGAGGCACGGACGCACCTACAAGAGGTCATGAGTCCTGAGCTCTACCTACGCAATCTTCATGTTTCCAGCGCTACCGACTGTATTCAACGCTTAGGAGACCACTGCATAGCAGAGGGCGTGGCTACACCTGAACTCATTGATGACATTCTGACGCGCGAGCATCTCTCAAATACAGCATTTACCGATCTGCTTGCCGTGCCCCACCCAATTACAGTATCCGCGCAGCGCTCGTTTGCCTGCGTACTCCACAATGACGAGCCAATCCCTTGGAATGGCTCTCGTAAGGTCAATTTTGTTGTAATGATAGGCATGACAAAGGGAGACACGCCCTTCTTCCAAGACATACTTGACCTCGTTATTGATTTGTTTCTCTCGCCAGAAAAAAGCCAGGCAGCTCTACGCACCGACAGCTACGAGGAATTTGTGCGCATACTAACAACCTAGCTGCAGATGGGCTGATATGGGCAAAAGGTGCCTGGGGCACTTCTGTCTGGGGTACTTCTTCCCTATATTCCTATACAAGTAACGCAATCGGGCGCTTGTTTGCCTATACGCTCCGTGCGCCGCCCTAAACACAAGCTCTGGAGGTTGCCAGCTACCACACATCGTTTCACATCCGATGTCAGCCGCCACACATCGTTTCACATGGGCACTCAAAAGCCACGTTCTACTTCATGCCGAGTGCCAAACGCCACAAACTATTTCAGCAATAGCGTCCTTGTTTGCCAAAAGCCACGTTCTACTTCATACCAAATGCCAAACGCCACGTTCTACTTCACTTTTTTAGCCAAAAGCCACATATCTCTTCACGTCCAAAAAATCTACCTGCGCAAACGTCAGGCCCTTTGAAATAGAGTGTGGCGTTTGACATTTTTTCTGAAACAGAACGTGGCGTTTGACACGTAGGGCTGCTTCGACTGAAAGAATCCGTGGCGTTTGACAAGCAGGGCTCCACTGGATGAAACAGAATATGGCTTCTGACAAGCAGAGCTGCGTCATTTGAAATGATGTGTGGCTTTTGACAGGCAGTGCGGACAAGCGGAGCTACACACCGTCGCATCAGCACGCATTAGGCGACCCATCTTCGTCCTTATGGGGCGATAGGGCGCCATTTTAAGGTTTACGTGACTTCAAAAAACCCGCTAACGCTGTTCATCCAGTGCTAGCGGGTCATTCGTACATCTGTAAAGCGGGTGCTTACTCAGCTGCGGGCTCCTCAGCAGCAACGGTAGCAGACTCTGCCTCTTTGGCGGCAGCGGCGGCCTTCTTGGCAGCCTCAGCCTCGGCTTTTTTGGCGTACTCTGCAGCACGCTTGGCCTTCTCAGCAGCCTTTGCTTCCTTGGCAGCCTTTGCAGCGGCGGCAGCTTCGGCAGCCTGTGCAGCCTTTGCAGCCTTGGCTTCCTGCGCACGCTTAAGCTGTTGTGCAGCAGCACCACCGAACTTGTCAGAGAAGCGCTGGACACGTCCGCCGGTATCAACAAGCTTCTGCTGGCCGGTGTAGAACGGGTGGCACTTATCGCAGAGGTCGACAGTCATCTCGCTTTTGGTAGCGCGAGTCTTCCAGGTATTGCCGCAGGTGCAACGTACAGTGCACTCCACGTACTCGGGATGGATTCCTTGCTTCATGACAACTCCTAACGTAGGCCTGGTTTCCGACCAGGCGAGTGGTGGGCGCTTATCCAAACATAACCAACCGTTTGTGACAAGCTTTGCGATAATAACACGTGTTAAGCAAAAACGCCAAGCACAGTCCAGGAGACTCACATGTTTCTCGCAGTTGACATAGGAAATACCCAAACAACCCTTGGTTTAATCGCCGACGATGAGACTTTGCTACGACAATGGCGCATGGCGACCTCACGCACAGATACTGCCGATTCACTCCATGCCCGCCTGTATGGCTACTTCCATATGCTAGGTTACAAGCTCCAAGACATCAACGACGTAGCAATTGCGGGGGTCGTGCCTACACTTACTCAGTCGTGGATCCATTTGGCAAAAGAGATTTCAGGAGCTACGCCACTGGTAATAGATGCCTCGCGCGACTGCGGAATTGAAGTTGCCCTCCCCGACCCTAATCAAGTCGGAGCCGACCGCATTGCAAATGCGGTAGCCGCAAAGACTAGCTATGGCGCACCCGTCATTGTGGTCGACTTTGGCACAGCAACCAATATCGATGTGGTTGACGCCAATGGTCGCTTCCGCGGCGGAGCCATCATGCCTGGTCTGCAGCTATCGGCAGCCGCGCTTTTTGAGCGGGCAGCAAAGTTGTCAAACGTACCGCTTATTGCTCCCGCCCATGCCCTAGGCAACAGCACCGAAACTGCCGTGCAGTCAGGCATTGTTATCGGCGCAGCAGTCCAAGCAGAAGGCATTGTGCGCCGCATACAAGCAGAACTTTGTGCTGAGTGGTCACAGGCACATGACGGTGCCACTATGCCACGCTGCACCATCGTAGGTACAGGCGGGCTTTCTTCCGTTGTAGCCGAAGCGACCGATATTTTTGATGTGGTCGATCCTGACATTACTATTCGTGGCATTAGGCAAATTTGGCTGCACCGTGCAGAAAAACGCGCAAATCGAACTTAAGACCATACTCACAATCATATAAAGATTAAAGCCCAGCAATGGCTCAACTGCTGGGCTTTTCTTGTCAAGCAAACCGCCACAAACACACGGTTCTGCTTATTTCCAATCTAGGGGTCCAAGCTCGGCAGTAACGTGACCAATGCGCTGCTCCGATTCTGCCACCTCAACACCTGCATGCGTCAAGAAGCGTACGGGATCATGCATCAGATCTTCCATGGGCACTAATACATAATCACGCTCGCCTAAGTGTGGATGCGGCAAAGTCAAACGTTTGCCTGCATGAGTCTCGCCCTCAACCCAAACAAGATCACAGTCAATCGTACGCGGACCGTGACCCGAAGTTTTGGGATCACGAATACGTCCAAGCTTATTTTCAATCTCTGACAGATGGCTCAACAGCACTAAGGGATGCAACTCGGTGCGAATCTCGGCCACCGCATTTGCAACAGGCGTTGCAATGCCATATGCAGGTTCAGTCTCGTAAGCAGAGCTCACGGCGACAACGCAGGTCATCGGGATCTTATCGATAAGCTGTACTGCTTGGGACAGATATCCTACACGGTCACCTACGTTTGAGCCCAAAGAGACAAAGCCTTGACGTGCATCAGGCTTTGCCATTGCCCAATATGCATTAACTGCCTCCGCCATCTGGGCCACATCGTGCACGCGCAAAATACGCGCTCCAGCCTGAATGCCCCAGATACAAAAGCCCATAGCCGCAGCTTTATCTGCTTGAGATCCTGTGACTGAAGTAGAAAAATCTCCCTCAGATACTGATTGAAGCAATGGATAACCCAATGACATGAGCTTTTTTGCATTACGCTGCACTACGACATCTTCGTCAGGAGTTTTGTTTTGCCCTAATCCTGGATCAAAACAAATACGATCACGCGAAATGCCAGCACGCAACAACATGCGCGCCTGATCGCCTAAAAAGCCCATGATTTCGCGCATAATGGGCGCTTCTTCGGGCAGAGTAAAACGACGGTTGGATGCTACAGGACGCAAAGGCGTATGAGTCTGATCGAGTACAACTGAACGACGAGAAGAGTTCACACGGAACTCACTATCGCAAAGCACTACACAACCGCAATCACTCTCGGCAGCAATCTCAACCATCTCAGCATTGGTAAAGCCCTCAGGATCGTCAAGCACCTCTGCGCCTAGACGAATACACATCTTGGCAATCTGTGGATGACGCGTAGTAATGCATACAATAGCGCCCGTGGCGACAAGTCCGCGCACTACTGGCACTACTGCCTCACCCTCAGCGTCAATCGCTGCGCTGCGCGCACGAGCTGCGGCGGAATCTGTAGCAGGCAACTCTTCTGGCGCTGGTGCAAAGCTCACATCAAGAAGGTCGGCACCTTCATCAAGCATTGCCTTGCCAAGCGCAATTGCCTCCTCAGTTGCCAAACCGCTAGGACCCACCTCAAGCATGCCCATAATGCGTGGACGCGCCAGCGAGAGTTCATGATGTCCACAACGCCAAATGGCAAAGTCCTCTCGAGCCATAGATCCTCCACTCAAGCCCGTTATAGGGCACAGCTAGCCAGTGCAATCAAAAATCAAAAGCCTTTGCGATATCACATACACAAACTAAATCCGCCATTGCATCCTGAGGAGTTGACTGCATATTGACTATCGCAAGATCATTTCCCTGGAAGTATTGTACGAGACCTGCAGCAGGATATACCACTAGGGATGTACCGCCAACAATAAGCATGTCAGCCTCAGCAATAGCCTGTGCTGCTCCATAAAGTACTGCTTGGTTAAGAGACTCGCCGTAAAGCACTACATCAGGCTTAATAAGCCCACCACAATATTCGCAATGGGGCACACCTTTACTTGCCACTATCCACTCAGCTGAATAAGTCTTTCCACAGTGTTGACAAATATTTCGATGGACCGAACCGTGCAGTTCATAGACCTGATGCGAACCCGCTGCTTGGTGCAGACCGTCAATATTTTGCGTCACCACCGCTGCTAGCTTGCCCTCACGCTCGAGCTCGGCAAGCTTGAGATGCGCTTGGTTGGGACGCGCGCCAAGCGCAATCATACATGTGCGATAAAAATCATAGAACTCCTGCGTATGCTCCATGAAGAAACGATGTTCGAGCATCTCTTCGGGTGAGTAATCAAGCTTTTGGCGGGAGAGCCCATTTGGACTTCTAAAATCTGGAATACCACTTGCCGTCGAGACTCCTGCGCCACCAAAGAAAACCACGTTCCTAGCTTTGCCTATGCGGTTATCGAGTTCATGCGCCGCCTCTTGAGGATCGCGAATAATTTGACCCATGATAGCCACGCTCCAGTTTCGTTTATGCTTCGCTTTTGTTAGGGCTTCTTGTCCATCCACTCTAGCACCCCTACTGCCTGCGCTAAAATCTCCTAGCGAACTAATTCGCGAATGGAGGGCATTATGGACCAGTTAACCAACACGCCCAATGAGGACTACGTACTCAAAAGTTGCACCGCGCGTCCTCGAGGCGGCGAGCATCTGCCAATAGAATCCAATGTACACGATATCGCTCTGATTTTTGAGGGTGGCGGCTTTCGTGGTTCGTATACGGCTGGCATTGCAGGTGTCCTGCTTGAGCGCGGGATTTTCTTTGACGAAGTGTGTGGCATCTCTGCAGGAGCCAGTCACACTGTTGACTACCTCAGCCGCGATATCAACCGTACGCGCCAGGCTTTTATCGATCTTGCAACTGTACGTGAGGCGGGCGGCTTTCGCTCGGCTATGGAAGGTCATGGCTATTTCAACGCCGACTATGATTACGGCGGCTGCATCAAAGATGGATTTTTGCCTTTTGACTGGGAGACTTTTGCCGCCAATCCCGCCAAAGCACGTCTACAGGCATTTGAGCGAGATACGGGTCGCACCGTAAGTTTTACTCGTGAGAGCATGGATACATTTGAACATATGATGATGTGCACTCGTGCAAGTTCAACCTTGCCAGGCATGATGAAGCCCATCTCTATCAATGGGCAGGTTATGCTCGACGGCGGTATTGGTTTTGAAGCAGGACTTCCTATGCATCTGGCCGAGATGGATGGATATGAGCGTTTCTTCTTTGTTGCAACGCGTCCTGCTGGCTATCGCAAGCCTGCGCCGTCTGCTGCTATGCAGCGCCTTTATCGTAGATGGGGCGAGAGCTATCCACATCTAGGCAAAGCTCTGCTTACTCGCCACGAACGCTATAACGCCGCGCTCGACCGCTTGGAGCAGATGGAACGCGAGGGTCGTGCTTACGTCGTGCGTCCAGATACCATGCCAGTCAAATCAACGACGCTAGATACTGCAGCGCTCTACAACTCTTTCCAGCTGGGCTATCGCCAAGCTTTGCGTGATTATCCCCAATGGGAGGAGTGGATTTTTGGGTAGGCTACACTTAATCAAGTCATTTTGTAGTTCGAGTTAAGTCATTTTTGTAGTCCGCCTTTGGTCCGCAGATGGGATAGTACATGAGCGATACCCCCCGCGAGCTTAAGCTCGTATCTTGGAACGTTAATGGCCTGCGTGCTGTTATGAAAAAAGAACCTAGTTTTCCTGAAATTTTTGAACAGGCATGTGCCGATGTCTTTGCTCTGCAGGAGACAAAGTTACAGGAAGGCCAGCTCAAGATAGATTTTCCAGGTTATTATCAAACTTGGAATTATGCAGAACGCAAAGGTTACTCTGGTACGGCTGTCTTTAGCCGAGAAGAACCGCGACAGGTAATTCGTGAAATCGGCTGTGAGTTTGCCGACAATGAGGGTCGCGTTTGCGCACTTGAGTTTGAAAACTACTGGTTTGTCGATGTATATACGCCCAACTCTAAAAATGGTCTGCTTCGCTTAGATGAACGCATGGTATGGGACAAGGATTATCGCGAATTTCTTGCCCGTCTTGCAGAAGAAAAACCTGTAGTAACCTGCGGTGACTTCAATGTTGCTCATGAGGAAATCGACCTCAAAAATCCCGATACCAATCATATGAATGCAGGCTTTTCCGATGAGGAGCGCGCAGGCTTTGGGCAGCTACTGGACGCTGGTTTTACCGACAGTTTCCGCAGCCTATATCCCGATCAGACAGATGCCTACAGCTGGTGGAGCTACCGCATGCGTGCTCGTGAACGCAATGTAGGCTGGCGTATTGACTACTTCCTTGTCAGTAATCGTGTTGCCGACCGCATCGTAGACTCTCGCATCCTTAGTGATATCTACGGCAGCGATCATTGCCCTATTGAGCTGACCATTACGCTATAAACACCTATCGGCTACGTCATACATCGCCACAGCTTCGCATGCCTCCATGGTCTCGCACGCCTCCGTGGTCTTACTCGTCTCCGTGACCTTGCTCGTCTCCATGGTCTCGCGCGTCTCCGTGGCCTTGCTCGTCTCCGTGGTTTTGCTCGCCCCCGTGGTCTCACTCGCCTCCGGAATCTCACCCTCTCCGCAGTCTCGCAAACCCCATGCATCTGTCAGGATGGATAGTTAAAGTTTTTAGCCCCGAGGAGCCAAATTTATTCGTAATCCGACCAAAAATGCCTCCTCGGGGCGTTTTTATCGCTACACGCGCCTTTGTTGGCACAAGTCTTTCATCGCTACGTACACCTTTGTCGGTCCGGGTTCTTTCACCGCTACGCAAGCCTTTGTTGACGCGAAATAAATTCACCTATGTATCAAATTGGCTTGAATACAAAAAACCACATCAGGCACTACGTCACCTCAAGCACCAAGCAAGCAAAAAGGACACTCAAACTTTTAAAACTGAGTGCCTCAACCACTTATTGGCGTATGTGGCTATTGACCTACTTCCACAGCACTCCGCATGCCAAACGCCACACTTCTTTTCACGCAAACTGCCAGAAGCCACAGTTCCTTTCAAGCAGCACGATTCTGCTTGTCAGAAGCCACGTTCTGTTTCAGAAAAAATGTCAAAAGCCACAAATCTCTTCAATGGCATTCACGTTTGCGCAGGTAAATTTTTTGAGCGTGAAGAGATATGTGGCTTTTGACTAAAAAAGTGAAGCAGAACGTGGCTTTTGGCATTTGACATGAAACAGCGTGTGGCTTTTGGCATCTGGTGTGAAATGAAAGGTGGCAGCCGGTACGTGTGTGAAATGGAGTGTGGCTTCTGACACCCAGCCTGCTCCAAGATGTTGCAACCTCAGGTTGCAACGGCAGGCTTTCTAACTGCGTGTTTTACATATATATGCAGCTAGAAGACTTGCAGAATAATCTGTTGCAACCTGAGGTTGCAACAGATTGAGGTGTAGATAAGGCGTAGATCGACATATAGATAAACAGATACGACATGCGTTCAGCTGCACAGCTTTTCTTATATCGCTTTAGAAAGCAGAGCGACCCGTCTCCAGTGCGAGCTGGCGAGTATACTCGGTCGCTGAAGCCATTTGCTCGGCAGTTGCCTGCCAAGACCAATTGCCTTCAGCAACGCCTGGCTTGTTCATGCGCGCCTCGTCATCCAGACCAATAACATCTTGCAGCGAGAACATTACGAGATCAGCATCAGAATCCAGCAACTGTCGACTAATCTGTTTTGCTATATCCTCGGCACCATTTTCACCAAAACGCTCTTTGCACCAGCCCAACAACGTTGAAGTATCGTGAGTAGATGCATACGTAATTTTGCCCGCACGAGCACGATAGCCGCTGCGCACATCGCCATCTACAAACTGCACAACATCCATGCCTGCAAAGCCCGTCTCTGCAAGCAGAGCACGTACAGCAGGGGTAACGGCACCTAAATCCTCAGCAATAAAGGGCAGATCCCCAAAATGGCGATGGGCATATTGGAAGAGCTCAATACCTGGACCAAAACGCCACTGACCTTCCTTTGCAGAAGCTCCACGAGGAATGCAATAAAACGACGAGAAGCCCAAGAAATGATCAAGACGCACGTAGTCGTAAAGCGCAATCATTCTTTGGAAACGACGCATCCACCACGAGTACCCGCGGCGACGCAGCTCATCCCAGTTATAGGTAGGATTACCCCAATACTGCCCATCTTCGGAGAAGCTATCGGGCGGCGCGCCTGCGCCGACAGCAGGATAACCTTGAGCGTCAAGATCGAAGATCTCAGGTTCGCTCCACACATCTGCAGAATCTGTCGACACATAAATTGGCATATCACCAATCAGTAAAATGCCACGCTTACGGGCATACTCATGCAATTCATCCCATTGACGCTGAAACTCGAACTGCTGGCGACACGCACGAGCAATACCTGCCTTCAGCTCGGAACGCTTAACCAATGCACGTGACCAGCTGTGGTATTTTTTGGGCCACTCCTGCCAAGGTACTTCTTCACCTACAACCTCCTTGATGGCATCAAAGGTCGCTGCGGGCAAGAGCCAAGTTTCATTTTCCTCGCAAAAACGGTGATATTCAGCAAGCCTTTCGCTATCGCTAAAGCGTTTAGCCGCAGCCTCAGCACCACCCTCGAGCAGGCGCGGATTACCTGAGAAGGCTGAAAGTCCCGCATAAGGAGAACCAAACTGGTCGGTTGGATTGACGGGCAACATTTGCCAGTAACGCTGACCTGTGCGCGCCATCCAGTCAACAAGATGTTTTGCGGGCGCACCAAGCGTGCCGGGCTGACCCGGATGTTTATCATTAGGAATTGAAGTGATATGCGAGATGAGCCCCATCCCCAAGGGCATAGGCTTTTGCAGGCGTTTCTTTGAGTGGAAGTAAAGCACAGCGGTACCCAAAGGCCAGAGGAAGACAGACACTTTGCCATCGCACATCTCAAGGTCATTGCCGCTAATGACATCAGAAACAGTCTCTCCACGCATCTCAACGGTCACCTTATGTGAACTATCAAGACTGCGGTTAACTAACACGCAGACCGTCTCGTTGTCATCCCAACGCCAGTAACCTAGCACGTCATCACCTTCTGCAAAAGGTTCAAAATCGCCATCGATCATTACAGGCATAGATTTGCGCAAGGCGATCGCATTGCGATAAATCGTCTGGCAATTGAGGTCCTCATGACCCCAAGGGAAACTCGCACGGTTGTACGGATCGGCATAGCCCTCACAACCCGCTTCATCACCGTAATAGACGCAGGGTACGCCTGGCAGGGTCATTTGCATCAGCGCAGCCACCCACAGTCTGCTTATCGCAAGACTGCGATGATCTTTATTCAAACGAAAAGATGCTTTTTGATCCTCGCTTAGAGCATCAGGCTTGGGAGTGTTACCCAGGATAGTCAGCAGACGCACGCGGTCGTGACTACCCAGCATATTAAGCGCCGTATAGAAGGCTTCGCGGGGGTAATTCTCGCGGAGAGTTTCGAGCACAACAGCAAGCTCGTCAGCACTTGCCCTGCCCAATAAATAATGCAACAGCGTATGGCGCCAAGGGTAGTTCATCGTGCCATCAAGCTCGTCACCCCAAAAGTACTGGCGAAGCTCCCCATAGGCGCGCTTGGTTGTTGCATCCTCCCACACTTCACCAAGTAAAACCGCATCGTCACGCTCGGCAAGTTCTGCTCGTTTGATATCAGCAATAAAATCATCAGGCAGCTCGTCGGCGACATCCAGACGCCAGCCACGAGCACCCGCACGCAACCAGTGTCGCACTACACCATCATGACCACAGATAAGTTCACGATATTCCGGATTGGTCTCCTCGAGATCGGGCATATTGGTAATGCCCCACCAACTGCTGTATTCGCCATTCTCATCAAACTTATACCAGCCACGATAAGGAGAGTCCTCAGACTGCCAAGCACCCAACTCGGGATAGTTGCCATAACGATTAAAGTAAAGCGAATCATCACCCGTATGGTTAAAAACGCCATCCAAGATGATAGAAATGCCATGGGACGCCGCATCTTCGCAGAGCTTTTTAAAGGATTTCTCATCACCTAACACTGAATCAATCTTGAGATAGTTGGATGTGTCGTAGCGATGAGATGATGTTGCTTCAAAAATTGGGTTGAGGTAAATGCAGGTAATTCCCAAACCCTCTAGGTAGCCAAGCTTTTCTCGAATGCCCTCAAGCGTACCACCATAAAAATCCCAGGTAGCAATAGAGTCATCACCATTGCGCTCGTAGCGAGGAGACGTCTCCCAATCAACCAGTCGCCTCTGAGCTCCATTGCGCGGCTGATCCAAAACCTTACTGCGTTCTTTCCAATCACTACCACGTGCAAAGCTGTCGGGATAAATCTGGTACACCACTGCCTGCTTGAACCACTCAGGCAAAATACGTCGTCTATGTTCATAAACCGTCAACTGAAATGAAGGCGGCTCGCCATATGCAAAAGCACCCTCGCCTACAGGATGATTGGGAGCAGCGCCATAACGCCAAATGCTACCGTCAGCTGCATAAATACGAAACGAGTACCACACAATGCTTGGACGCTCAGATGCGAGCTCAGTCGCAAAATGAATATGATCACCTTCGGTGGAGCCATCCATTGCAACGATGGTCTCTCCCCCATTGTCGGTCCATAGGCACAACTCGGCAGTTGCCTCAGGTTCATCCCAAACATCAATGGCAAGTACTGCCGTATCCCCCATGGGAAGTGCACCCAAAGGAGTGCGGTAATGACGCTCCGAAGTGTTATGACAAGCTCTCACGAGTAATCAATCCCCGTTCCTCTACATCCGTCCACGCACAACAAACACGTCTTGGCAGATGCATGGTATCATGCCAGAACGAAAAAGGACGCAAGCATATTTTTGCTTGAGACACAGCTATGATCAGCTGTATTTCAAGCATTTCCCATCCTTGACGTTAACTATTGTATCGAATTATTTCTGGATGGAGGTCATAATACATGCTCAGATAATCTTCAGCAGCTCTATTCCAGCTGAAGTCTGCTTGCATTGCCTGAACCATTAGCGACTGCCATGCGGATTGATTGGTCCTAAAAACCTCACAAGCAGCCAAAACACAGTCTGCCATCTCATCTGCATTCATATTGGCAAAGCTAAAGCCCGTGCCTTCACCAGTTTCGGGATTATAAGAAGCAACGCTATCTGCCAAGCCGCCTGTTCTACGCACCACAGGAAGCGTGCCATAGCGCATAGCAATCATCTGAGCAAGACCACAAGGTTCAAACTCAGACGGCATCAATAGCATATCGCCAGCGGCATACATACGATGAGCCAGCGCACCATCAAAGGTAATACGCGCACAGATCATGTCACCGTAGGTCGTATCAAAATAGCGGAATGCCTCTTCTTGATCTGCATCTCCCGTACCAAGAATGGCCATCTGAACACCATCATTCATCAGGCGTTCCATTGCATAACGCACCAGACCCAAGCCTTTTTGGTTGGTCAAGCGACCCACCATCACAATAAGCGGCACCTCAGAATCAACACGCAGGCCCAGCTCTTTTTGAAGGGCAGTCTTACACACCGCCTTACCCGAAAGGTCATCTGTGGCAAATGCCTGAGGGATAGTCTTGTCTTGAGCAGGATTCCATTCATCTACGTCAATACCGTTGAGCACGCCATGCAAACACCAACTACGCTCACGGAAAATACCATCCAGGCCGCAACCATAGAAGGGCATTTGCAGCTCACGGGCATAGGTAGGACTTACCGTAGAAATCGTATCGCTGTATAGCAGCGCAGCCTTCATGTAATTGATGGAGCGCTCGTCCGAACGCAATTGATGCACCGCCGCGGGAATGCTATCCAGGCCCAGCACCTCTGACAGCAATCTATCTGAAAGCTGGCCTTGGAACATTACGTTGTGCACCGTAAAGATGGTTCTGATACTACGACACGCCTCAACGCCCTGATAGAATTCACGCAAAAAGACGGGAACCAGCGCAGTTTGCCAATCATTGCAATGCAGAACATCACAGGCAAGCTCTGGTAACTGAGTTATAGCCTCACAAATTGCCTTGGAGAAAAACGCGTAACGTTCACCATCATCAAAATAGCCATAAAGCGTGTCGCGCCTAAAGTAGTCCTCATTATCAATGAAGTAAAAATCAATACCCTGGTATGTGAGTTTCTCGACGCCACAGTATACATTGCGCCAAGCAAGTGGCACATAAAAATCCACAATGTGACGCATTTGATTGCGATACTGCTCAGGGATAGTGCCGTATTTAGGAAGAATAACGGCCACCTTGGCACCCGCGCGCTTGAGCGCACGTGGCAGTGAACCTGCCACGTCGCCCAAGCCGCCAGTCTTGGCAAAGGGCAAGGCTTCGGATGCGGCTAGAAGAACCCTGATCTTACGTCTTACCCTTTTTGCCATTGTCAGTCCTTACTCGTGTGCCTTCTCCATAATGAGGAGGTCATCAACGGTACCACGCAGCTCAGTGCCTGCGGGAATAATATTGTTGCGGTCCACGATAGCATTTTCGATAACCGCGCCACTCTTAATGATGCAGTTCTGCATAATGACGGAATGACGCACTACGGCACCACTCTCGACAACAACACTACGACCCAAGATGGAATCAGCAACAGTGCCATAAATACGGTCGCTACCCGAAAGACGCGAGTTGGTGACCTTGGAACCCGACTCAAACTTGGCAGGAGCATTGTCGTGAGCCTTGGTACGAATGGGACGCTCGGGAGCAAAGAGCTCGTCGGTAACGGCGGGCTTAAGCATGTCCATATTGGCATTGAAGTATGCCTTGATAGTAAAGACAGGAGCGCAATAACCCTTGAACTCATGAACACGCACATCAACGCGATCATACTCGCCCTGAATTGCCTCAAAAAGATCGAGGTAATCAGTGGAGGAGTACCAGTTGATGATCTCAACAAGCTTGTCGCGAGAAACGACAAAGCAGTCTAGGAAAGCGGTATTGCCCTCAGAGCAGCCATGCTTGATGCTTTTAACGCGGCAATCCTCGGTAATAAAGCTCATCACATCAGAATGATTGTTGCGAGCGGTCTGAGTCAAAACGGTAATATCAGCGCCAGACTCAACATGAGCCTCAACCAACTCCTGAATATCGATGTTGCAGACAAAATTTGCACTGCTTACCACGACATATTCAGCTTCAGAGCGATCAAAGAATGCCTTGTTATGGATAAGATCGCGCACAAGGAAGCGCGAGCCATTGCGGGTGCTGCCAAAAGCAGAGCCAGGCAGCACAAACAGGCCGCCCTTCTTGCGGGACAAACCCCAGTCCTTGCCAGCACCAACGTGGTCGGTCAGCGAACGATAATTGAATGGCATCACGATGCCAACAGAGTTAATTTTGGCATTAATCATGTTGGACAGGGCAAAGTCAATCAGGCGGAAGCGGCCCAAGAAAGGCAGCGACGCTACTGGACGACTCTCTGTCAGGACATCGGGATCCTTGACGGAGTAGTTAGCAGTAATGAGTCCGATGGTCTTGTGCATCGTTACTCCCCTTCCTTCTCGACGACGACATCATCACCGATGACGACGTAATCGACCGTTGTATCTGCGGTACCAAGGGTTGCACCTTCGGCGACCGTGGAGTTTTCACCCATAATTGCGCGAACAACATGTGCGCCAGCCTTGACGGTAGCGCCAGGAAGAAGGACGGAGTCCTCAACTACTGCACCTTCACCAATGGTGCTGCCCAAAGACACAATGGAGTGCTTTGCTGTACCAAGAATACGAACACCACCAGCAGCCAGACAGTCGTCAACTATGGCATCTGGCCCAATGTAGGCAGGGGGCATGGTGGAGGAGTTCGAAAGGATGTGCGTATCTTTCGCATACAGGTCAAACTCGGGATTCCTACCCAGAAGCTCCATGCTGGTCTCGTGGAAGCTGGCAATAGTACCCACATCACGCCAGAAGCCGTTGTATTGGTAGGTATAGAGACGATGACCCGAGTGCAGCAGGCCAGGAATGATGTCTCCACCAAAGTCATGATGTGAATCAGGATTTTCGGCATCGGCTTTGAGGGTATCCACTAAGAGCTTGGCGTTAAAGATATAAATGCCCATGGAGGCAAGATTGCTAGTGGGGTGAGCAGGCTTCTCATTGAACTCAAGAATCCTCTCATCATCATCCTGCGTCATGATGCCAAAACGAGAAGCATCCTCCCAAGGCACAGGCATGACTGCCACAGTAAGGTCGGCATTGTGGCGCTTGTGATTGTCGAGCATCTTTTGGTAATCCATGCTATAGAGCTGGTCACCCGAGAGGATTAACACATACTCAGGATCATTCTGCTCGATAAAGCCAATGTTTTGTGTGATAGCGTCAGCGGTACCGGCATACCAGTTGGAACCCGCCTGAGTCTCGTGAGGTGGCAAGATGGAAATACCACCTCCATCAATGGTGTCGAGATCCCACGCACTGCCGTTACCTACATAGGAGTGCAGCAGGTAAGGACGATACTGCGTGAGAACACCAACTGTATTGATGCCAGAATTTGCGCAGTTGGAAAGCACAAAGTCGATGATGCGATACTTCGCACCGAACGAGACAGCCGGTTTGGCGATTTTGCTTGTCAGCACACCCAACCTACTTCCCCGTCCGCCCGCGAGCAGCATCGCGATGCATTCGGTCTTGCTCATGGCTCACTTCCCCTTTCGTCCGTCTCCCCCAGGGGGACATCACATATTTGGCGCCGCCCCCAATGGGCGACGAAATCCCCACCAAAGCTGGGCGACGATATCGCCGCCCAGCTGCCGTACCAGACGTACTAGACGTGCCAAATATCGTGCGCATACTCTCTGATCGTACGATCAGAGGAGAAGAATCCAGACTCAGCGGTGTTGTGAACCGAAATACGATCCCAACGTTGCTGATCGGGATAAAGCGCGGTTAGCTCCTCCCATGCCTGAACATAGGAGTAGAAATCTTTCAAAACGAGATCTTGGTCGTTGTTGACCATCAGGGCATCGCGGACACTCTCAAAGTTGCCCGAAAGACGTGCGAAAGTACCATCGGTCAGCTGATCAATAATGCGACCTAGACGGGCACGATCAGCATTGTACATATCCCATGCAAAGTAGTTGCCGCTGGCACGCAAAGCATCTACCTCGTGTGCACGCAGACCAAAAATCTTGATATTTTCTTCGCCGACAAGCTCGGTAATCTCAACATTAGAACCGTCATAAGTGCCCAAGGTAATAGCACCATTCATCATAAGCTTCATGTTAGAAGTACCAGAAGCCTCGGCACCTGCAACAGAAATCTGCTCGGAGATATCCGCTGCCGAGTAAATATACTGGGCATTGGAAACGGCAAAATTGGGCACAAAGGCCACGGTCATCTTTTTGTTAACGCGCTCATCGGAGTTAATCACGTCGGCAACAGAGTTGATAAGGCGAATAACTTCCTTGGCAAAATCGTAGCTCTGAGCAGCCTTACCTGCAAAAATAAAGGTAGTTGGCTGGATATCAAAGCTGGGATCAGCCAGCAGGCGATTGTAAATGTCAACTACCTTAAAGACATTGAGCAGCTGACGCTTATAGGCGTGAAAACGCTTAACCTGCACGTCAAAAATCGTGGAAGTATCCAGAATTACACCCGTAGTCTTTTTGACATAAGCAGCCAAGCGCTCTTTGTCGGCTTTCTTTGAGGCGCGGAAACCCTCAAGGAAGCTGGAGTCATTCTCAAAAGCCTCAAGCTTCTTGAGCTCGTCGGCATCCTTAAGCCAGCCAGTGCCAATTGCATCGCTAATCAGCTTTGTATAACTAGGATTGGCATTTGCAAGGAAGCGACGAGGACTCACGCCGTTGGTCTTGTTGTTGAACTTCTGAGGCGCCAAAGCATAGAAGTCCTTAAGCACCGACTCTTCCAGAATAGACGTGTGAAGTGCTGAAACGCCGTTGACCGAGTTGGAGAAAATCACAGAAAGATTGGCCATGCGCACTTGGCCATCCCACAGGATTGTCGTTGCCTGGAGCTGATCGCGCCAGTTGGGAGCATCTTGAGGGAAGGTCTCACGATAACGACGATCAATCTCTTCAATGAACATATACACGCGGGGAAGCAGAGCCCTAAAGGTATTGATAGGCCACTTCTCCAGCGCCTCAGGCATAACCGTATGGTTGGTATAGCTGATAGTCTGAGTGCAAATCTTATAAGCCAAATCAAAGCCTACATGGTGGATATCGACCAGCTGGCGCATGAGTTCAGGACCACACATAGCAGGGTGGGTATCATTGGTATGGATGCTCACATAGTCACCCAAATGCTCCCAATCCTCACCGTGCTCCTTCTTGTAGGTGCGAAGAATAGTCTGTAGACCAGCACAAACAAAGAGGTATTCCTGCTTAAGACGCAACAAGCGGCCATGTTCGCCCGCATCGTTGGGATACAAAATCATCGAAATGGCTTCGACATCCGAGCGGAACTTGCTTGCGCGTGCATAATCACCAGCATTAAAAGCATCCAGGTCAAAGTCCTCAGAGCTGGGTTCTGCCTTCCAAATACGCAGATGATTAACGGTGTTGCCGCCATAACCAATAATGGGCAGGTCATAAGGCACGGCGCGAACAATCTCGCCGCCTTCTTGGGTAAACCAGTACTCGCCATCGCTCTCGTGACGAACTACCTGGCCACCAAACTGTACATCTACAGCACTGCCAACCTTACGGGTTTCCCAAGGATAGCCGCCCTCAAGCCAGTTATCGGTCTTCTCGACCTGACGACCACCCTGAATCTCCTGACGGAACAAGCCATAGCGATAACGCATACCATTGCCATAGCCAGCAATGCCTTCAGTTGCCATAGAATCCAAAAAGCAAGCAGCAAGACGGCCCAAACCACCATTGCCCAAACCAGGATCAGGCTCCTGACTTTCGAGTTCGTCTAGAGAAATGCCCAAATCAGCCAAGCCGTCTTCAACAACGTCACGGGCACCCATATTGAGCAGGTAGTTATCCAGCAGAGGCCCCAACAAAAACTCTAGCGAGAAGTAATAAACCTTCTTCTTGCTTTTGTCATAATTTTTGAGTTCCACCTTGCGAGCAAGACCAGCAACGAGAGTTGCAAGGGCGTAATAACGCTCATAAGGAGTGCAATCCTCAAGCTCACGACCAAAGGCACTCCTGATGGAGTCCTTGTAGTATGCCTTGAAATTCTCCTTGGTATTGAAAGCCTCTAGGCTCAGGTTTTCAATATCTACCTGCTTATTCGCGATTTGCATATATGCCTTCCTACGGTACTGCCAAACCAGGTACACATACTCGCATCCCAAAACAGAATGCGAGTCTGTATCCTATTTTGCCTTACTCTGGCGCGTTGTGCGCTTGGCAGTTGCTTTTGTTGTCGAAGTTTTGCTTGCCGTCGTCTTTTTTGCCGCAGGCTTCGTGGCAGGCTTTGCCGTTGCCCTTGCTGCAGGTTTTGTCGCGGTCTTTGCCGCAGTCTTCGTAGTTGTCCTGCTTGTTGCCTTCTTTGTAGTTGCCTTTGCACGGGTCTTCTTTGCGGGCAGAGGCCCCTCATAAGCAAGGATCACGCCACCAATAGGAGGAACACGCAGCGTCACACAATAATCGCGGCCATCACAGGGCTCTTCGACCGTCTCGTACACATAGCCCGAATTAGTCACACCAGAGCCACCAAATTCTTCGGCATCGGTGTTAAACACTTCTTTCCACTTGCCAGCATATGGCAGACCCACACGATATTCCTCATATGTAGCAGGATCAAAATTGATGAGGATAAAGAGATCGTCTTTGGGCTTGTCGCCATGGCGGACGTAGGAAATGATGGACTGCTCGGCATTGTCAGCGTTAATCCACTCAAAACCATTTTGGGTATAGGCGCGCTGCCAAAGTGCTGGGTGAGCATTATAGAAAGCATTGAGCTCGGCTATAAAATGCTGCTGATGAGCATGTGCCTCGTACTGCTCTGTCAAGAAATACTGAATGCCCTCGTAATACCGCCACTCAATGAACTGAGCAATCTCATTGCCCATAAAGTTAAGCTTGGCACCAGGATGTGTCATCTGATAAAACGCCAACGAGCGCATGCCTGCAAACTGGCGCCAGTAATCACCAGGCATACGTGTAATCAGCGAGCACTTACCATGCACGACCTCGTCATGAGACAGCGGCAGCACGAAGTTCTCATTGAATGCATACATTATCGAGAAGGTCAAAAGGCCATGATTGAACGGACGGTACGGGAAGTCAGACTGCATATAGTGCAGAGTATCGTTCATCCAGCCCATATCCCACTTAAGATGGAAGCCCAAACCACCATCCTCGGGCGGATAGGTCACAAGTGGCCATGCGGTTGACTCTTCGGCAATCATCAGCACGTCAGGGTAGTATTTGCCAATGGTAGCATTGCAGCCCTTGATGAACTCAATCGAGACCAAGTCCTCCTCGGTGCCCTTTTCATTGAACTTCTTGAGACGCGGATCATCAATGCCAAAGTTGAGATATAGCATGGAAGTAACGCCGTCCATGCGGATACCATCGGCGTGATACTCATCAATCCAATACAGAAGGTTGGAGATGAGGAAGGAACGTACCTCGCCGCGACCAAAATCAAACTTAAAGGTGCCCCAATTGGGATGCTCTTCTTTTTCGTAGAGCTTGTGACCATTGAAGTGCACTAGACCATGTTCGTCACGGCAAAAACCACCAGGAACCCAATCCAAAATGACACCAATACCAGCTTTGTGGCAGCTATCAACAAAATGCTTGAACTGCTTTGGCGCACCATGACGAGAGGTTGGCGCATAGTAGCCCGTTACCTGATAACCCCAAGAGCCATCAAAGGGATGCTCCATTACGGGCAGGATTTCGATATGGGAATAACCCATCTTTTTGACGTATTCAACCAGCTCAACCGAAAGGTCATCGTAGGTAAGGTAGGTGCCGGCATGATCGTCAGAGTCGGGGTCACCATTGCCAGCCAAACCATCGTCATGACGCTTCCAACTACCCAAATGCGCTTCAAAGATGTTGAGAGGCGCCTTCATCTGATTGGTCTTTTTGCGCTTATCCATCCAGCTTTTGTCACCCCAAGCATAACCTCCGATATCGGCGGTCTTTGAGGCGGTACCAGGGATCATTTCAGCCGAGAACGCGTAGGGGTCTGCTTTATAAAGCAAGTCGCCCGATTGAGTCTCGATGAGGTACTTATAAAGTTGACCTTCTTGCACACCAGGGACAAAAGTTTCCCAAATGCCACCATATGGCGTTACTTCCAGCGGATTGGCCGTGGGATCCCAGCCATTAAACTCACCAATAACATGCACAGAACGCACGTCAGGTACCCACACAGCAAAGAAGTAACCGGCAACTCCGCCAACTGTCGCGGGGTGCGCGCCCAACTTTTGATAGCTGCGATACCAAGCGCCCTCGGCAAACAGATAGGTGTCATCGTTGCTAAGACTATACATTGTGTCTGTGGTGCCCATTCCTTACCTCCAACAGTCGCCGCTTTTCATTGGCTAGCGTCTGATCCCCTCTGGTGAGGGAACGGTTCCATACCCTCTCCATAATAATCTTGGATGAGGCAAAATGGGGCATGCTATCGGATGTGCGGTAGGTGGATACAATCTATAAGCGGCAAGCGGTTATTTTGGGTGCATATAGCAAGGGGAAGAAATGCCACGCGAATCAAAGAAATCAAAGCAGGCACGCGCGGAAGAGACTTGCGTTCGCATGGAGGAACGCTATGGCCATATGGAAAGCGCACTGGACTATACGTCGCCGTTTACCCTATTGGTAGCCGTCATGCTATCTGCGCAGACCACTGACGTCGCGGTCAATAAAGTGACACCCGAGCTTTTTGCGCGTTGGCCGGGCCCTGCCGAACTTGCCCAAGCAGAGCTTTACCAGGTGGAAGATGTGATCCACTCTCTAGGTTTTTATCGTACTAAGGCTCAGCATGCTATCGAATTGTCACAGGCACTGATCTCTGAATATGGTGGAGAAGTTCCAAGGAGCATGGAGGAACTCACGCGTCTACCAGGCGTAGGACGCAAGACAGCAAATATCGTGCTCAACAAGGCTTTTGGCATTGTCGAAGGCATTGCAGTGGATACGCACGTATACCGCATTGCAACGAGGCTTGGCTTTACCAAGGCGCCAACACCCGCTGCAGCTGAGAAGGATCTGCTTGAACTTATTCAAAAAAAGCGCTGGCACGGGGTAAATGAAACTTGGATACGCCTAGGCCGCGAAATTTGCAGTGCCCGCGGAGCGCGCTGCGATGAGTGTCCACTGGCTGATCTCTGCCCTAGTGCAGGTCAGCCCGATCGTTATTTTAAGCACAAGAAGCGCTAACACCTGTGTCTGGGCTGCGCCACCATCCATCCTGTGCCCAGGCTGCACTACCATTCCATACTCAGCAACTGCTAGGCGGTAGCAATACCACCTACAGCTCTCGCAGACGGTGCAAAAGCATTGTGCCCCTCCGCAGGCGGTTCATAACCGCTCCAACCCCCAAGCAGTTCAAAAGCGTCCCCAACCCCCACAAACGGTTCAATACCGTCCCCAACCCCCACAAACGGTTCAAAAGCGTCGCTCTGCTTCCACAAAAGTGCTGCTCAATTTTTTACTGAGGGTGCTTTATGAACCCGTTGTCTTCCCTTTAATGCAGACGGTTCAAAACCGTACCAAACAGCTCGAGAAACCCCAGATAAAAATTGGCGTAAGGGCACATTTTGAACCCGATTTGGAAAAAAGGGCGCATTTTGAACCCGATGCGAACAAAAGGGTGCTTATTGAACCCGATGTGGGAAAAAAGGGTGCTTATTGAACCGCCTGTAGGGAAAGATACGGACAAAAGGTGCATTGTGAACCGCTTGTGAGAAAAATGGGCAAAAGAGGGCATCGTGAACCGTATGCGGAGAAGAATACGTCGTGGGCTGGGTATGAAAAAGGCGGATCCAAAACAAGGATCCGCCTTCCGGTGCCTCGGACATCCAACATCTAAGTTTTATGCCTCAGAGTCCTTCTTCACCAGAACGCCTGCAGCAGCAAGGGCGCTACCGAGAGCGAGCAGTGCAAAAGGCACGCCACTTGCAGCGTCACCAGTTTGCGGCAATGCAGAGGTATGCGAAGCAATGGCATGACGAATATGCTTGCCATTGGCGTCCTCCGTATGAGCCACAATCGGCTTGACTTTTTCGGGCTTAGCAGGAGCAGGCGGCGTGGGCAAAGTACCATCGGCGGTCAGCGCTTTGATGAGAGCATTGCCAAACTCAAAGACATTACCACCCATGTAGCACTCAGAAAGCTGCTGAGGGGTCATCCAAAGATAACCACGGTTGGTCAGCATCTTGATAAAAGTTTCGCCAGGGTTGGCAACGATGTTAGTCCAAATGTAGCCCATAGCACGGCCCTTGGACTCTTCACCTGTAGCTTTTGCTCCCGCGGGATAAGGATACTGTGCCGACTGCGCCATGCCAGTCTCAAGGTTAATCAAAGATGAACCATCCTCGGGGCTGACGATATTCTCGACAATTGCAAAAAGTTGGCCGGGCTTCAGCTGAATATACTTACTCAATTCAACAGTGTGAGCGCCTGCAAGAATTGCCTTGTAATCCATCTCAAGTACAGGCTTGCAGTCATTGGTGGGGTTGTTGTCCTTCAGATCATTGGCGTTCACTAGATAAATGCGAATCTTGACCTTCGAGTTGGCAGTCGAAGTATGTACCGTAACCGCCTTTAGGATTTCTTTGCCCTTCGCCTTAAAGACGTTGGAGACCCATGTACCAGAGTCCTTGGTGCGGAACACAAAGGGTGCCTGCGACTGGTTGATAGCGGTATCGTAGTTGTAGTTATGGTCATGCTGGAACTTACCATTCTCATCAGCAAGCTCAACCTCATAAACCGATGGTGTGTTGATAGAGTGGTCATAGTAAGACAGCCAGAAGTAGCCTGTATGCAGACCTGTCTCAGGGTCGATAATGCCCCACTTGCGCACTCGGGGATCATTGTAGAGGGAGCTAGGATCAAGTCCAAAATTCTTGGTAAACCAGTCTCCAGAACCCCAGCTATTCTTTACAAGCCAAGCGCCTTTCTTAAGACCTCTGATATTGTTACTATCTGCTTGGAAATTGGCAGGATCAAAGTCATCATCCCAGCCAACAATGGTCACCGCATGAGTAATCTCGATGTTAGTTGCGTCGCAATACTGCGCCCAAGTATTTGCATTGAAATAATCGCTCGTGGGATGCGCACCTGGCTGTGCTGAGTCGGCACCATAGCCAATCTGAACAGCGCCATATTTAACAAGGGCCTCTTTGATGATCTTATTGGCATTCTTGTTGTAGCCCTTCCAAACAAGATGGTCCTTCTTGTCCAGCTCAAGAATGTTGGGGTCAGGCAAGTAGTAGACACCCTTGACACGAACCTTATTGTTAATGGACTTGGGGTTGGGCTTCCACTTTGGTCCCATACGAGCAATTTTCAAGAAGTTTTCAAAGGTAACTGGAACGCCCTTGGGCCAGTAGGGCACTTCTTTCTCAGTTGCAATGGACTGCCAAGCAGTAAAGAGGGTTTCGGCCATGGTTGCCCAGCCACCAGCCTGCAGGCGGTCATGGTCGAGATCTCCTGGAAGTATGTCTTTCTCACCCTCGCCTTTCTGAGAGCCTGCTTCCTGCAGCGAAAATGCCATCCAAGCAAGGTAAAGCTCGGAATAGTCAACACCCTTGTCATCAATCTTGGAGAGGATGGGCTTAAGATGGTCGTTGGGATTGACTACGGTCGCCTTGTCACCTGCCTGCGCCTTCAAAATGGCACTCTCAAGGGCCGAGATAGAGGCAAAAGACCAGCAGGTGCCAAAGGGGCTCTGATTTTTGACCGAAGTAGCCTGTTTAACATTATTGAGGTAATAGCGCGTAATCTTGGTAACGTCTAGGTTAGTATCGATAGAGTCCAGCGTACGAGAGGTGTTGGAACCATTAGCAATGATCTGAGTAGCACCGGTAATCTGAACGCCACCGTTATGAGAATCACCCAGATCGCCCATCTCAAGATCAAAGTCAAAAGGCCTGAATTCGCTCATCCACTTGAGATAAGCCTTCCAGTCTTCGGCGTCCGTCTTGCCATCGCCATTAAAATCAAAGATGATCTTGGTGCCAAGCTTGTCGGCCGCATGCTTGGAGGCCTTGTCGATCACAGATTCAGGCTTCTCTACAGGCTTTGCGGGCTCAGAAGGAGTCTCGGACTGCTTCTCAGGAGCCCCAGGCTGCTTGGCCTCATCGCCAGCCTTGGGATCTGTCTTACCGGCATTGCCGGTCTCAGCCTCAGGTGACTTTTCGGTTCCACTAGACTGCTCTTCAACTTTGGGGGTTTCGTCGGCAGGAATCTCAGAAGTTTCACCCGGCGCAACAGTTGCATCGTCAGCTACAGCAGGCGTCCCCACACTCGCAGTGGCTTGCCTGTCTTCCTTGGTACTCGTCTCGTTAGCATCGGTAGCAACTGCAGCAACAATAGCTTCGGGCTCCTTGAGAGTCTGAAGTTCGGCGGCATGTGCTGCAACAGGCTGAGCCAACATGGCAGTGACGAGAGCCGCAACGATACCAAAGAGCATCTTGCGCTTTGACCACGCACTGTGTGCGGCGCGCGCATCAAGAATGGCGAGCGTTCTTCTTTGATTCATTTCTCCTCCTATAGACAATATGGACAATAGGTATACAAAGCTCACACAAGCTTAATAATGAGAAATGAACTGCAGAATTAGTAATCATACTCGGCTAATGGCATATCTATATTTGTATAAATACTGAAATCTGTTCATCGTTATGAAATATTCTTAAGTTTTCTATGGATGTTTCGTAGAACCCATTTATAAATTCACAATACTTATAAATTTTATGAGCGGCAGTAAAAGTGCTTTTACTGGCCATCGCTCAATCGCTAGCCAAGGCTACATCGCATTGCCTTGTAATAAATACTCTCCCTATGCAAAAGCCCACCCCCAAAAGGAGTGGGCTCATCACCTCGAGTGCAACTGTATCAAGCAAAGCAGAGCCTACTGCTTCCTACTGCTTAGTAGTTGACGACCTGCTCCTCAAAGTATGCCTGTGGATGATTGCAGACGGGGCAGACCGCGGGAGCCTCAGCACCGACATGCAGGTGACCACAGTTGAGGCACTTCCAAACCTTGACACCAGGACGAGTAAAGACATCGCCCTTCTCAACGTGCTCAGCGAGTTTGCGATAGCGCTCCTCATGAGCCTTCTCAACCTCACCAACCAAAGCAAACTTTGCTGCGATTTCAGCAAAGCCCTCTTCCTTGGCGGTAGCAGCAAAACCGGCATACATGTCGGTCCACTCATAGTTCTCGCCATTAGCTGCATCATTAAGGTTGGTCAGAGTATCAGGCACATCGCCATCATGAAGATACTTAAACCAGAGCTTTGCATGCTCCTTCTCGTTACCAGAAGTCTCAGCAAAGATATTGGAGATCTGAACGTAGCCCTCCTTCTTTGCCTTGCTGGCGTAGTACTCATACTTGGTGTGAGCCTGGGACTCACCCGCAAAAGCGGTCTCGAGGTTCTTCTTGGTCTGGGAGTTCTCAAAATCGACTGCCATAAGGCCTCTCCTCTCATTAGACAATTCAACTGCTAGACATGCCAACGCCCCTTGTCTAGATAGCAAAAGCCCTCCCCTTCGAGCTCCTGCAACAGACTCGTGACCTCGGTCACATCTAAGGAGAGTCTACCTGCTTTCTCCTCAAGTTTCGAGAGTTCTTTTGTAAGCATCTTAACTTCCGCACCATTCCCGCCACGCGCCTCCAAAAGTAGCCTTATCAAGGCCGCTCTTTTCTGACGATGCGAGCCTTCAAAACGAGATTGTTTAACATGTGAGCGCGACCTACGGGAGGGGTTGGGAAGACTGGCTTTGAGAAAAGCGCCGTAATCGAGCAGGGCATAATACCAGCTATGAGGGTTATCAAACTCGTCAGTGCTTTCAGGAGGACAGGTCTGCTCAACAAGAGGGATGATTTTCTTGTCGGGTACATCAAGCTCATGAGGAAAGAGCTCATGAAGAAATACTGTCCTCACGTTCGTTTCAAGATAGATGCCAGGAAGTCCCCATGCAAAAGCTCGAATGCCCGCCGCGGTGGCAGGTCCCACACCCGGCAAAGCAAGCAGATCTTTAAGTTCGCGAGGAAATTCTCCACCTTGATGCATAATCATCTGCGCGGCTTTTTGTAGCGAAAGTGCTCGACGGTTGTAACCCATTCCCTGCCATTCTTCAAGCACATCGGCAACGGACGCTGCAGCAAGAGTCGCTACGTTAGGAAAGTGCTCAAGCCATTTTTGCCAGCGGCCATCTACGCGCGCCACCTGTGTCTGTTGCAACATCACCTCACTAAGCCAGATTGCATAGGGGTCATGCGTACGCCGCCACGGCAGATCGCGATAAAGCTCATGCCCTTTGGCGAGCACCTTTATGCGAAATTCAGAAAGGCATGCTGCATCAACTTGTACCCCGCCTCGCACAGGCATAGCGTCATCCCTCAAAGCCCAACGCACACCGCACTTATCAGCACTGTCCAAAGCTTGATGCACGCTAGGACTCTCTTGTAGTTTATTCAAAGATAAAGAAGCTTCCGCGATGGGTGGTTTGGGCATTTTTTATCTGCTCCTGTCTTAAGGCTTAAAGGATCTAGCATGTTTAGGGCAAATCAGACACAGGCCGACCTTCAGCCTCCTTTGTTGCCTTATAAGCATATAAGAAAAATATGTGGCCACGCATACGTCTTATCCGTATATCATTCTGTCCCAACCTAGAGCTGGGTTAGCCAATGCCGTGGACTTTCTAGCTGGATGTATACGCAAAGTGCAGGTAGATGCCAAGCTGTTCCACCCCGAGGTTGGGACAGATTAAAGCCGAGCACGCGAGAAGAGTGCGCATCTACGATATCGACTCTTTGTGGCATGCCATGTGGCAGAAGCCACGTTTCATTTCACGCTGGAGGCCAAAAGCCACACTCCGTTTCATGTTCATGCTGCCCTGCTTGCCAAACGCCACGCTTTGCTTCAGCCCAAGTGCCAAAAGCCACGTTCTACTTCACTTTTTTAGCCAAAAGCCACATATCTCTTCATGCACAAAAAATTTACCTGCGCAAACGTCAGGTCCTTTGAAACAGAATGTGGCTTTTGACATTTTTTCTGAAACAGAACGTGGCGTTTGACAAGCAAAGCTGTGTTGCTTGAAAGAATTGGTGGCGTTTGGCACGTAGGGCTGCTCCAACTGAAAGAATCTGTGGCGTTTGGCAGACAGGTGTCGCCGAAATAGGGCGAGCTCATTTTGAATGTAAAAGCTAGGAGCCGAGACCCATCAGCGCACTACAAAAAAAGACCCCGCCGAAGCAGGGTCTGAAAATTTCCTGGCGGGATATGCGGGGCTCGAACCCGCGACCTCCGACGTGACAGGCCGGCGCTCTAACCAGCTGAGCTAATACCCCAGGAATCACGTGCGGAAGCATTGTACACAGAAGCGATGGCATTTGTCTAGCGTTTTTTTAAAAATTTGTACCTAAGGACTTATTTGCGGTTACAGTAGTGCCCTAAGCGTGCATTTTGATGGTACTTGTGCACATTTGGTGACCAAACGAGAGGATTTTTCATGCCCCAGATGAATATGCAGCAAATGATGAAGCAGGCCCGCAAGATGCAGGAGCAGCTCGAAGCAGCTCAGGCAAAGCTAGGCGACATCGAAGTCTCTTCTTCAACGGGTGGCGGCATGGTCAAAATGACTGCCACCGCTGATATGAAGGTTACTTCTGTCACTATCGACCCACAGGCACTAGATCCCGAAGATGTTGATCTGCTACAGGACATGATCCTTACCGCAGTTAACGATGTGATTGAGTCTGCTCAGGCGGCAGCAAGCCAGCAAGTCTCTGCTGCTACTGGTGGATTCAATATTCCAGGACTGATGTAGACGTTGGAAAATACCAGTAATAGGCACACTCTGCAGCGCCTCCTTGACGAGCTGGGGCGCCTGCCGGGCATTGGGCCAAAGTCGGCACAGCGAATTGCATATTATTTGCTTGAAGCGGATGCTGAAGAAGCATCGCGCTTGGCTCATGCTATTTTGGATCTTAAGAGCCAGGTGCATTTTTGTCCGATTTGCTTCAACTACGCCACCGAAGATCGCTGTGAAATTTGTGCGGACTCCAGTCGTGATCGCTCGGCAATTTGCGTTGTATCCGAACCGCGCGATATTAGCGCTATCGAACGAACGGGCGCCTATCACGGTCTATATCATGTGCTCGGCGGCGTTATTTCACCGATGGACAAGATTGGCCCCGACCAACTCCATGTACGCGAGTTGCTCGCACGTCTTGCTGACGGCGAAGTGACCGAAGTTATTCTTGCTACCAATCCTAATGTTGAAGGCGAGACCACCGCTACTTACCTCGCCCGTATCATTTCCCAACTGGGCATAACCACCTCGCGCCTTGCGAGCGGATTGCCCGTTGGTGGCGATCTAGAATATGCCGATGAGGTAACGCTTGGCCGAGCCATTGAGGCACGTCGTATTCTTTAGGTTCTTTAAGTAGCGCGAGCGGTAAAATCACAGAACAGTCTTTAGATGCAGCTGAGAGGACAGACGATGGCAGCAAACCATGCACAGCACGGGAATAACGCTCAGCACTCTGGAGCAGCCGCAAGTCCCTCTCGTAGGGGGTCGCGCCGCCACATGACTGGCGTTGCGCCCAGCACAAAACCCGCTAATACGCGAATTCCCTCACCGCTTGATGATGACTCTCCTCGCCCCATTGGCGTAGATCCCGCTCAGACTGGCTCATTTTCACTTTTGGGAAAAGGGCAGGGCGCGCGCATTACCAATCGCGACAATGCTGAGTTGACACGTCAAGCACAGACGCAAACACCACTGTCAAGCAAGCGTCGTTTATCGCGTTCTGCTCGTCCCAAGGTAAAGTCTCGTCAAACCAAAACTCATGGCGATCACAAACTCTATATCCTGCTAGGAGTTCTAGCGGCAATCGTAATTTTGTTGGCTGTAGTCTTGCTGCGCGCTGCTTTTGCACCAAACCCTGCAGCGAAGAAGAACGCTCAGCAGACACAGGCAGCTGTTGGTGAGACCCTCAAACATGACGGTGCTGCATATGCCCTACGCGAGCAGACTGATGGCAGCTATGCCCTAACCTATCTTGCAAAAGGCGCAGAAGCAGAACAAACCTTATGTACGCTGAATGGTCAGCCAATAGGCCTTTACTTCTTTGATGGCTCGTTGATCATCCCTGAGAACACCAAAGCTGGCTGGGATGTTCTTGCATACATGCGCGGCGTCAATACTGAGCCTGTACCTGTTGATGCAGGTGGAAAACCAGTCGGCGGCAAGGGTTCACTGGTCTCTGCTGAATTGAATGAGTCTACGCTGACCGTCACTGCCAAGGATGGGACAACCACCGAAGTAAAGTTGTCGTAAGCCTTTCCCACGCATTCGCATAAGTCCCTACCTCCGCATACGCTTCTGCGTTCTCAAATTTCTACTTCTGCAAAATCCTCGCTTCTACAAGCCTCTGCTTTCCTACATCTCTGTCTCTACATCTCTATAAAGGCAATCCCCCCTCATCCTTTATCGTTTACTTAAAAAATTTAGCCCTGAGGTAGCCTTTTTATTCGGAATGCGAATAAATCTGGCTCCTCGGGGCTAAAAGATTTAACTACCTAGACGCGGAGGGCACCTAGACGCAGAAGATGTGTAGGCGCAAAGGGTACCCAGTTCAGAAGGTACGTAAGCGCAGGGATGCGTAGACGCGGAGGGATGGACGGCTAAGCGGCCAGGCGGATAAGCAGAACGAGCGGATGGCTGAATATCGGGCAGACAGGTAAGCAGCTAGTCGGGCGGACTGCCAAACAGATGTCGAGCAAATCTTGGACAAATTGAGCTAATTCTGGCCACTGCGATCTTTGACTCCATCACCAAAAATGCTAACAAGCATGTTCATTACACTCGCCGCATCAGAGGGGTCAAAGTCAGGCTGCGAAGTATCTGAAGGCTCCGTAGGTGATGGCTTTGGCGCAGCTGCTGGGGCAGAATGCGATGCAGGCACAGCGACTGATGTTGGTATTGAATTTGGGACAGGAGCCGAAGCGATAGTTGATGCCGATGCGGACATCGTAGGTTGTGCGGGAGTTTGCGATACGGGCGTCTCAGGCTGCACGGGCACTACTTGCGATGTAAGCGCCGCAGGCTGTGCAGGAATTGACTGTGACAAGGGTGGGATTGCTGCAGCGGGCGCGGGCGTAGGAGCGGGTCGTGGCTGAGGCTGAGGAGTAGACGGAGAGGCTACAGGGTGAGATACTGGCGCATTCATTGCGGAAACGGCAGGTGCGGCAGAGGTAGTGCTGACGGCAATTTCATAATCTATCTGTCGGCGACCAAACTGCATAGCCACAGCTTCGCTCACCGCTTTAGCAACGTCAGACCGAGAAAGCATCTTGACGGCAAAAGGCGAGGCATTGTGCAAAACAACAACCAGCGTACTGCCGTCGTCAGACTTAACGCTAGAGTTAAGAAGCAAAGCAGCACTTGAAGGCTTTGCCTGCTGAAGCTGAGCAATAACTTGATTCCAATCTCCACCACCTGTTACGGCAGGAGCTGATGCAGCTGTCGTGTGAACCGCGTAAGCAGAGGATGTGGGCTGCTGCGACTGAACTGGCACCGCCTGTGGCGTAATAGGATGCAACTCAGGCGCAGCAGGATGTGGAATAGATGCAGATGCTGGTTCTAGCTTGGGTGCGGCGACAGGGCGCGGCATAGGCTTCGGCGCGGGAGCGGGTGTCGTCGACACAGACTGGACAGGCGCAGACATGGGGGTGGTAGGGGCTGCAGGCTTGAGTGATCCTGTAGGCTTGGCTGCCGTCGCAGGCTGGGATGATCCTGCAGGCTCGGATGCCGTCGCAGGCTTGAATGATCCTGCAGGCTTGGATGCCGTCGCAGACTGGAGTGATCCTGCAGGTTTGGATGCTGCCACAGGCTCAGATGTCATCGCAGGTTTGGATTCCGCCACGGGCTTTGTCATTGCCACAGGCTTTGCCGCTGGCACAGACTTCACCGCAGGCAAGGTTGCCCCATCGCGCGCCCGCGTCTCAAGCACAGCAATACGCTCCGCCAAAGACTCAAGCGTCAGGTCGCTTCCAGGACGAGCGCAGCGCGTAAAAGCCAATTCGAGCGTCAAGCGCGGGTTGCGTGCAGTGCGCATCTCCCCCATCGTCTCACTCAAAATATCTAAAATTCGAGCTATGCGATCTGCAGAGCCAAAAGCAGCAGCCTCTTCACTCAGCTCTCCAAGTTCTTCTTGGCTGGAATACACAACATCTGCCCGAGGACCAACGGCTGCAATCACATATACATCACGCAAGCGTGCCGCCAACTCACGGGCGAACTGAAGCAAATCTTGGCCTTCATCGACCAAAGTAGAAACTTCAGAAAAAAGCTGAACCACATCACGTGCAGCAAGTGCCTTTGTCACACCCGCAAGTGTTGCAGAGCCAACTTCGCCCAGCAAGCTCGATGCCATCTCAAAACTCACTGAACCAGCACCAAAAACCGATAACTGCTCAAGCGAGGAGAGTGCGTCACGCATGCCACCGCGCGCATGGCGTGCAACCAATTCAAGTGCTGCGGGCTCGTAACTAAAATCTTCCTGCTCACAGACATACGCGAGCCGCTGCTGCAGCTCCGCATTACTTATCGAGTGAAAATCAAAGCGTTGCACACGCGATAAAATTGTCGCTGGCACCTTTTGCGGATCGGTGGTACAGAGCACAAAAGTCACGTGCGCTGGAGGTTCTTCAAGGGTCTTGAGCAGCGCATTAAAGGCTGCTGTCGTCAGCATATGGACCTCGTCGATGATATAAACCTTGTGACGCCCACGCACAGGAGCAAAACTGACGTTGTTGATAATCTCTTCACGCACATTATCAACACCTGTACGCGATGCCGCATCAAGTTCGTAGACATCGGAATGTTCACCCGCTGCAATAAGCTGGCATTGCTCACAAGTACCATCAGGCAACTGACCTGCCCCACGCTCGCACATCAAAGCTTTTGCCAGCAAGCGTGCCATGGTTGTCTTGCCTGTGCCACGCGGTCCACAAAATAAATAAGCATGGCTTGTACGACCTTCAACAACTGCATGCTCCAACGTAGAAACCACATGCTGCTGTCCAACGACATCTTCAAATGTCTGAGGACGATATTTGCGATAAAGCGACTCCATGCTTCCTCCGTACAGGTTGGGTGAATACTAAGTATACCCACCGACCTAGACTACAGAGTGGCTAGAGTCAAATGCAAAAATTTATAAGCAGAACAAACGAAAGTGCCCCCAACACCTAAAGCTAGAGCAACAGCTTAATTCCAATCGCGATACGAATGGAAAAATGCGCGGGTTTCGGGATCGCTTGGATTGTCCATAACGTCGTGAGGCGTACCGTTCTCGGCTACCTTGCCACGACGAAGCAACACAATGCGATCTGCCGCACGATGAGCAAAACCCATCTCATGTGTTGCCATCAAAATCGTGGCGCCTTGATTTTTGAGCTCTTCAACCATTTCGAGCACTTCACCCACCAGCAGAGGGTCAAGGGCAGAGGTGATTTCGTCTAGTAGCAGTAATTCGGGTTCCATCATCAACGCACGCGCAATAGCTACACGCTGTTGTTGACCGCCAGAAAGGCGATCGGGGAATTCGCGAGACTTGGCATCCATGCCAATACGCCTGAGCAGTTCCATTGCGCGTTCCTCAGCACGCGCCCGATCCCAACCAAAGACTTTACGAGCAGCCAGAGTAACGTTATCGATAACGCGCATATGAGGAAATAGATTGAATTGCTGGAAGACCACACCTATGCGTGCACGGGTCTTATCCTGATCTATGCGCGGATCAGTAATATCGGTATCTCCCAGCCAAATTTGCCCATCATTGACCTGCTCAAGAAGGTTGACGCACTTCATCAAGGTTGACTTACCCGAACCCGAAGGTCCCAACACTGCCACTGTCTCGTGTTTGCGCACGTCAAAGGAAATATGATTGAGCACAACATTGTCGCCAAAGCGCTTGACCACACCATCAATGCGCAGGACTGGCTCGCCAACCACTCGCTGTTCCCGCTCGCTATAGCCTGCACCAGCAATCAAATCTGCCACAAAAAGCTCCTATACCATGCCAGACGTCTGCTCACGCTTGCGCAGGCGCGCAGTGTACCAGTCGTTAAGAATAATGAACGGGATACTCATGAGGATAAAAAGCAAGCTTGCAACCACATAAGGCGTGTAGTTAAACGAGCGCGCCACCGCAATCTGTGCCGCGCGAACCGCATCAACCGCACCCAACGTCGAAATCAAGCCCACATCTTTTTGCATAGAGATAAAGTCGTTCATCAGGGCAGGTGCAATTTTGCGCAGTGCCTGCGGAATAATAACAAGACGAACCGTTTGACCCGAAGTCAACCCCAATGAGCGAGCAGAGGCGCGCTGCGAGGGGTGTACATCTTCAAAACCCGCACGCAACACCTCAGCGATATAGGCGGAGTAACTCAAAATAACTGCAATAGTACCCAGTACCGCTGAGTCCATGCGCCCAAAAAGTCCTAGGCCCGGTATACCAAAGCCAATCAGATACAGCACCACCAGCATCGGAATGCCACGCATAATCGTGGTATAAGCACGCGCAAGCACACGCAGAGGGAAAAGTACCGGTGATTTGGAAATGCGCACAACTGCCAACAAAGTGCCAAGCACTGCTGTACCCACGAGTGCATAAACCAACACACGCATATTGAGCCACAGACCATCAAGCACCTTGGGGAACGACTCGGCAAAATATTCAGGTGAGAAAAACATCTCGCGCACACGTGGCCAACCAGGAGATACGTTGAGAATCACACCCACAGCCATAACAAAAGCAACTGTGCTCAGCAAACTCACCACAACAGAACGCATACTCTGGTGACGTCGGAACGCCTCACGCTCCTGCTCGATGCTGCTTACTTCAGTATCGAGTGGCTTGCCGTCTGACATCCTATCCACCTTTTCCATAAATCACGACCACCCATAATAGCGGGCGGTTTTCTTGTCCTGCGCAAAGAATGAGCGGCTGGGTTGATGGCCCGTAATAACAACGGCAGGACGGAAGGGTAGTCCGCCTGCCATCGAAAATAAGTATTACTCAGAAAGTATAGGAACCTCGGTAGTGTACTCTGCCATCCACTGCTTGGTAAGTTCCTCAATCTTGCCGTCTTTGGTCAGGGCGTCAACAGCGGCCGTAACGGGAGCGGTAAGCTTGGAATCCTTGGGCAGAATAAAGGCAAGAGGCTCTGCTTCCGAACCAGGAATCTGACCAATAAGCTTGGCGTTATCAAGCTCGCCGTTATCAGGATTTGCCATGTAAACGGCTGTGGGAGTATCCGTCACGATACCGTCAATCTGATGCAAGTTGAGCTGAGAAGCAGAGTCAACATTGTCGCCCAAAGGCTGGACATTGCTGCCAATCTTATCCTGTGTCCAAGCCAAAGCTGTAGAAGAAGCATCCATACCAATGGAAGCATCCTTGAGCTCAGACAAAGAAGTTGCTTTTGCAAATTTGTCGTGATCCTTGGCGGCATCCACAATCACCGATTGAGTCGGGGTGAAATAAGGGCTAGAGAAGTCCACGGCAGCCTTGCGCTCTTCAGTAATGCCAAATTGCTGGATGTTGACATCCCAGTCTTTATCGCCAGGAGTAATTGCATTATCAAAGCTCGTACGCTCCCAAACAACATCGTCATAAGCAAAGCCAAGCTGAGCTGCAACAGCATAAGCAACAGCAGCCTCAAAACCCTCGCCCGTCTCGGGAGCATCATCCATGACATAAGGAGGCCAAGCAGGCTCACCAGTAGCAATAGTCAACTTACCTGCCTCGTGAGTGGCAAGCGCCTTTGCCTCGTCAGTAGTGGCGGCAACAGGATAAGAAGCCTTAAAAGCAGCGACCTTTTCTGCCTTTGCAGCATCATTGCTAGCAGAGCCCCCAGCACTACCTGCGGCGCTACCGCTGTTCTGAGGTGCCTTGTTTGAGCATGCAGCCAAAACCATGACTCCACCTGCACCAGCAGTAATAGCTGAAGCCTTCAGAAAGTTACGTCTGTCGAGATTCGCCATTTGCGTAGTCCCTCCTCAACGCGCTCGCAATCACTACGAGCATGTTATGGCAACAAAATCTGTCACCCTACGAAACCTAAAGCATTAATATCCTAACAATCAGTCGCTTGGTATGCGAGCTATGTCAAGAAATGGGTCGGCTAAACGTAACATTCTTTTCTGTCACTGCTGTAAGGTCATTCCTATCAAGCAGTGCTGTCGTTTCTTATCACTACTCAATCACTCCCGCCAAGCAGTGCCGCAGCTTCCCCATCGCCACTCAGCTACTCCCGCCAAGCAGCAGCACCGCCTATTCGCCACCTCGCTATACTAAAAAACAGCTCAATTGCGAAAGGATTGCTTGTGGGATTTGAAATTCAAAACGGCTTAGTTTTGCTTGATAAGGGTACAGAGGCTGGCTTTTGCGTAGAGCAAAAAACTCTGTATATCCAAGACGGACTAATCACAGGCATTGGTAAGGCTCCTACTGGATTTATAGCAGAGCAGACCATCAATGCGCGCGACCGTCTCATAATCCCTGGGCTTATCAATGCTCATACGCATAGCTATATGTCGCTGATGCGCAACGTGGCCGATGATTTGCCCTTTTCCGATTGGCTCTTTGGCGGGGTGCAGCCCATCGAGTACCGCATGGAGCCCAAAGATGCCTACTGGGCATCACTTTTAAGTCAAGCAGAAATGATTCGTACGGGCACTACCTGCTTTAATGATATGCAGATGCATATTAATCAGACCACTCGTGCTGTCAGCGAAACTGGTATGCGTGCTGTCATCTGCCGAGGTCTTGTAGGCAATGACTACGATCTTAATGATCGTCGTCTGGCAGAAGCTCTTGACGAGCTTAAGGACTGGCGCAATTGCAGCAGGCTTTCCTTTCTGCTGGGACCCCATGCTCCTTATTCTTGTGGTCCTGATTACCTACGCATGCTTGCTGAAATAGCCCAAGAGGCTCAACTGGGTATCCACATCCACATTGCTGAATCCCAAGCTGAGACTGACGACATCCAAAAAAAGTATGGCGTCTCTCCTGTTGAATATATTGACAGCACTGGCATTTTTGATGTGCCTTGCATCGCGGCGCACTGTGTTCGTGTCAGCTACTCTGACCGCATGATTCTTGCAAAAAAACACGTCAGCGTTGTAAGCAATCCCGCTTCAAATATGAAACTTGGCAATGGTTTTGCGCCTGTACCCGAGCTCATGGCGGCAGGTGTGAATGTGTGCCTTGGCACCGATGGTCCTGCTTCCAATAATGCACAAAATATGTTTCGCGAAATGGGGCTGTTTGTTTTGATACACAAAGGAACCCATGACAGCTCCACCTGTATCACCGCAGCAGACACCTTGCGCGCAGCAACTAGCAATGGTGCCCGTGCGCTCAGACTAAACTGCGGCGAAATCGCTGTTGGTCGCAAAGCAGATCTTGCGCTGTTGCGGCTCGATCTACCTTCTATGATTCCTGCTACCAATCTTCCCGCTGCGCTCACCTATTCGGCAAGCAGTGCTGAGGTAGAAAGCGTCATTATTGATGGCAAATTTGTAATGGATCACGGAGAATTGCTTACTATCGACGAAGAACGAGTCCGCGCAGAAGTCACGCGTATTTGTCGTCGTCTCAACCTCTAGCTAGGTCAATTTTGTAAGAATGTGCAAAAAGCACTGCGATATGTAACGGAGGATACTTATGCCAGCCGATAAGAGTATTATCAGAGACATCAATCTTGCTGATTCTGGATTGCTCAAGATTGATTGGGTAAGACGCAATTGCCCTCTGCTGACCATGCTGAAGGAAGAATTCGAGCAGACCAAGCCATTTGCAGGCAAGAAAATTGCCTTGTCCATTCATCTCGAAGCAAAGACAGCTTATCTTTGCCTGGTACTTGCAGCTGGCGGAGCAGAAATGTATGTTACGGGTTCCAATCCACTATCGACCCAAGATGATGTCGCCGCCGCATTAGTACACGAAGGTCTTGAGGTCCATGCTATCCACGATGCAACAGCCGAAGAATATGCCGCTGGTACTCACGCCGTGCTCGCCGCTGGTCCCGATCTCATCATTGATGATGGTGGCGACTTGGTTTATCTCATGCATACCGATCCAGAGCTACAAAAACTTATCCCTCATGTTATTGGCGGCTGCGAGGAAACTACAACAGGAATCATCCGCCTAGAAGCTATGAACCGCGAGGGCAAGCTACGCTTCCCGATGGTGCGCGTTAACAATGCCATGATGAAGCACTTCTTTGACAACCGCTATGGCACGGGCCAATCTGTTTGGGATGGCATTGATCGCACCACTAATCTTGTTGTTGCTGGCAAGACTGCTGTTGTCGCAGGCTATGGCTGGTGTGGCAAGGGCGTTGCAATGCGCGCTAAAGGCCTTGGAGCGCGTGTCATCGTTACAGAAATCGATCCCGTCAAGGCAATTGAAGCAGTGATGGATGGCTTCGACGTGATGCCTATGGCAGAAGCTGCACCTTTGGGCGACTTCTTTATCACTGTTACCGGTTGCAACAAGGTCATCGATGAGGAAGACTTCCTCCTTATGCATGAGGGTGCCATCCTATGCAATGCTGGTCACTTTGATGTCGAAGTCGACATGGAGGGGCTACACAAGCTTGCTGTAGAATCCAAGCTCATGCGTGAAAACATCATGGGTTACAAACTACCTAATGGTATCTGGATTTATGTCCTTGGCGAGGGCCGTTTGGTCAATCTTGCTTGCGGCGATGGGCACCCTGCAGAGATTATGGATATGTCCTTTGCAATTCAAGCGCTCTCAGCAAAATATCTGGTTGAACACCAAGGTGAGTTTGATGAGATGCTCATGGATGTTCCTACGGACGTTGACTTGGAGACTGCCCGCAAAAAACTCTCCTTTATGGGCAAGCACATCGATGTACTTACACCCGAGCAAGAGCACTACCTCAATGACTCTGACGTGTAAAAGCTTGAGAACAAGCAGTACACAAGTAAGCTAAATAATTTGAACCGCACCTGCAAAACTTGGACTTAGAAAAAAGTTCGGGTTTTGGAGGTGCAGTTTTTACCATCCATCTTCAATGAAATCCACTGTCGCGATTGGCATTCTCAATCCACCAGACTTGATTTAATCCGACAAATTTTGATTGGTAAGATCGCTTGATGTAACAGGAAGCAACTTCTTCGCTGCATAGTTGTACAAAAGACTTATCGCAAAGCATAAGACGCCGCCAATAATAAAAGCGACAATACGAGAAATTGTAGAACCATCACCAAAGTCAAAGAGCACCATCTTGAGTACGCAAAGCATTGTTACAACCAAGCCATACAGACGCATTGGTCGAATGTTTAATCTAAAGCCTACGGCTATACAAATGAGAGCGCAAATCATATAAATCAAACTTACGGCATAACCCAGCTCTTCAAGAATGCCCAAACGATTTAAAACTGCTGGGCATAAGAACGTAAACAAGATTGCCCAGACAATCTGAAGAAAGGCAAGTAAACGTCCATTCTTTCGTGCGTGCTCCCATACACGAGCCACGATCATAGCCAGTACAAGCACTGCGCACAAAAGATATATGGTAGTAGCAAATAGGTTTCTCGCTGGACTGTTTGTATCAGGACTACCTGAGATATGAAAAATAAAACTGCTTAGAAGTACAACTTCGTTAATCTGTGCCGCTATAATCCAAGCTCGAGAACAAACGGACTTTTCTTGTAATTGCAAGAGAGAAAATCCCGTAAAAGCTGTCTGTGGAAGACCGGGGAAGAACACGAACAACCCCATAAGCTGAACCAATCTGAACAATGGTAATTGTTCAATAAAAAGACCATTAATAGATGGAATTGTCTCCATAGATAGCTCGAAGAACACCAGTAATACAAATAGCACAGGAACACGTTTTGCCTCAGCATCAACGTTGTAGCCACGATGCCTCCACCATACAAGCGGAGCCATAGTTGCTATTAAAGCAACAAGGGGTCCAAGCACACCAAATTCTGGAACAAGCTGAGCGTAGCCAGTAGTCAAAAGATACACTGCTTCGACGGCCAAAATTACATGACCTGCAATAGCATAGTTGCCGTCTAGCTGTACATACGAAAGGGCATAGAGCACAACTGTAACGAGGAGCAAACCAGAAATTGAAGGGATAAAGGCCACCCATCTAAAGTGTGGAGCACTAATCAACAGCAAGGTAGCAGCAACACTTGTTGCCGCAATAATTGCCACTCTGCTCAAACCAGCATTGAAGCCCTTTTTCTGGACAAACAATAAAATAATTCCCACATGAAGCACCAGTACAAGAATGCATATACCAAGCGCAGCATCAAGCTCCCAAGTAATACTCTCCTGCATAATGCGCTGGAAGAAAAACTCCGATGACACCTGCAGATTTGTATGCGTCCAAGATAGAAAAAGATGAACGAGCACCTTGTATACATCAGTGCAAAGCATATAAAGCCACAAAAACTCCCCTATCACATAAGATGGAGTTGCTGCTGTATGTTGAGAGACTTTTTGATCCTGCATCAAAGCTTTTCTTAGTAAATAAAGAACGAATGATGCGGTAATAAACTGAATGAAAAACGCAAGGACAACAACAATACTCGGAAGTTCCGAACGAAATCCCGCGGTATATATAGGAATAACAAACCAGAATATCCCAGAAAAGAGGATTTCTCCTGCATCAAAGCGATGCCACAGATAAGTGCTTGCTATGAGGGCAAGGACTAATGATGCAAGTAGCCCCAAGCAGTATACGCGACGCATACTTACTAGGCTTCCACCTACAACAATAAGACAAGCAAGCAGCTGATAAGCAATAATAATGAAAATACTGCTGTCACTAAAACCAAAGCTGTAGGAAAAACAAACCGAGATGATCATGCCTGCATGGGCTACAACCGCAAGCACAATGGAATTAAAGCGTTTTACCAAATACATACATAAGGCGCTCCAGACTAAAAGCAGCGCCAGAACACCAAGATTGTCAAGATATCCAAAATAAAGGCGTGTTATAAGAAGCGAAATAAAGAATCCACCTGCACCTGTTCCCAAGAGGATTGATGGGAGCAGCGGCGCATGCTTTGTTACATTAATCTCCCCCGTAGCCAAAGGAATTGTATGAGCAGAAACTTGACGTTTGACGGCAACGAAGCCAACAACCAAAAATACAGCGCTCAAACTGTACATAAGCGAGCAGCGGATAACATCACCCAAAGAAGGAACAACAAGCATGCCAAGAAGTACAAGACCAATAAAGACCAATCCAGCAGAAACAAAACCAAAGATATTTCGACCTACGAGGTTTTCAAATGATGAGAAACTCGCCTTTTGAGAAGGCTCAAAACTAGAGGATGACCCTGGGGTAAACGCTGATTTTGAAGTAAACCCCTCTGGTATGGGAGGCACACCTGCAGATCGCTGTGGTACAGCGGGATGCTGCGGTGTAGTAGGGACTGAAGTAGGTATGGTGGTTGGTGCAGGTGTAGCACGGACTACAGAACTGGATGGTGTTGCGGATGTATATTCCGTTTGATTCGGGGGCGTAAGTGCAAGATCGGGGTTATTATTTGTCGATTTAGGCTGCTTCTCTGGTAGGAGCGTCTGCAGCACATTTTCTAAATGCTTGACTTTTCTTTTTAGTGTAGAGATCGAAACAACGCTGTAAATGACAAGCACTATGAGCGCAAGTTCGAAGAGCGGAGGAAGTCTATCATACGGATATAGCATTACTGCACCACCTTTGTATGCAAGCCTTAAGGCAGCCACCAATACAACAAGGCGTTTATACTCCGTAGTATTACACACAATATGGTATTGCGTTTTTAGCATGCCAAGCTGTGATGCCTTTGAAACGCAGGTTAAAAAGGCGAGCTTACGTATTAAGCTCTGTGCTACCAAACACGATTGTGGACAAGCTTGCCAGACAACAGTGTTGCACGACAGCTACCAGCACCTTTGAGGACAAAATAATCGAGCGTTTCTTCAACACCCATGGGCGTGCTGATATCGATAGGTATATCAAAGAAAGCAAGGTCAGCAAGGGCGCCAGGATTAATCTGGCCAATACGATTGGAACCACAATTGAGTCCCATTGATTCAGCCCCGCCCAAGGTCAGCGCACGAATAATGCGATGTGACAAATCGTCGCGATCGTAGCCCTGCTCAACTGCAAGCTTATAGACCTCCGCTGCATCATCCATAACATCTAAAGAAGGACAGCTCGACAAAGAGTCAGTACCAATTGCAATAGGATTTCCTTCTTCTAGATAGCGGGCAACGGGCGCATCGCGCACGGTGCAGGTCACACGATTTGAACGTGGACACAAAGCAACGCTCACACCACGTTGCCGCAGAATACGCCTATCCTCACGCGACGCATATACCCCATGCGCGATATGCACATCTGGTCCCAGCACACCCAGTTGATCAACAAACTGGATTGCACTTACCTCAAAACCAGCCGCGTGGAGTGCAAGATAGCCATCCCAATTTTTGTCACTCCATACATACGAGGTAAGATTTGAGAGCTTTGAGGGAAAAGCGCCAGCCTCAACAGGAGTTTCTCCCAAATGAATATGTAAGCGCATACCAAGACCACGCGCAATATCAGGCAAGTCCAACAAGGGACCTGAACCTAATGAATAAGGCGCATGGGGACTGATGCCCAAACGAATATCTTGGTTGCGTCCAGCTTCTGCCAGCTGACTGATAAGCGTGCGTGCGCCCTCACGCGACCAAGCTTCATTTTCCCAATCCATAACTTCCCAGTACGCAATACCGTGCATACCAAGACTACCAAGCGCACCAACTGCTTCGATATCAGACACCACATCAGCCGCCGACGTTGCACCTAATTCAAGAAGCTGACGCGCACCATCATGTGCCCACCGTTTCCAAGGCTTCTCTTCGGGCGCATCGTAAATCTCATCAAAAGCCAGTTCCCATGCGCGGAAACTGTCATAAATCTTTTGTCCCACCGAAGACATACCCGTGTACTGCAAATGCGTATGAGCATTTACAAGACCCGGTAACAATATGCCATCAAAATGTCGCTCAACCATCTCTTGCTGAGCCTGCGCATCCAACTCTTCGCGTAGCACCTCAAGCACCCAAGAGCGCGTGCCCACATGCAAAACCCGCTCCCCGCGTACAGCTACAGCACCATTGACGATAACGGGCATCGATACAGGTACAACCAGGGGAGCCGAATACACAATAACTTGTTGACTCTGCACGCTAGCCTCCTTGGCGGCAAATTTGGTCACACAGTTTGGTTACACGATAGCGTTTCGGACATCTAGGTTAAACGTCCGAAAAACGCGTAAGTCTCCAATCAGGCACGGTATCACTCTTTTGCCCCACTTGTCGCGCAGAAGCCCCACGGGCAGCAAGGGCAAGCTGAGCTATAAGGCTCTCATCGTCCTTGCCCAGACGCAAAAGCTTGGCAGGAAGCTCCCCCTTATGCTCCACGAGATATGCTATCGCTGCCACTTGCACAGCCAAGCTAAGATCCATCACCTCAATCGGATTGCCTCCACCAGCGGTGTAATTTACTCCATCACCATTGGCAAGCAAGCGAAGTGTTGGACCACCTGGAACTTGCAGCTCACGAATAGCATCTGTATCTGCACCCCTTAGTGCGTCAGTGGGCAGCTCATCTAGAGCAAGCTCATGAGCAATGCCCCCTATCACTGCTAGGGTCGTTCCACCTCGTAGCAGTTTCATCTCCTCTATCGAGACGGTATGGCGAACACCCGTTGCAGACACAACCACATCAGCACATGCAAATGCTTCCGCAATATCGGCAACCTTAAAGCCATCAAAACGTGCCCGCAAAGCAGCTGCAGGGTCACCATCCACGATACAGACGTCCGCCCCCAAAGTACGAATACGCCGTGCAAAACCTTCGCCCACAGGGCCATAGCCAATAACTACTACCTTCGCCCCTGCAAAACAGTGCCACCCAAGCAGAGCCTGCATGCTTGTCACACAGGTTTCGCCTGTACCATGCCGATTGTCAAAGCAGGTCTTAAGGCGCGAGTCATTAACCGCAACCACAGGCCAAGGCAGCTCCTGCGCCGCTTCCATAGCTGCAAAAGCACGAACACCCGAGGTTGTCTCCTCTGCCACACCTATAAGCTGAGCGGATAGCTCTGGACGTTCCAACTTGCATAGTCGAGCAAAACTACCCCCATCATCCACAATCAGATTGGGCCGCAGATGATCAAGTAAACGCAAAGCACCTGCGTGATCTTGCTCGGACGTCCATGTAGCACATGCCTCAATCATCACATCACGTCTGGCAAGCTCATCAGCCACGCGCGGGTCAACTTCTGCGGCAGGCGCAAACACCCCTACCTCAGCACCTGCACGCTTAAGTTCTTGTAGCAGCACACTTGTCTTGGGCTCCAGTACCAGACAGACTGCAATACGCAGCCCCTGCAAGCTTTGCTTTGTCACAAGGCCATCCACAAGAGCACGGGTAACAGGCATGTATTTTGCAGCGCGCGCCATCGCTTCGGCACCAGTGAGTTCCTTCTTTTCGGGCAAGTCATTCCAGACAAAATCTGCTTCCTCACGTTGAGAAATCGGCAGCAATCCCCAACTCTGAAACGCCATGCGTAGACCGTCTGTCAAAGTTTCCTCAGTCACAAAAACGCACGAGCCCGCTAGTGATCTATTTGTCCGACAGGATAACTCTGCAACCCATTCTGCAAATTCCATATCAGCTATCAAACTCCGTTCTGCTTTGCTTATCTACCTATCTCAATCTTGCCGCCACGCAGCTCACGACGGAAGTAATACAGCGCTGCAAGCGACAAAATCGCACCTAGCCACTCCGCACAAACATAGTTGAGCCACATACCCAAAAGGCCCAAGGGATACAGCAAAAACACCAATGCAACGGGGAAAATGAAGGCATTGCATAATGACAAAATCGAAGCCAAACGCGGCTGGCTGAGCGCCACCAACATGCTATATGTGCCCATCACTAGCCAACGCACAATATAGCCCAATGAAAATAGTCGCAGTGCCCGAATAGCCTCTGCCAGATTGTCACCACTAGCAGTCGTTATAAAGACATGAACAATTTCATCAGGATAAATCCAAAGCAAGACGATTGCGACAATGCATACCACTGCCGCCGCAGCAAAGCAGCGCAGCTCAATCTGCTTGACACGATGTACATCATGGCGCCCCCAATTAAAACCAACTGCTGGCTGCAAGGAATCAAGCATGCCATAAACGAGCGGGAACACCATGCCATCAAAATACATCACCATGCCGTAGATAGTAACCGCAGCGGAACCACCTAATTTCAGAAGGAAAAAATTCAATATCAGCGCAGTTGTTTGACCCGCAATGTTACTGAGAAAAGTAGGTGTTCCATCGCCCACCACCCGACGAATTAGTGCCCACGTAAACTGAGGCCGCACAAAATGCAGTTGCAGCTCTCCTTTAAAAAACGGCCAAAATGCCACACACACTGCTATAAAAGTAGCCAAGCAAAAAGCATGTCCTGCAGCTGCTACATCCAGATGCCAAACACCTAAAAACAAAATCATAAAAGCAATGCCTAGGCCGCTCATCAAAATATTGACACTCGTTGAGCGGCGGATACGACCACAAATACGCAAATAGTTGTCTACCGCATACATAATGGTTGTGATGGGCGACCACATCGCATTAACCCGCAAGAACTTCACGGCATTATCAAGTAGCTCACCCTCAGCTCCCATTGCCCTAAAGAGAAACGGCGCCCCAAAGAAAAGTAGTGATCCCGTCAGCAAACCTGCGGCAAAAATTAACAGTATGGTACTTGAAAAAATATTGTTAGCCTCATCCTCATCACCACGGCCCAGCGCAATTGAGATGGGCACAGAGGACCCCACACCCAGCAAATCTGCAATTGCATAATTGATAATGACAAGCGGTAGCGCAAGATTGACCGCTGCAAACGCCGCACTACCAAGAAAGCGCCCTACAAAAAGACCTTCGCTCACGTTATAGAGCGAAGAAGCAACCATGCTTACAGCACCAGGCAGCGCTGCCGTAAAAAACAAACGAGTTGGGCTTGTTTGAGTAAAAAGTTTTTCGTTATTCATATGGTCCAAACTATCGTCACCATGCATTTATTTAGCAATCTCGTTGTGAGAGTAGTCTAGCCGTGAACCCTCCTTGGGTACTATAAGAAGACCGATAAAGGAGAGATGCTCATGGCAGATATGTTTGACTACTTAGATTGGTTTGGTGACTTCGATTTTGACCACGTTCCTTTCAATGAAGTGGATAATATCATACTCTCCCAGCTGTCTTATCTAAAGCTCGATAACGTACTTTCTGCTTGTGAATTCCTTGATACCTCTGAGGTCTGGCATAGATTTTCTACGCAAAAGGTATTGCCCAGCACGGGACCACTCATTTCGGACCGTACTAATGAATTATTGGGATACATGATCAAGTCGGGTCGGCGTTTTGCCAATGCAAAGCTTGGCTACTACGAGACGCGCTTTGACGAAGAGGCACGTGAGCAATTTGCTGCGTTGACGCTTTGTCTGTCTGATAGCAGCAGTTACCTCTCGTTTCGCGGCACCGACGACAGCTTGGTGGGATGGATTGAGGACTGTGATATCAGCTACAGTATCGTCCCCGCACAGAAAGATGCACTTGCCTACCTTCGCCAAATCGCAAGCCTGACAGATGGTCCCTTGCGGGTTGGTGGGCATTCAAAAGGCGGCAACCTGGCTGCCTATGCAGTTGCTATGGCGCCAGAGCTCGACGAACGTATTATTGAACTTTGGTGCAATGACTCTCCAGGGTTTGACGATGCCGTACTTCCACTCTCAACCTTTGAGCGCCTGCGCGAGCGCACACATCTCTTTACGCCTGAATACAGCCTCGTAGCAGGACTTTTCTCGCATGCAGTAGAGCCTGTTCTCGTCAAATCGAGCGCCCAAGGTGTTATGGAGCACAGCGCGGTTAACTGGCAGGTTATGCGTGACAAATTGGTGCGTGGAGATGCGGTACGCCAAGCAAGCGTTCATGTAGGGCAGGCCTTCAACGAACTGCTCGCCAGCCTTGATTTGCAGGGACGCAAGAAGTTCGTTGACGAACTCTATCAAGCATTTATCTCCCATGGTATTCATGACCTCGCAGGTATCATGGGACAAAGTCCTGCGGGAATCCGAGCAGTCACCGATTCGCTTAATTCGCTAGATGAAAATAGCAAACATATCATTAACAGTTTTTTGTGGAATACCATGGGAGGAGCCGTACGCGGCGCTGCGGAGGAATCTGCCGAGCAGACCGCCAAAGCCTTGGCACCTGTTGCCAAAGCGGTCAATGTGGCACTCGCCGAGGCTGGCGAAAAAACCAAACAAACTCTCGCAGTATGGAAAGCACAAACCGAAGCGCGTATTGAAGGCTTGTAAACAAACCCTGTACAAGACAGATCTTTACCAAGTCCGCCCAACAAAACTGACGCGAAAACCGACTAGTTTTGCTTACCCTACATACGCGAGCAGTGCTTTGCAGCCAGAAAGCACATCGCGCCAAGTAGCATCAAAATCGCCGGTGTACCAAGGATCTGCAACGTTAGCTGCACTTTGCCCAGGCTTTCCATCCGCAAAGGAAAGCAACTTGACAAACTTATCTTCAGGATCGTCTCTGCAAATACGATGCAATCCACCGAAGTTCTCGTCGTCCATATAAACAATTAAATCCCAGTCGCCATACTCGGAGGCACGGAACTGCCGCGCATAATGTTCGCAGACAGGCACCCCTTCTTTATGCAACTTGCGCACAGTACCGCGATGCACAGGATTGCCAATTTCTTCACGACTAGTTGCAGCAGAGTCAATGACAAATTCATGCTGGCGTCCTGCTTTACGCACTAAATCTTTCATCACACTCTCTGCCATTGTCGATCTGCAGATGTTGCCGTGACAGATGAACAGGATTTTATTCATTTCTTTATCCCACCGGTTACGACTCTGTAATCAATTGTTGTTGCGAGGCATCCAACAGGATGCACACAGCGATGATAGTCCAGTCACCTTGTCTCCAAAGGTGACACGGAAACAAATTACCGCTATACGGCAATGTGTGGCGGAGCTCATGAGGAGGAACGACATGTCAAAAACTATCACACGTCGTCGTGCACTTAGCGTATTGGGAGGTATGGGATTAGCCGCCTTTGGACTTTCTGCTTGTTCTAATGCTGGCTCTGGCAGTTCCGCCTCTGGTGAGGGCGAATCCAAGATTGGCGTATTACAGCTAACTGAGCATGCTGCACTTGATGCTGCAAACAAGGGCTTTGTCAAAGCGCTAGATGATTCGGGTATCAAATACACCATTGACCAGCAAAATGCCCAAAATGACCAATCCGCCTGCCAAACTATTGCCTCAAAGTTAGTCAATGAGGGCAACAACCTCATCCTTGCCATAGCAACTCCAGCTTGCCAGGCTGTAGCAGGCGCCACAACTGATATTCCCATAGTCGGCACTGCCATTACTGACTACGCCGCTTCGGGACTTGTGGCCGACAATGATGCTCCTGGAGGAAACGTCACAGGTACCTCTGACCTCACTCCTGTTGAAGAGCAGTTTGATCTGCTGCAAAAGCTCCTGCCTGATGCCAAGAAGGTAGCAATTCTTTACTGCACTGCAGAGTCCAACTCTAGCGTACAAGCCGAAATGGCCCACGATGCTGCCCGTACACGTAAGCTAGACGCCGAAGACTACACAGTATCAAGCTCCAATGAGATTCAGCAGGTTGTTGAGTCTATGATCGGCAAGGTAGATGTTATCTACGCGCCCACAGATAACACCATCGCGGCAGGCATGCAAACCGTTTCTATGGTCGCAACCGAGCACAAACTCCCCATCATCTGTGGTGAAAGCGGAATGGTTGCAAACGGCGGCCTGGCTACCTACGGCATTGATTATGAAAAATTGGGTTACAAGACAGGCGAGATGGCTGTCAAAATTCTCAACGGAGAAGCAAAGCCCGCCGAGATGCCTATCGAACATCTAGATGTCTCTGAGTGCACCTTGGCAACTAACAAAGAAATTGCTAGAACCTTAGGCATTGACCTTTCAAAATTGGATGCCTAGGACAACGCTTTTCTTATGAACCGCGCTTTTCTTATATTGGATAGCCTCAAAATTGCCCACACACGATTATCAACAAGTGCGGCGCGGGCTTTAGGCTGGCAACAAAAGACTATGTTGGGGAGAACTACATGCTATTAGCGCTTTCGGGAGCTGTATCTCAGGGCATCCTTTGGGGTGTAATGGTGCTCGGGGTCTTCATCACGTACAAAATGCTCGACATTGCAGACCTCACCGTTGACGGCAGCTTTGCATTAGGGGGCTGTGTTGCAGCAGTTTGTTCGGTAGGAATGGGCCTTGACCCACTCGTCGCAGTACTGCTGGGCACACTCGCTGGTGTTGTTGCAGGAGCAGTTACTGGTCTGCTTCACACTCTCTTTGATATTCCAGCGATTTTGGCGGGAATTCTGACTCAAATCGCGCTTTGGTCCATCAATTTGCGTGTCATGGGCAAATCCAACACGCCGCTCTTAAACGTCGATACTGTTTTTACTCGCACAGCATCCCTTTTGCATATTTCCCGCGATAACGCAACGTTTGTTGTGGGAATCGTTGTCGCCATTTTGGCGATCGTATTCCTCTACTGGTTTTTTGGTACTGAGATTGGTTCGGCAATGCGCGCCACTGGCCAAAACGAAGATATGTGTCGTGCGCTGGGTATAGATGTACGTATTACTAAGCTCTTTGCCCTGATGCTTTCCAACGGTTTTGTGGGTCTATCGGGTGCGCTCATTTGCCAAAGCCAAAAGTATGCCGACATTGGTATGGGAACAGGCGCCATCGTTATTGGCCTTGCTGCTATTGTCATCGGCGAAGTACTTGGACGTCTAACCCCAAATAAATTACAGGCCTTTGGCAGCCGCCTCACATCAGCCGTAGTAGGCTCTGTCGTATATTTCCTCATTCGTGCGATTGTGCTTCAGATGGGCATGGATGCTAATGATATGAAACTGCTGTCTGCAGTTATTGTTGCTCTTGCGTTGGTTGTACCCGTTATCTGGGAGCGCAATCAACAGCGTCGCGTTTACGCAAAAGGAGGTGAGTGCTAATGCTCGTACTTAAAGGCGTCAGTAAGACCTTCAACAAAGGCACCGTTAACGAAAAGCCAGCACTCATTGATGTAAATCTGCATCTCAATCCTGGCGACTTTGTCACAGTCATAGGTGGCAACGGGGCTGGCAAGTCCACCCTACTCAATAGTATCGCAGGTGTCTTTCCCCTTGATGGCGGTCAGGTCATCTTGGATGGACAGGATATCAGTCGGCTACGTGAACACAAACGCGCTGTCAATCTCGGTCGCGTTTTTCAAGATCCCATGCGAGGTACTGCTGCCGACATGCAAATCATTGAGAATCTTTCTCTTGCAGCGCGACGTGGAGCACGCCGCGGGCTCAGCTGGGGCATCAGCAAAAATGAACATGCCCTTTACCATGAGCGCCTAGCCGAGCTAGACCTAGGTCTTGAAGATCGCATGTCTTCCAAGGTGGGACTACTCTCTGGTGGACAACGTCAAGCACTTACACTTTTGATGGCCATACTCAAAAAGCCAAAGCTGTTACTTTTAGATGAGCATACCGCTGCTCTTGACCCCAAGACTGCTTCAAAAGTATTAGATTTGACTGAAAAACTCGTAGGAGAGTACAACCTGACTACGCTCATGGTGACGCACAATATGAACGATGCCATTCGCTTGGGCAACCGTCTTATCATGATGCATGAGGGTCATATCATTTTCGACGTACGCGACGACGAAAAACGGCAGTTACATGTGCACGATCTGCTTCAAAAATTTGAAGAGGTCTCAGGGGGCGAGCTCGCAAACGATCGCATGCTCTTGTCGTAGATGGTTCGAATTTCGGGCATAAAATTCGCAGATGGTTCAAGCTTCGAAGTAGGCGAGCATAAACGCGCAGGTCACATTTTTCGAAAACTCGAAGAATGAACCATCTGTAAAAGGACGCTTATTAAAACCGCTTATTTATTGGGGCGGCCACGAATCAAGCCAACGATCATCGGGATAACTGAAACTAAGATAATGCCAACAACCACCAGCTCAAAGTGCGCTTGCACTGCAGGGATACCGCCAAAGAAATAGCCCAAAAGCAGGAAAAGTGTTGACCACGTAATACCGCCGAGGATATTAAAGAGCACAAAGTGGTGCCACTTCATGCCACCCATGCCAGCAAGGAAGGGCACAAAAGTACGAATAAAGGGAAAGAAACGCCCGAGAAAAATTGCAAGACGACCCCATTTATCCAAAAACGCCTCGGACTTCTCTATGCGCTCAGGCGTCATAGCCTTTACTTTGCCTGAATCGATAATGCGCTTACCCAGAAAGTGACCAATCAAAAAGTTGCATTGATCGCCCAAAATTGCAGCGCACCACGCCACTGCCAGCAAAAGGTAGATATTAAAGTCACCCGTTGCAGCAAAAAAGCCCGATGCAAAAAGTAGAGAATCACCAGGTAGAAAGGGAAAGAACACAACCCCTGTTTCAATGAAAATAATCAAAAAGACAAAGCCATATGCAGCAACAGGTCCCATCGCAATCCAGCTTGCGATAGCGCTGCGGGGATCGCGGAGAAGGTCGACAAAAAAGTTGACGATGTCCATAGGTTCCTAACGTCGTTATGTATGATAACGCCCCGGGGCTTTCGATAAGTCTCGGGGCGACCGCAAGTGCGCTCGGTGGGAACGGGCGCCCGCCCGAGGCTCCTTATGGCTGCTGCCTTCCGGCCCTGACCAGGTTCGGAACAGTACGTCGCCCGAACCCACCCAACTCACTTGCAGGCCAAAGTATAGCGGCAGCCGAGCTTTGTTGCCTAGCTCGGTTGCCGCACTGCCACAAATACTCATAAAGCTTGTGATTTACTTAAACATTCGGACGCAAAATGCCACAAGCACGCACGTGAGCACTCTCTAGTGGGCACTCTCTAGCTACTTGTCTGCGGGAAATCGCACACCAAGCTGTCTGCGGGCTTCGTCCATTGTGGTTAGCGCATCACAGGTCACCTGCTGGAATTGATGAACGCGTTTAAGCGCTTCGGCTTTCCCCGCGACCGCATCACGGAAGAAGGACAACTCACACACCATATCGTTTTCAGGCGTCACAACAGGGAGCTCTTCTTCCGCACCACCCACAGTGCCATATGCCATACCTGCATCCACATGCGTCACGAGCTTTAACTGTGAGCAGTTAGGCAGCGTTCCAATAGTCAGCGTGGCTTTTTCACCTTGAATCTGAGATGGGATAAGATCGTCAGTCACCTTTCCATAAGAAAGGTTTACTACCTTATCACCATAGTCAAGCAGCATTTCACCCGCTAGATCAATCTTTCCGTAAGCGCTATCAACGGGCTCACCAGGAACTGCTGCGCAAATTCCTGCAGCTAGTACGCGCTGTGGGCAACCAAAGAGCGCTACTGCGGGCTCCATGGTATAGATGCCAATATCCATCAGCGCGCCCTCGGAAAGCAATGGGTCAAACTGACTGACACGTTCACCAGCAAGCAATCGCGCCATGCGAGAAGTAATTTTGGAGAAGCGCAGAGTTGCTTGGCGAATAGTTCCTAGGCGGTCTAAATTCTGTTCAATCTTGGCAAAGCCAGGGTCATAAAGATTGCGCATGGCTTCCATCGCAATAACACCTGCAGCTTCTGCAGCAGCAAATACCTCTGCTGCCTCGGTGGCATTCGATGCAAAAGCTTTCTCTACCAGCACATGCTTGCCACCTGCAATGAGTTGCTTTGCCTGAGGTCCATGTAGCGCATTGGGACTTGCGATGTACACTGCATCCACATCAGGTGAAGCAGCCAATCCAGCAAGATCATCAAACGCCAACTCCGCGCCATGCTTTTGTGCAAAATCTTTTGCTCGCACGAGCGTGCGCGAATAACAGCCCGCCAAGCACACACCTTCAGTTTTTGCTACCGCATCAAGAAACCTCTCACAAATCGCACTGGTACCGATCGTTGCGATTCTTAGCTCGTTTTCCATAACTGCTGCCTCCCTCGCGTTGCTTTGACATTTTTCCGTCATTTCTGATTATCCCACCAGTGGGAATTGTTTTGTTTAACTGCGGGGTATTATGTTGAGAAGCAAAATCCATGGATTGGAGTCGCCGTGTTCAACACCTATTGCAAAAAGTCTCAATGGGAGTGCCAACGTGACCTCATCCACGTTGCACGCGGTGAGCAAGCCGCGGATTTGGTCATTCGCCATGCAACGTTAGTTTCTACTACCACCCGCGAACTGCTAAAAGATGCAGACATTGCTGTTGTTGCTGGCCGCGTGGCTTACCTTGGTTTGGAGGGAAAGACCGCAGAGCATTGTATTGGACCTAACACCAAAGTTGTAGATGCTACGGGCTACTATGCCTTGCCCGGTCTTATTGACTCACACATCCACATTGAATCATCCATGTGCTCGCCCGCCGAGTATGCCCGCGCGGTTGTTCCTCATGGCACCACAACCATCATGTGGGATCCGCACGAAATCGCCAACGTTGCAGGTCTTGCAGCAGTACATGCCGCTGAAGCCGATGCCAAACGCACGCCACTCAAAGCGATGGTTACCACACCAAGTTGTGTGCCGGCAGTGCCAGGTTTTGAAGATACCGGCGCTGAGGTCACCGCTATCGATATCGCCCAAGAAATGCAACGCGATGATACAGTAGCCCTCGGCGAAATGATGAACTACCCTGGCATTCTTTCCTGCGAAGACAATGCTCTTGATGAGGTTGCGGAAACTCTCAAAGCAGGGCGCGCCGTTACGGGCCATTACACTGTGCCCGAGCATGATCGTGATCTCAACGCCTACATCGCCGCAGGCATCACAGCAGATCATGAATCCTACCGTCCCGAAGATGTGGTCGCAAAACTGCGCTTAGGCATGTATGTGCAATTGCGCCAGGGTTCTGCTTGGCAAAATATGAAACGTCTAGCTCCTGCAGTGACACATCATCAGATTGATAGTAGATTCTGCACACTGTGCTCCGATGACAATCAACCACGCACTATTGTTGAGGATGGACACGTGGATCGCTTGCTGCGTCTTGCAGTGAGTTGCGGCATCAATCCTATCGAAGCAATACAGATGGCAACTCTCAACACAGCTACATGCTTCCATCTTGACCATGATTTAGGGGCGATTATCCCCGGGAAATGCGCCGATATTGTGCTGTGCGATAGCCTTGATGAATTCAATGTCCACCAGGTCTTTATCGATGGTGAATTAGTTGCTGAGGATGGTAAGCCCCTCTTTAACTTTGAGCCCTACGACTGGCCACAGGAATATACGCACACCATGAACCTCGGAATGGAAATTACTCCCGAAAGCTTCCGTATTCCCACTGACAAGGCTGATGGCCCCGTCAAGGTGCATGTCATTGGCTCTGCTCCTGGATCCACGGTAACTGATGATCTTGTCATGGAAGCCCCCGCCAAGAACGGCGAACTGCTTAGTGACCCCACAAACGATTTGATTAAGGTCTGTGTCTTTGAGCGCCATCATGCTACAGGCTCACATGCAGCTGGCTTCTTGCATGGTTTTGGTATTCACGGTGCCCTCGCCCAGACCGTAGCACATGATGCTCATAACCTGCTGGTTGCAGGCGACAACGACGATGATATGGCCCTAGCTGCACGCACCCTCATCGAATGTGGCGGTGGCGAAGTTGCCGTCCAAGACGGTAAGGTGCTCGCGCTAGTCGAGCTGCCTATCTTTGGTCTGCTTTCCGACCAGCGCATCGAGCTTGTTGCTGAGAAAGTTGCTCAAGTCGAGGAAGCGTGGCGCACAATGGGATGCACTATGCCCTCGCCGTTTATGACTATGGGCATTATGTCGCTGGCTTGTGTGCCTGTGCTACGCATCACCAACAGAGGTTATGTTAACTGCATAACCTATCAGTTCCAACCACTCGAAGTTGAGTAAGCCGCTGTCAATCCCTATCGAAAGGAATTCCTGTGCCGCAGCACGTGCAAATGCAAACCTATCCCTTCTCGCTTGTTGCCTTTGACCTTGATGGCACCACTATCGATACGGTTTCGGGCGAAATGCATCCACGTGTCCAAGCAGCACTTAAATATGCTCATGACCACGGCGCTCAAGTCTCCGTGGTGAGCGGTCGTCCTCTGCATATGCTCCACGACTTGCTGGTATGGGACTGGGTCGATTGGCTGGTAACGCTTAATGGATCAGTTGTGCGTCGCCAGACCGACCAGAGTGTTCTTTTTGAAAATGAAATGCCCGATGAGCTGGTAAGCACTGTTTTTTCTACCCTTGATGACCTTAACCCCGCATGGTTTGTCTTTTATGAAAGTGAGACTTACCGTGAGCGCCGCGCGATTACATATATGGCACGCGGAGGATCGGACGGCTTAGGCGAAGCCAATAGCGAGGAAGACATCATAAACGCAATGGCAGGCATGAAACCTGTAGATTCCATCCATGAAGCCATGGCTACGCACCCCGACACAGTCTTCAAAATGGAATGCAGCTTTGAGACCGCCGCACTAGCCGATGAGGCTGGCCAGCGCTTGCACGCGCTTGGCCAGCTGGATATCGCTCGGATGGGACCGATCGAATATGAGCTTACCCACGCTGGCATCAACAAGGGCGCCGCGCTTGAACAGCTTTGTCAGGAGCTGAAGCTCGACATTTCGCGTTCTGTCGCATTTGGTGATAGCGGCAACGATTACTCAATGATTGGCCATGTTGGTACTTTTGTCGCAATGGCTAACTCCACACCCGAAATTCTTAGGGATGCTGATGAGATTTGCCCCTCTTTTGACAAGCAGGGCGTGGCTGTCTGGCTGGAACAGTATCAAGCTTAGGACACCCTTAGAGCGCCCGTCTCATCAGATACCTGCTTGATAAATTTGCGGTCTTCAAGCTGATAAACGCGATCGCATGATGATAAGGTCGAAGGCCTATGCGAAACCATAATGATGGTCTTGTCGGCGTACACCGTTTGCAACGTATGCACTAGCTCGCGCTCGTGCAGCACATCAAGCGCACTTGTTGGCTCGTCCATCACAATGACATCAGGATTGGCTAGCAGCACACGCGCAATACCTATACGTTGGCGCTCGCCACCCGAAAGGCGCGCTCCCATCTGGCCCATTTGCGTATCATAACCTTCAGGCAGGCTCTCGATAAGATCTGCAATGCCTGCTCGTTTGGCAGCACGCCTCACCTCTTCAAGCGTTGCTGTTGGCTGCGCAAATGCAATGTTATCTGCAATGGAACAATCAAAAAGATAAGTATCCTGTTCGAGCAATGCTATGCGCCGACGCAAAACATTTAGAGAGATCTCTCGTGCATCAACACCATTAATCCTAATGTGTCCCTGATTGGGGTCATAAAAACGCAACAGCAAACGAAAACTCGTTGATTTACCTGCACCACTGGGACCCGCAATACCAATACGTTCACCCGCTCTGATATGCAAGGCAGCGCCATTCAATACGGCGGTATTTGCACCAGGGTAGGTAAAGCTCACGTCCTCAAACTCGATAGACTGAATCGGACCGCAATCCTCATGTCCCGTCTCTGTAATTGCTGCGGCGCAATCTTCAATACGGAAAATCCGATCTGCAGCAGCAAATGCTTCGAGCAAATGCGTCACCACAAACGTTAAGGAGAACGTCGACGAAAACGATGCCGTTGCAACAAAGGAGACAATAATCGCTCCAGCAGGATTCCCCACGCCTGCCGCTGCAAGACTTGCTGCTACAACAACTACCAAAATACGCGCTAGATAGACAAAGAAGTCAGGAAGCGCGGATACTGCCTGCTGATGCAGGGCCAATCCGTGCGCAGAGCTATTAACCCGCTCATTTGCTTCTAGAACCTGACTTTTGCGCTGTTGACCTGCATTGAATATCTGGATGTCTCGTATGCCATACACACTTTCGAGTACCAATGATTTGAGTTGCGCGAGAGCAGCTCGATACCTCAGGCCAATGCTTCTGCCTACACGTAAAGCTAGCAACGGAATCAAAACACTCGTCAGCACAAAAATCGGCAGGAGTACCGCAACATACAAAAGATGCACGCGCGCCGCCACAATAAGCGCAGCAAGGGGCACAAGCACAACCGTAAACAGCGGACCTATCGTATGCGCAAAAAAGAACTCTAGGGTTTCAACATCGGTTACCGCAATAGATAGCAACTCACCTTGACTGCGTTCAATCAAAATTGAAGGTGCCAAGCGGTCGATTTCCTCAAATAGATGTACACGCAGCTGTGCCAACAAGTTATAAGCACCTACATGCGAATAGCGTCCCTCAAGGTAACGGCACAGCGCGATAAGACTGCCGCTAAAAACTACCATTGCAAGATAGATGCGCCAATCACCGGCCAACATTTGGGCTACATTCAAAATCGCAGCGGCACCAAAACCCATAACGCCTAGACATGCCAGATTGCCCACAATTGACGCAAGCGCAGACACCACAAGATAGGGAGCGATTGGCTTGCCTATGCGCAGTAGCCGAATTGCGAGCACAGGAAGTGGATATGCATAGCTGTAGCTTTTCTTTTTACTCATGCTGCAGCTCCTTCGAGCTTTGCTTGTTCTGCGACAAGTTGCTGGTAGAGACCCTCATGCTGCATAAGCTCTTCATGCGTGCCCCGTGCCGTGACACAGCCGTGTTCGAGAACATAAATACAATCTGCCCAGCGAATGGTTGAAAGGCGATGAGAGATAATTACTAACGTACGGGTACGTGACAATTTACGGATGCAGTGCCAAATCTCCTGCTCGCTCGCTTCGTCGACCGAGGAAGTCGACTCATCAAAGATAAGATACTTCGCCTGCGACAAGAGTACGCGTGCAATACCCATTTTTTGACGTTGACCACCCGAAAGACGCGACCCCGCGTCACCTACTGCAGTATCTAATTTGTCAGGAAGACTACGCACCCAATCACCCAAGGCAGCTTCGTCCAGCGCCTCATAAAGCTTTTCGTCATTTGCATTCGGAGCGGCAATCTGAAGATTTTCGCGGATACTACCCGTAAAGAGACTGACTGTCTGAGGAACCATCGCTACGTGATAACGCAGCTCTTCGGGAGTAAGACTGAGATAGTTTTGCCCATCGATATAAAGATTGCCAGCTGTGGGATCTATAAAGCGCGCAAGAAGCGCCGCAACCGTTGACTTACCGCAGCCCGAAAGCCCTACCAGCGCAATTGTCTTGCCGCGAGGCACCCGAAGCGAAACATTATTGAGAGCCATACGATTCTTAGATTCAGGATAGCTGAAACTCACATGCTCCAATCGGATACCGTCATATGCCTCGGGATCGGTAGGCGCTTGAGGATTGTAAGCTCGGGAAGTATCAACAGCAAAGATATCTTCGACCTTTGTGGCAGCCGATACTGCGGTAAGCGCATCGTGAGTTGCATCCATTAGCTGGCGTATTGACGCGAAATAACCATAGGCAAGCAAGAGAATGGTGAGGCCAGAGCCCACATTCATCCTAGCCGCTGCCAAGTCGAAACATACAATGACAAGTGCAATGGTGATAGCCAAATACATGAGCGCTTCATTTACAAAGTGCGAGCTAAAGTTGATGCGCATGAATTCGTTGATATCTGCGCTCAAGCGGCGAGCCTTGGATTGTAGAGTCTGGCTGCGATCCGCATCGCGACCAAAAAGTTTGATACTCGTCAGCCCTCGCACCGAATCAAGGAAGTATGCCGTCATGTCTTCAACCGAAATCCAATAGCGACGGCGCAGAGCTTCTATCTGATGGCGGAACAAGTTGTTGAGCGGCAAGAGCACTACAGACACTACCAACAGCAATACCGCTATAGACAGCGACATAGGTGCTAAATGGAAAAACAGATATACAGGAGCAATTACCGAAAAAATCAACGAGGGCAAATAGAGGGAGTAATAGGTTTGCATCTGCTCAACAGCATCCACTGATGAAGTAATAGCTGATACCGGACCAATTTTTTCGATACCACCTACATCCAGAGCAAGAACCTTGTCAAAGATGACTTCGCGCAAATGAACACGGGCAGAAGCGGTGGTGCGGTACTGCAGCTCCCCCTGCGCAAGACGCGCAACCAAGGTAAGTAACGAAGCGGCAGCTGCGGCGGAAGCCGCAGCTGCTAACTTTGTAGTATCAGGATGAGGACTTGCCAAATTACCCAGAAAAGTACCGATAACCTCCGCAAACAGAGTAACGCCGATAAGTTGTGCAAATCGCACTATAACAATGGCGACTATCCAGCCCCAGAGCCCTTTAGACAGTCTTAAAAGCGTTTTATCTAATAACAGCATGCTGCCCCTTCACATGCAATGGCGATTCTAATTAGGCGCAACAAAATGGATGATAGTTCTATCATCCATTTTGTTGCTAGGATTAAGTTTATCTAAGGAAACATTCCCTTTTTACGCGATAGTATTTCAACCAAAGACAGTTTTCGACACCTTCAATTTAATCTGTGTTTATTTGCATTATTTATGACTGATTCTAAGCCGTTTTAAGGCGCCTCAAACCATACTTATGAGTAATATGACCTCAGTACATAGAGGACTCTAGCCAGCAATTCTGCCCCATACATACGGGGCGTGAAATTTAGCTCAAAAACACCTAGCTTTACCTGCACTTTTGTGAGGCACATTTCTCTACGGTGGAGCAATAGGCCAAAAATTCACCCCATTCTATATGGGGCTTTACGGGTGTATATATTTTCATTTTTCTCAAATGACAGCAAAAAACATCCACACTATTATATTTATATATCTAAAAACCGCAGGTTACTGGATATGTATTTTAATTATATGGTGAATAGTGTGGATGTTTTTTTGGCTTAAGGGGCAAAATTGGAAATTGTTGTCGGACTATCAGCGTTACTCCTCACGCGCATTATCCGCAGTCATTCAAATCGGGGAAATGCCATCAAGGAGCCTCTTGTTGACCTGCCACAGATACAACTTTCATTTCCTGCAGACAAAGGCATTCCAAACGCAGAGTCTTTAGCTATATTTCATTCAACGCTCTGCGCTGAACAGCTGGCGTCCAATTCTGAATTATCCACACCATCTGGGCATACTCTTGAAGATAGCAGCTTTGACTTTGACAGCGTCAGCCCTCTTGCAAAGACAGATCTCAGTCGATTTATCGATAAAGGTGCCATCAATGCAGAACACCCTTTAGAGCTGGGAGTCTTCAACCCAAATCACCGATATCGACGCACAAAATCTCGTACGATTATGCTGTCACGCAAGTTGCTCACAGAAGCGATATTTCCCATTGATCCAAGTCTCGCGATTTCGAGTCCCGAGCTCACCATCATGCAACTTGCCCCTAAGCTAGATATTATTGACCTTGCGCTTGTAATAATGGAATTCTGTGGGCGTTATTCTCTGCGCCCACAACGCGATGGCTCTCTCTACAAAGAACGAAGTTTTGTTAATTGTGACTATCCTGCTACAACATGTGCACGCATAGCAGCCTTTATCAAAGCGGCAAATATGCGCAGATACCGTCACAAACTCGAGACTGCTCTTAAGTACTGCGCGGATAATTCCGCTTCGCCAATGGAAACCGCCCTTGCCCTCACGCTGACGCTTCCTGAAGAGTTGGGTGGATACGGCCTTCCGCAACCCATCCTCAACCCAAAAATTTCAATCCCAGACGATGTGCGTCTATATGTAGGTCGAAATAATTTTCACCCCGATCTGTACTATCCACAGTGGCTCTGTGACTTGGAATATGAAAGTAGCGGATTTCACTTTGACCCTCTGCAAGCTGGCATAGCCACCGACCAGATTGATCGCTGGCGCAAAAGGGAAATCAGCCACCAAGCAGCAGATCGCAGACGCTCGCGAGATATACAAGCGCTGGGTATTAAGGTAATCCCCGTCTTGAGCAACGATTTCCTCAATGCACGACGCATGGACCAAGTAGTATGGGCGTTAGAACGCCAGGCGCAAAAATTCACGAACAGCACCATCAGCCTCGTCAAGACTGCTGATACTCGTGAGTTACGCGACATGCGCACTCAACTCCTCGAACGCTTGAGCCTAGCAAGTCCTAGACATTCGGCCTTTTAACCCGGTCAGACGCCACCATATTGATAGAACGCGGGATAAAAATAGCCCCAGCTATGTGAACTACCTCCCATTTTTGGGCACAGGAAATGGGAGGTAGTTCACTCAAGCTGAGGCTACTTCACACCAAGTTAAAAGCACTTACTTTCTATGGGTGCGATAATAAGCAATCAGGCTTTGTGTGCTTGCATCCTGAGTCGCCAACGCCTCATCGTCATGGAAAGCGGGCGTAATCTGCTTTGCAAGCTGTTTGCCCAGCTCAACGCCCCACTGGTCATAGGAGTCAAGACCCCACACCGTACCCTCAACAAAGGTAATATGCTCATAAAGCGCAATCAACTCACCAAGAGCATGTGGCGTCAACGCCTCACCAAAAATAGAGGTTGTCGGGCGATTACCCTCAAATACACGCGCAGGCACCATCCATTCGGCCGTTCCCTCAACACGCACCTCATCTGCAGTCTTGCCAAAGGCTAACGCCTTTGTCTGCGCAAGGAAATTGCCCAAGAAAAGCTCGTGTACATCTTGGTCGCCATCAACAACAGGATGGGCCGTATTGGCAAAAGCAATAAAGTCCGCAGGAATCTTGCGAGTTCCTTGGTGAATTAGCTGGTAGAAAGCGTGCTGGCCATTGGTACCAGGCTCACCCCAAAAAATCTCACCTGTGGCACACGTCACCGGTGTGCCGTCCCAACGTGTTGCCTTGCCATTGGACTCCATCGTAAGCTGCTGCAAATAAGCAGGGAAACGATGCAGGTACTGGCAATACGGCAACACGGCATGGCTGGTAGTTCCCCAGAAGTTGTTATACCAAACGTTCAGCAAGCCCATCAGCGCCACAACATTATTTTCAAGCGGCGTCTCTTGGAAGTAGACATCCAACTCGTTGAAACCTTCAAGGAACTGACGCCAGACATCGGGTCCCAAAGCAACAATCAGCGACAAGCCCACTGCAGAATCAACCGAATAGCGACCGCCAACCCAGCTCCAAAAACCAAAGGCATTCTCAGGATCAATACCAAAGTTCTCGACTAGCTCAAGATTGGTCGACACAGCAACAAAATGCTTACGAATTGCATCAGCCGCTTGCTCGTCTGATCCATCAATAGCACCCGCCTCCTGTAAGGTCTTGAGCAGCCAGGTCTTTGCCTCACGCGCATTGGTCAATGTCTCAAGCGTCGTAAACGTCTTGGACACAATGATGACCAGTGTTGTCTCAGGATCCAGACCACGAGTCTTTTCTGCCATATCATTAGGATCAATGTTTGATACATAGCGGCAGTCAATACCCGCAGTCGCATAAGGCTTCAACGCCTCATACACCATGACCGGACCCAAATCAGAGCCGCCAATACCAATTGAGAGCACGTGCTTGATGGTCTTGCCACTCACACCACGCCACTCGCCAGAGCGGACGCGCTCAGCAAAGGCATACATGCGATTTAGCACCTCGTACACGTCAGCAACACAATCCTGCCCATCCACCATAACCTTGCCCTTATCGGCGGCGGGGCGCCTCAAGACTGTGTGTAGCACTGCACGATTCTCGGTAGTGTTAATTTTTTCGCCCGCATACATTGCGTCGCGACGAGCCTCTAGGGCCACCGCACGTCCAAGGTCTGCCAACAGCGACACCGTAGTATCGTCAATCAAATTTTTCGACAGATCAAAATGCAAATCCGAAGTATCAAAGGAGAGTTTTTGAACGCGTTGAGGATCCTCGGTAAAAGCTTGCTTTAGGTTAAAACCATCAGCAACCATCTTGTCGTGATGTTCCTGAAGTGCTTGCCATGCGGGAGTTTGGGTCGCATCAATAGGTGCGGAAATTGCTGCCATAGCTACTCCTTTTCCTGCCGCAGGATCTGCCCGCGGCATACAGTGCTACCTATGCATAGCCTACCACCGTATCACCCAATTTTTGACCTGGGCGCCCCAGTTGTCAGAGAATCTTATGCAAATGAAATTGTTCAGCGGAGTTTGGGATTCAACCAATGAAACAATTCAGCGGAGTTTGGGCTGCAGCCAATGAAATAGTTCAGAAAATCGCATTCACGCCCACATGTCGCTAGGGCCGCTATGGCTCGTATCGCCATGCCTAATATGGCTCACCCAGCGGCGGAACTCGCTTGAGGCAGGCCCATGCCCACTGTTTGCGTTGTGGATCTTCCAGCGACTTTGCAAAACCGCCCAAGTTTAACACCCGCATACCCAACACGCGTACAACCAGACCAGCCTTAAGCAGTGCCGCGTCCAACTCTTCAACTTCCGCCAGCTGATTCACATAAGCAGAACGCACAACGTCCGCTGCAACTTCATCAAGCGCCACCAGCGTTGTAGGCTCCAGTGCTGCCACTGCCTCACGAAAAAGCTCTGACTGCATAACACTGCCATCTGCACGCAGCACTGATAACGCAGTCCAATCCTCAGGCGCATAACCCAGCGCCGCAAATGCCTGTCGCAACGCCTTACCATCGGCACCAGCCAGCAGCTCGCCGCCCGCACGTTCCTCAGGTGATAGGTCACCCTTCACCAGCAGCAGCGATGAAAAAGCATTGCCGCTCATTACCACGCCACGCCCCGCCAGCGACGCAAGTTCCGCTTGCGTCTTGGCAAGGTATGCCTTACGCCGACTTGATTGACTGGCAACCACGAACGTCCGCCGCCTTTCCTTCGTATTCTTCACAAACAATTCTACATGAGCGATTGCGGCGTAAGAAATTGGGTATACGTCAAAGCAAGGAAATAAGCGCGCCTAAAACTGGCGCATCCCGTATTGTATGCGGTACTTTCACGAGAGGAACCAACCATGGCAAGCAAGCAGCTCACCACTAGCAACTTTAACGATATTAAGTCCAGCGACAAACCCGTCCTTGTAGACTTTTGGGCATCTTGGTGTGGCCCCTGCCGCGCAATGGGTCCTGTTGTCGAGCAAGTTTCCGACGAGATGGCCGATAAACTCAATGTGTATAAGTGCAATGTTGACGAAGAACCTGCGCTTGCTCAGCAGTTCGGCATCGTCTCTATCCCCACCTTAATTCTCTTTAAGGGTGGCGAGGTGGCCCAGCAGTTTGTTGGCTCCATGCCCAAATCTTCCCTTATCAGCCAAATTGAGGCCAACCTCTAAGGGTTCGTGCAGAAGCTCAATTCAGTCATTAGGCAGTACAAACAAAAAGCCAATTCACTCCAAGGTGGATTGGCTTTGAGCATATAAAGTGACACGACAAGCGATTTGCTAAGTTTATGCCGTCTCCTTTTAGATGCGGGAAAAGGGTGGTATAGCACTTCTAACCAATATTTACCTAGACATGTATATCAACAACCATGCGTTGGGGTTTTGTTGCCAAAAGATAGTAAAATTCCTTTTCCTTAACCGTTGCAAATTCGGAGTCCATTTTTTCAGCTGGACCAAAAAACTCTTGCCCCTCATCACGAATTAAATAAAAAGGTAAATACGTGATATAAGAAGTGCCCGTTCTTACACCAATTCCCGTATAATTCTTACCTGCCATTTTGGTCTCACGATGTTCCCAAAGCTCGCTGTCTGTGCGATAGAATGTATTTTTGTCGGGCTTCCCTACTACCCATGAAGAAATATAGTTGAAGTTACCACCGTCTTTTTTGCCAGAATTCTTAAACTCCACCTCAAGTACAACTCTTGTATTGGGTACGTCTCCACCTTCAACACTTGTCACACCATCGCGAGAATAACGCTGCAGATATTCGTTAGCAGACATAATTTGTGCCTTTTTGACTGTAAGAGAATAGCCGTTGGTATCCTCACTAATATCATCAATAAAGGCTCCGTTTAGTTTTACTTCTTCATTCATCGAAAACGTTTGCTCTGGAGTCTCAATACGTGTGGCATTAACCCACCAGATACGTATGCCTATAAGAGTAGTCACCACAATTAAGGCAGCTAGTACAAAAGGAGTTCTTTTTTTGCTCATAGTGTTTAGCTCCTCGCAAGGTGGGTGGCAGGCTCAAGCTTTTCATAGCCATCAATATGGCCTTCTGCAAGGTAGTAGATTTGATCGGAGAGCTCACGCAGTATTGATGCGTCGTGACAAGAGATGACACAGGTTGCACCACGCTCACGTTCACGGGCAATTATGCGTTTGAACATAGCCACACCATCAGAATCTAGCGCATTGGTAGGCTCATCTAACAAGAGTAGGTCTGGACGCTCCATTATTGCAGCAGCAATACCTAGGCGCTGTTTCATACCCAAGGAATATTTGCGAAACTTACGCTTATCATCTGGGTCAAGGCCCACCTCTTTAATGACTTGTCGCAGATCGTCTTCTTGTAGCAAGTCCTTAATGGAAGCCAAGATACGTAGGTTTTCTAGACCTGTGCGGTCATTAAGAAATGCTGGGTTTTCAATAAGTACACCCACGCTTGGAGGAAAGGATATATCACGCCAGAGGCGTTTTCCATCAATATCTATCGTTCCTGAGTTTAGGCGTATAAGTCCTGCCACTGCTCTCATAAGCATTGTTTTACCTGATCCGTTAACTCCAGCCAAACCAGTCACACATCCAGAAGGCATGCTCATTGAGATATTGCTAAGGATAGTCACACCATGGATTGTTTTATTCAAATTATTAATTTCTACTGACATATCAAGCTTCTTTCTCGAGGATGTCTGTCTTTGTAAGGAAATAGCCCCCAATAACCACAGAGGCCACTATCGCTATCAATCCAAGGCAGGTGCTCCATAGGGGTGATACGCCATCCGCAACATACACAGTGCTCCGAATTGCCATCAAAGAATTGCCCAATAAAAAATGATTTCCCGAAAAGGCTGACACAAAAAGAATGCTAATCGTTACTACATAGCCCCACAGCGGACGAAAAAGCAGTGATATCGCAAGCTGCAGCATGCAGAGTGCACAGAGCACCACGGGCACCACATAAAGAAATGACATGATATCGTAACTGGTAACATCGAAGTTTATTACGCTATCAAATCTAAGTAATAAAGCTGATGTATCTGTTGCAATAAAAGAATGATCACATCCAATAATCAGCGCAAAAAATGTTGTCAATACAAATCCAATAAGGCAATAAATGCAAACATAAACAATTATCCAGGCACACTTTGCAAGCCACCACGACCAGCGTGAGCCGCTTGCAATCATCATGGTTTTGCCCGAACCCATAAGATCATGATAGGGATACCACAGGGTGATATATGCTAACAAAAGAATGGGGGCAAACCAGCTAATAGGCAGCGTAAATGGTGTTGAGCTTGTCGGATCGTAGGCAAGCCCACCCGCAGTAAGATTAAAATAGTAATCTCCTAAGGTAAATTGAGCTGCTATGCCTTCTGCTCGTAGATTTAGTGTGCTTAAATAAAATGCAACCGGAAGAATAAGAAAAACCCCTGCTGCAACTAACCACCATGCTAACGAGCGGCGCCAACCCTCCCTGATATCTAGCATAAAGAATTTAAAAAACCTGCTCATAATACATCTCTCTTTAATTTTAATAGTGAAGGCACCAGCGATAGAATTAAAAGAAGCAACATCCAAATGCCTACTATGGTGAGACTGTGTGTAGCGTCTCTTTCGAATGCCCGTATGAGCTGCGGCAACCCAAATTCAGGATGAGCCACTCCACTAGCAATCAGATATAAGCGATCAGAAATAAAATCGGAAAGAATGGCTGCGAGATATGTGCCTGAAATGAGCGCGACGCGATTGCGAATAAGAAAAGATAGCCCGAGCACGGCTACTGCCCACAAGCCGCACATACAAAATGCAATAGCCGAATAAAGCACGCAATATAACAGCGGATTTGTATAAAAAATTTCTGACCAGAGGGCAGAGGTGTAGACACCTGTATAAATAACATTTTCAATCGAAGGAGTATATGTTGGGACAAAGCAGGCAAGTACTATAAGATTGATCGTAGACGGAATGAGGGCAACAAGACCGCCTGAGATAAAGGCTGCAATATACTTTGCAACAAAATATTTTACGCGACTTACACGTGAAAACACTTGGTTTGCGTATCCAAATTCGAGCTCCTGACGCATCGAGCAGGCATAAGGAATTGCTGCAAGCAGAAGCACCAACTGATAAAACAAACCCTCAAACGGAACCACATTATGCACTGACATCCAAAAGGCATAACAGCTATCCCAATTCGTTGGACCCCAGCTCGTTGGAGAAAGCTGCTTTGGAATCATGTCGAAATGGGTTTGAATACCAGGAATTGCGCTTAACAGAGCCAAGACAATGCCTACAGCAAGAACGGCATAGTATAGTCTATTGCGAAAAGCGCGTGATAACTCCATTTTTAGCAAGCGAATCATTACTTGTCATCTTTCTCTGTACTCAGGGAGATGTGGTGGTACATCTCTGACCCAGCAACACCAATAGTGAGCTCGGCTGGCTGGTCTGAAGGATCGGTGTCCAGATAAAACCCTAAAACCATTGTCTTTTCTTCACCTGGATCTAATCTGAAGTGAAGGTATTCTGGCTGTCCAAGTGTATAAGCTGAGTTATTAAAGTAGGAAACATCCGATCCCAAATTGTATTTAAAGACACTGCTATGAAATGTATCATCGTCGCTATGAAAAGGCTTCGCATCGATATTTTTTAGTCTAAAGGTAATAAGTGCAAATCCATATGTCTTAAACTCAGCCGATAACTCATGGTACTCTCCAACGGCAAGACCCGCATCTTTTGGAGAATCAAACAATTCGTACTTATCAACCGTAACTTGCATCGTTCCAGACCATGGATAAAACACGCCATATGAATCGCCTGATGATGTCTTTTTTAGATCTTTTTTGGAGTCAAGGGTAATTGTTGTGTGCATTGCTCCATGCATACGCTTATTTTCACTCTGTTCAAATTCCTTGGCCTCTTGGTGAGCTTGTCTTAAAAGTGCATACTGATAGGTAAGCCAAGCTCCATATATCAACACGGATCCTATGGTAAAAGCTACAAGCAACTTTAAGGCACGTTTCTCACTTTTTGTGATTTGAGCTATCCTTGCCACAATAACTCTCCCTCAAACAACTCTTTCAAAGTCGATAAAGACACCCGGAAACGTAATGCATAACCTCAGTGATTCATAATTTTATTCCTAGTTTTTTAACAAGAAGCTAGTTCATCGATGGATATGAATACATGCTGTCAGGACTCCAAACACCCGATACGGTTACCTTAGATCCCCTAACAAACCAACCTCTCAGACGTGCGTAGTCATATCCACTTTCTTTCACGTTGTTGTGTATGCACCACTGCCCTTTCTTCAGTATGGGCGCATAGCCGCCAACAGTCATGTTTTTCCATGAGCCTGTTTTGCTTTTGGCTCCGTCTACATACATCCTTGCCGTGCCGTTGTAATTTGAGTTATTTAAATATGCGATGTTTACATACGTGGGACTTGTGTCGTCTTTTTTCCGCCCCGGCGTGCTTTGCCCACGATTAAATGCCGATAACTCGAATGCATAGTATTCGTCGTCTGTTATACGCCTCAATAAGATTTTTGTCTCGGGGGGCGTTGTAAGAGGATTAACATCATCTTCATTGATTGGATGTGCGAACGCGGGACTAACTGGAACGCACATGAGTAATACCGCTACCGCCACAGCCCATTTCCAACAACAGCGCTTTCTACCTTGTTGCATGCCTCTTCCTCTCTTCAAAGTCTCCGGGTGCCTGTACTAAGGCAGATTGTTGTGCGATAGCACGTGTAGCGCTAGTCAACAGGGGTACCAGAGTTGGAAGAACGGGCTGTTTACATGCCTAAACCATGTGAAACAAAGTCAACAAGCTTATCTCTACTTGAGATGCCAAGAATTTTGTAGCCACTTGAACGCGCCGCGCTAATACTAGAAGAGGAATATCCCAGGTGAGAAGCGATTTCTCTTGTTGTACGTCCGCGAATTACGCCAAGTAACGACTGGGCTTGAATTTCGCTGAGTCCTCGGGATGCAAAAAGATAAAGAATACGCTCGTCCAGTGACTGAGGCAGTTTATCGGTCAGCTCATAGCTAGAAATCCTACCAGATATCTGTACGTAGCAGAAGATGGCTGCGGCACACGCCAACACCGATCCCATGCCCGAGCAAAACAAAAAAATCTGCCTTAGGATGGTGGGGCCACCCAACCATTCAAAGTAGTATGAATTTGCTATCAGCAAGGTTGCATACTTATCAACTGCAATTGAGCCAAAAACTGCTCCAACGCCAAAACAAATAAGACAAACCGACGCGATATGCCGCACAGACGATAATCCATTTACTGGAGATAGCTCTTCTAAAATGGAGGACAGCCACGGATAGTGCACGAATACGGCCGCAACCACCATGGGACACCAAGCAAAAATGATATAGGGGCATATATTCCAAATGCCTTGCTGCGCTATCAGTAGCATCCCGCTCACACAGACGATACTTACAGGAATCAGAAGGCGTGCTATACGGTGTTTTATCAGTATAAATTCCGACAGGAATACCAACGTTGCTATAAATGGAACAAACGCAGGGAGCGCGCACAGCAGCGTGTGAATTCTCCACGACTCCTCAAAAACGAAACCAAGTGCACAGGCGAGTAGGCAGAGCGATATTCGCTCGGCAGCACCTATAGTAGCCACGTGCATCGCACCAGTTTGTAGCTGAGACATCCGTTGGGAGCACTCCCCTTTTAGCTCATATGTATTTCCATCACTCACTATCCACGTAGTATCGACTACAAATAAAGCCGTAAAAGCCGCTGACACAGCAATCGCAATAAGCCAAGTAATGTCTCCAAATAACGAAAAGGCCATCATCCCCGCTGCAACAGCAATAGCCTGTATAAATTCACATGCACGACTTGTGTGAATTGCTGCTCTGATACATAAAAAAATACATGAAGTGAGACTGAAATACGCGAGTAGATACCCTAGGGCAGCAAAGTCCAACAACCCGTCATCCTTTACGCGTATATAAGTTTGGGTGTACTTTACACATATGCCAACCATAAAAACGATGCCTACAACCAATAAAAATTTTTCTATACCACTAAAGGCTACAGCGTCCTCTTCATCTTTTTCTTCTGTCTGATGAAACTCTGCATACAAACGCAGAGCGCCGCATACAACAAAGGCAAGAGCAACGCCAAGTACGATATGGCGACCTGAGCCCCAGAGCTGATTGGTGGCGCCTATGGGTAATAAGAGTAAATAAATAAGTGAAATAGGTCCACAAAGCTCAAGGCATCTCGGGAGATGTAGCCAACTTGGCAAACTTAGCCGCTGCATCCATTCCAGTTGCCCAGACAGCCCCCACTCACCTTGAGAAACATCTGCCAAAGAATCGATGTTTTGAAAACTGTGGTTCTCATTAGCCTGAGGCTCTTCCTCACTACGAGCGCTTGTACTATCATCTGCCCAATTAAGTTGCGACATGAGTTCCTGACCATCAACAACGCCAAGTTTTTTGTAGGAACGTCGAAGATAGGTGCGAACCGTTGATGCACTAATGCCTAAATCTTTAGCAGAGTCTGCGGATGTCTTTCCTTTAAGCATCAACTCAACTACCACCGTTTCGCGATTGCTGAGGTCTGCTTCAGCGCACAGTGACTTTACTGCAATAAGCCTTTCTTCCAGCTGGTCATCTTCAATGGGACTTGTGGGGTCTTTTACTACGCCCCAAAGTGACAGCACCAGTAGTATCAAAAGAAGAACAAGAAGCGCACAGGCAATGATGCCTACCCTATACATACTCACGACTCGCGTCATTACATTCCATATAAAGAGTCCGCAAGCAAAAAGCCCCATATAGACAGCGCGTTGTGTTGCCAACTTGTCCGCTAGTAAAAAACCTTGTTCTAGAGCATACGCCTTTGCAATAGTTTCTTTTTTTGTAGACGTCCCCTCCGCAACAGCCGTTTGTATCTGTGCTGCGTCATCCTTGCTCCCCAAGTTCTCTTCAGAGGGATTAGCTGCCGCATTATCTGTCTGTGGGCTGCCACAATGAAGGAGCACAAGCGCTGCAACAAGCGCGACAACTACAGAAATTAGGTTATATCCAAGTGATAGATGTTCTGGAAAAATTTGCGAGGACGACTGACAAAATCCTGCAAGAAGAAGTAAAGGGAATCCATGACGAACCGTCAAATCCTCTTCTTGAATTGCCTTATCAGCATAAGTTTGGGCGCGTGCAGCATAGCTCAACATACAAAGTGCGCCAGAAGCCATGACGAGTGTCTGGGGCAGCAATTCCCATATCCAATACAGCTCACCCATAAAGGGAAGCTCTATAAAGCCCGTAGAATATACTGTAAAAAGCAGTGCGGTATATGTCGTTACGACATACCCAACGATAAGTAAAACTACACCTCCATGAGCCACTGTAAAAAAGTCTGTATGCGCGATTTTGTTATAAAACACGGCGCCTACCATAATGCCCATTGCTAGGTACACAAATATGCCAGGATATCCTAGGCCCTCTCCCTGCCACAACCGGACAGTAAGCAGAGTTTCAGCCATGAGAGTTCCCCATGCGATATCGGATGGCCGTCTTCTCATGTACATCCTTCCGCTTTCTCACAGCTGCTCCGCGTATAACCTTACACCAAAGAACTGGAGACAACTGCACAGTAGACGTTGCGAGCACAATGGACGGCGCAACAATATATGCGTCGTCCATTGTGCTGGGCTTCAATTAATAGGATGTTGGCATAAAGATCAGAGCGATCTAATCGCTTGCACGTCAGAGTTCACCCTCTCTTTATAAAAAAGAAGTATCTTTAAACGTGCACGTTAACCCTCATTTGCTGAGGTTTTGTCGCAATCAGGTAGTCGAATTCCTTTTCATTAATGGTTGCATAGGTAGAAGCCTTCTCCTTATAAGGGGAAAGAAAAGGAGGGTTAGTCAGCATATAAAACGGTATGAAAGTGGTATATGTAGTGCCATCCTTTATCGATACTGCCGCGTAGTTCCCGCCAATTTTGGTTTCACGATGCTCCCAAAGCTCCGTATCCGTACGATAGTAGGTATTACGACTAGGCTTACCTGTTACCCAGGAACTGATGATATTAAATACTCCCGTGCTTCCCGAATTGCGGAACTCCACCTCAAGAACAACTCGCGTATTCGGTGTATCCCCACCCTCGACACTCTTCACATCATCGCGAGAATAACGCTGCAGATATTCGTTAGCAGACATAATTTGTGCCTTTTTGACAACGAGCGAATACCCATTTGTGTCCTCACTGATATCATCAAGAAATGCACCGTCTAGTTTTATCTCTTGGTTCATGGGAAAAGATTGCACAGGAGTCTCGATGCGATGCGCGTTTATCCACCAAATGCGCACTCCTATCAGCGCAGTTACCACAATTAAGCTAGCCACAAATAGCGGGATTCTTTTCTTACTCATAGCAGTCAGCTCCTCTGTAGATTGTTAACAGAGGTCAATTCTTCATAGCCATCAATATGACCCTCCGCGAGGTAGTAAATACTGTCTGAAACTTCCCGCAACACAGAAGCATCGTGGCAAGAAACTATGCATGTTGCACCTCTTGCGCGAGCCTTAGCGAGAATATGTTTGAACAGGACAACACCATCAGAATCAAGGGCATTTGTTGGCTCATCCAAAAGCAGTAGGTTTGGCTGTTCCATCGTTGCAGCCGCTATTCCTAAGCGCTGTTTCATCCCGAGAGAATATTTCCGAAACTTGCGTTTATCATCTGGCTCAAGTCCAACCTCCTCGAGAGCTTGGCGAAGGGCGTTCTCTTGCACAATTCCTTTTATAGACGCCAAGATCTGCAGGTTTTCCAAGCCAGTGCGATCGTCCAAAAAGGCAGGATTCTCAATCAACAGCCCAACACTTGGCGGGAAGGAAATATCACGCCATAAACGATTCCCATCTATATCTATCGTTCCAGAGTTTGGACGTATAAGCCCAGCTACTGCTCTCATGAGCATTGTTTTACCTGATCCGTTAACTCCAGCCAAACCAGTCACACATCCAGAAGGCATGCTCATTGAGATATTGCTAAGGATAGTCACACCATGGATTGTTTTATTCAAATTATTAATTTCTACTGACATATCAAGCTTCTTTCTCGAGGATGTCTGTCTTTGTAAGGAAATAGCCCCCAAGAAAAATTGAAAGCAGCGTGATTGCTACACCCAAACCAAGGCTCCATTCGGAGGTGATCCCATGCGCAGCAAAGGCTGTACTGCGAATGGCCATCAAATTGCTGCCCAAAAGGAGGGGGTGCTCTATAAAAGCAGAGATAAACAAAATGCTCACCGTTGTCACGTAACCCCAGAGGGGTCGTGCTACTAAAGAAATCGTAAGCTGTAACAAACATAAGGCACAAATACCTATGGGTACCGTACGTAAAAATGACACAATATTATAGCTTGCAAGGTCAACGTTAACAGCATCTTGGAAACGCAATAACATCGCAGCTAAAAATGTTGCGTGTAAAGATTTATCGCATCTTGCAATAAGGGCAAACACAACGGTTACTACCAGCGCAATCAGGCAATAGCTCACAACACAGACAATTATCCAAGCACATTTTGCAAGCCACCACGCCCATCTTGACCCGCTCGCGATCATCATTGCTTTACCTGAACCCATTAGGTCACGGTAGGGATACCATAAGGTGATATAAGCCAACAACAATAAAGGTACAAACCAACTGATAGGAAGCTTAAACGGAGTAGAACTGAGAGAATTAAAGGCATTCCCCCCTGCAACAAGATTAAAAAAATAGTCCCCCATAGTAAGCTGCGAAGCAAGATTTTCATCACCAGCTGTTGCAGCATTCCAAAAGAAAGAAAATGCCAAAAAGAAAACTGCTATTGCAGATAGTAGCCACCAGAGCCACGTACGTCGTAGACCTTCCCTGACATCAAGCAAGAAAAATTTTGCAAACCTGCTCACAATACATCATCCCCAAGTCTGAACATGGGGAGGGCAAGAGATACTACAAGCAAAGTAAATGCCCAAACGCCCATAACAAAGAACGTGTGAGAGAGGTTTACCTCGCATGCCCTCATCAGTTCTATTAAGCTAAATTCTGGAAATACAACATAGCCCAGCATTACATATATACGCGTGGATACAAAGCCCGATAAAAGCGCAACAAGATAGGAACCAGAAACTAGCGCGACACGATTATGTACAACAAAAGACAACCCAAGTACTGCCACAGCCCATAGCCCACAAAGGCAAAAAGCCACAAGCGAATATAGAACAACATAGAGCAATGGATTGGTATAAAAAAGATGTGACCAAGGCATTTCAGGATAGACGCCAGTATACAAAAGCTGCTCAACCGAGGGTACATATGCGGGAACAAAGCACGCAAGCGTTACAAAATTCACTGTAGAGGGAATAAGGGTGACACATCCCCCCGAAACAAAAGTTGCAAGATATTTTGCTATGAAATACTTGCTGCGTGGAGTACGGGAAAATATGTGGTTTGCATAGCCAAAGTCAAGCTCTTGGCGCATGGAGCATGCATAAGGAATAGTAGCGAGCAGTGGAGCAAGCTGATAGAGCAGCCCCTCAAAGGGCACCACATCATCAAGAGACATCCAATAAACGTAGCAGCCATCCATGGATGTTGCTCCCCACTCCGTAGGGGAAGCCTCTTTCATAAGTAACATTTCGTGACGCTGAATTCCATACAGGGCACTTATTAATGCCAGAGCAACAACGATAAAGAGAGCTACGTAATACTTTCTATTGCAAAATGCACGGGAGAACTCAATCTTGAGAAGCTGACTCATTTCTTATCACCTTCCGCCTCTTCAACAAGCGGAATGTGATACTGCACTGCAGAGCCATCAATACCAATCACAAACTCTGAAGAATTCTCATCAGAGTCTGGATCAAGATAAAATCCCAACTCTATCTGTTTTTCTTCACCAATTCCCAGCTCATAATTTAAATATTCATGCTCAGAATGTGCGTGTGTCGCAAGGTTAAAGTAATCTATTTCACTAGTCGCGTTATGGTGAAATACAGATACACTATACCCATCGTGATTGCCCAAGATTCCACTAGGAGTAGCGCTCACGTTCTTGAGGGTAAACGTTACAAGTGCAAATTTACTTTTTTTGTCATTTGTTGGTGTAACCCCATATTCACCAACCTTGAGTCCAGCCTCTTTAGGACTATCAAATACCTTGTATGAATCTACAGTCGCCTGCATTACGCCAGACCAGTCGTAATACACACCCATTGGATCTCCGTCTGGGATATCCACCACGTCTTTTTTAGAATCTAAAGTCAGAGTCTGATGCATGGACCCCTTAAATCTTTTATCCCTCTTAAATTCTTTTACTATCTGATCAGACTGCCTGGCTAGAACATATTGGTAGGAAAGCCACCCACCATAAGCTATGGCAGCTATGCCAATAAGTACCGCAAGCAATCTGATGGTTCGCATTTCGCTTTTTTTAATATTCACCAGCAGCTCCTTCTAACATGAAAAACTAGGCATGCATGAGAGAAGCATTGCCAGCGCTGCAGCAATCGTTAAAGCGAAGGGCTTTTTGTGCAACATAATCTCATCCTTCCTTTTGTAATTTCTCGGGCGCCCTTAGTGAGGTCAATGATTGGTTAGCTGCTCACTCTTTACTAGTCATCAGGGCACTAGAGTTAGGAAGGATGGCTGATTACATGCCTATACCTCGCAATATACAGTTCACTAGACCCTTGCGCTCATGAACATCAAGTACCTTATAGGCACTGGTTCGAGCGGCACCTATTGCGGAAGGAGAGTAGCCCATACGGGTAGCAATTTCTTTTATACTAAAACCGCGCACGATGCCCAACGATACGCGAGACTGAATCTCGTCCAAACCGCGGGATTCCAGATAGTGAAGTATCCGCTCATCGGTAGAAAGAGGCAGTTTCTCCAAAAGCTCGTTACTCGCAATTCTGTTATAGAGATGCATACCGCAAACAACTGTAGAAGCACTCAAAGACACTGATGCTATACCGGCGAAAAACAAAAAGACCTGTTGTAACACAGCTGGTCCACCCAACCACAAAAGATAGCTTGGATGCGCTGAGAGCAGCTGTGCGTATTTATCAACTGCAACCAACATTACAACGATACCCAAACCAAAGCAGATAAGGTATCTTGGCAACGACGTTAGTCTAGTTCCCGAGCGATTACCTTCGCTATACGCTGCCAAAAACTGTGCAAGCATCAACGCACACCAGATAAAAAGAGCGAGTGGACATATGCTCCAGATTCCCTGTTGCAATACCAACATCAAACTAGCTATGGAGACAATAATTAAAGGTATACGTTGCTTATCACCTCTGTGTTTTACGGACATCATTCCTGAAAATAAAGTTAAAGTCGTAATAAACGGAACAAGCATGGGCAACATACAAAGCCAGGTAGAGATACGCCACGTTTCCTCAAATGTGACGCCAATCCCAAACGCAACAACAAACATTGCAAAGTTCGCAGGAGAAGCTTCGCTAAAAAATGATGGCTGGTCACTCGCCGCTTGAAGAGCTCCCACATTTTCTGTCATCTTCCCAGACAATCGGATAAAGGCTATCGAGAGGACTGCGGCAATACCAACTGCAATTACCCAGCAAATAGTACCAAACGAAGAAAATGCTACGAAACATGACGCGCTTGAAATGGCGTATACAAGATCAGAAATACATATCGTTCGAATGGCAATACGTGCACACATCAGTAAGCAAACCATAAGGATTGCAAACGCAAGTAGATACCATAAGGATGTTATTGAGTCCCTAGGCCAGTCTTCTGTCTGGACATAATTCAGGTGATATACCGCACAGATACCCACTGCCCATAGAAGACACAAGCTAAAGAGTATCCAATATCGCTTTGTACTCGTCTCGTTAAGAACTTCTGATGCTTCATCAAAACGACGAGTAAAAAGATATCGTTTATAGGCACCAAATAAAATACAGGCACAGGCAACGCCCAGCGTTATATGACGCCCTAAACCCCACGGATGCATAGCAGCTCCGATTGGGAAGAGCAGCAAATAAGCTAACGATAACGGGCCGCACAACCAAACATAAATCGGCAAACACAATAATTGTTGAATTTTGTTTGCTTGTACACTATCTATAATTTTTTCGCTTTGCTCTATGCAGGTCTTCGCTATTGTTTCTGATACCGAGTCAAGATTGTTCTCTTTGTTGTCCTGAAAACGTGATTCCAATTCTTGGGCATCGGCAACATGAAGCTTTTTATAGGATCGTCTGAGATATGTGCGCACCGTAGGTGCACTAATACCAAGCACTTCGGCGGACTCAGAGGAAGTTTTTCCTGCCAGCATCAGTTCAATTGCTGAAATTTCACGCTCGCTAAGACCAGCCTCTATACACGCTACGCGTACAATATCAGATTTTTCTTTTGGCATCGATACAACAACGGGGGAGCCCTTTTGCCTCTGCAACTCATGCATTGATTTCACAAGTAATATGAACGCGAGAATAAGAAGTACGCATGCGCCCATGCCAACAACTGTCATATTAACTACGCGAGTTACCACATCCCACATAAGAAGACCGCAGGCAAATAATCTAAACTCCTGAACTGCTTGGCTAAGCGCGTATTCTACTTCAGCATTCTTACCCATCGCTGTGTTTTCAGGTGATTGCTTAAATGGGGTCAGGCAATGCAACAAAACGCATACTGCAAAAAACGTTGCAATGGCAGATAGCACATAATAACCAACCGACAGTTGTTCGGGAAAAACCTGCGGGATAGACTGGCAAAATCCTGCAAGCATCAGAAGGGGAAACTCATAAGGAATAACTGCACTATGAGCTTCTTGTTGTCCTTCTTGAGTGCGTCTCAATGCTCTCGCCATATATGATGCTACGCAAAGAATACCAAGGGCAACGAGACATATCGGAAGCAATACTTCTATAATCCAGACCCTTAAAATGAGTCCCTGAATATGCATCACATTAAACAAATCATCAATGAAAAGAAATATCGAAACGAAGCAAGTAAGAAATCCAGCAACAAAAATCCAGCGAGCTCTTCTCGCTGAAATTGAATGATGAGACTGTAAAAACTTGCGACATAAAATAGTTCCAATAATTATTCCGCCCGCAAAATACATAAATATGCCCGGACTTAGCGCATCCCCTCTCTGCCAGGGTCGTATAACTATCAAAGCAAGCGCTATGAGAGCTCCCCAAACTATGTCAGCCTGTCGTTTTCGCATGCGGGTACTCTCGCCTCTCATCATCTCTTTAGAATTACTGCTTGCTATGGACCAAAGTATAGACCCCCTACTCTTACTTGATGGCTCATATATCGATGGGCTGACTCTAGAAATTTTAGAGTCAACCCAAAGCATCCCTCTTATTTTTTTGTATCATCCTCGTTTGCTAGAGAGCACAAGCAGGAAAGACGCTCATGTTGCACAGCATTCTAGATTATGTAGAGCCTACTCGTACGCTAACTCCTCACTACATCACCGTGCGGATAACTAAAGCCATCGACACAGCTCCCGCATCAGGGGTGCCTAGACTACGCTCCGCTGCAGGACGCGCGCGACCAACCTTGGGGACAAGCTGTGCGGTATCCTTGGCAGCCTGATCGGCAACCTCAGATGCCCTTGCCCACGCATCAGCAAGAGAAGATCCATCTTGTGCTGCAGCCTCAAGTGCTTCGGCAAAAGGAATGAGTGTATCTAGCATGGTTTTGTCACCACGATGTGCGCCACCAAGCCCAAGCATACGCTCATAAGCAGCTTTAACTGCAGCCGCCGCAATCGTTGCATCGTAGTTATCTGCATTGTCGCCTACAACTTTGCCAGCAGCTTCGAGGGCTTCTCCCCACAGCACTCCAGAGGTACCCCCGGCCTTAGATGCCCAAGCCTTACCTGCTTCGATGAGCACAGAACCCGCGGCGGCGCCTGCGGCATATGCCTCGGCCGCTGCCTCAGCAGCAAAAGTCGTTCCTTTTACCATGCCGCGACCGTGATCGCCATCGCCTGCTACACCGTCAATCTTTGCAAGTTCAGGCTCGGCCTCAGCAATCGCTGCTTTCACGCGGTCAAACGCATCAACGATATAGGAGGCAGCTACGCGAGAAGCCTCGGAACCCGCAACGTAGCTCTTGCTTGCGTCGGCTACTGCAGCATACTCACGACGAGCACCAGACAGCCCTTCGCTTGCACCCTTGCGGAATGCAGGAGTGGATGCAGGAGCTTTCCAGTAGCGCTCCAACTCATCGGTTAAGAATTCAACAGAAAGTGCGATGCCTTCCATATCAAGACTGGTGACAAACTCGCCCACCAAGGGTTCAACCAAGGTATATCCGCGTTCTTCAAGCAAGTCGCGCACGGTGCCCCATACCACAAAAAGCTCTTCATACTTAGTGGAACCTAAGCCATCAAGAATAACAGCGATACGCTTGTTGTCGTCTGCTGGAGCCTCTGCCAATACGCGGTCTACTAGCAGTTTTGCCACCTCTGCTGCAGACGCAAGATCTGCTTCACCAACACCAGGCTCGCCATGAATGCCCTGACCTACCTCCATTTTGCCTGCGGGTACATGGAATAAGGGCGCGCTCTCACCTGGCAATGTGCAGCCACGAAAACCCATGCTCATCGTACGCACGCGATCATTGGAAAGCTTTGCCACACGCTCAAGCTCATCAAGGCTTTTGCCCTCAGCCGCAGCGGCGCCCACCGACTTGAATACGGTAAAAGTGCCAACGTTGCCGCGTCTCTTTTCCCATTCTTCGGGCTTTGCTGCAGCTACATCATCGGTAATGTAGAAGGTACGCGCATCGATTCCTTCCTTGCGCATAGCGTCACGCGCGAGGTTGAAATTCATCTTGTCGCCTGCGTAGTTACCACCAACGATAAAAACACCGGTACCGTGCTCGACAGACTTTGCTACATGCAAAACATCATCGGTGGAAGGTGAAGTAAAGACATTACCGACCACTGTTGCATCCATGAATCCGTCGCCAACAATACCGCAAAATGCAGGATAGTGACCTGAGCCACCACCATTGATAACGGCAACTTTATCCTCAGGCATTTCAGTAGCACGAGCTACACCACCTGGCACCTGAACAACATATTCAGGATAGGCAGCTGCATAGCCTTTGAGCATTTCCTCACGAAAGGTTTTAGGATCGTTATATAGCATTGGATCTCCTTTAAAAGCTAGAAAAAACGGGCGCGACAGCCAAAGGCCCATCGCGCCCGCCGGAAAGGGATAAACTAAGCGTTTTTGGCCTGGAAGTAGTTCAAGATGGCTGTATCAAGATAGCAACCAGCCACAGCACCCTGGTCCGCAACGCCCTTGGCCTTAGCAGAAAAAACTGCCGCCTTACCATACTTAGGAATCATATCCTTGGTAGCCTCAACGCCTGCTTTGGCACCCTCAACCGCAGCAGTGGCAACAGCCAAGAAGCCTTCTGCGGGATCTACCTCTGCAGCTTTCACTGCACCTGCGTCCAGCGCATCAAGAATGGTGCGGTCGCCCAGCTGAGTCTTGCCACGTTTTGCCAAGCCATCAGCAAAAGCACGATAGAAGGTGATAAGGTCAGCAGGTTCAAGCTCGGTCTTGCCCTTGAGAGCCTTACCTGCGCCCATGATGCCCGAGCTCATCAAGGTGCCCATTGTTGACGGAACAACCGAGGACATCTTCATGCCACCTTTTGCAAGCATCTTGCCAATATCACCCTCGGCAGAGTTATCGCGAAGCAAGCCAGGCAGTGCGGCATAACCCTTATTCATCGTCAGGCCTAGGTCACCATCGCCCATAGCGGCATCCATCTCGCAGAGTTCTTCTTTCTTCTCAGCGAAAATAGCAGCTACGCTCTCAAACATCTCAATAACGTCTTCTACGCCCATCTTGTCCATAAGGATTCCTTCCTTGCGTGTAACTTGGGACAAGCAGAACCTACTTGTCCCAGACATTTCTTACTTCTGGCAGATGAAGGGGGTATTCACGGGGTAGTCAACATAGCCCTTGAGCTCGTCATCCATCTTGCAGATTGAGATAGAGGCACCCATCATTTCCATTGAGGTAGCATATTCGCCGACGATAGCCTTGTAGACCTTAATACCCTTGGCATCAAGATAGCGACGGACCGAATCAAAGAGAATGTAGAGTTCCTCACCAGAGGTGGCACCGAGGCCGTTGATAAGTACGGCAACTTCTTCACCCTCTGCCACGGGCATATCCTTGAGAATAATGTCGAGAGACTCTTCTGCTAGCTCATCAGCAATCTTGATGGGACCATTCCAAACGCCGGGCTCGCCGTGGATGCCCATGCCAAAGGCCATCTCCTCGTCGCCAAGAGTGAAGTTAGATTTACCAACTTCAGGCACAACACAGGGAGTCAGAGCAAAGCCAACAGTCCTGACATTATCACCGGCCTTCTTTGCAGCTGCAAGAACCTCATCCAAAGTGCCACCCTGGTCTGCCTTGGCACCAGCAGCTTTGTACATAAAGTAGATGCCAGCAACACCACGACGCGCCTCAGGATTTGCGTTGGAATTGACATCATCAGCGCCGACAATAGAGCGAGTCTCAATGTCGTCCATATCAAGCATTTCGGCCGCCATGTCAAAGTTCATGATATCGCCCGTGTAGTTGCCATAAAGGAACAACACGCCAGCACCTGTTTCAACCTGCTTGGCAATGTTGTAAATCTGCTCACCCGAAGGGGACTGGAATACGCCGCCAACACCGCAGCCGTCGATAAGACCTTCGCCTACATAACCCAGAAAGAGGGGCAAATGTCCCGTACCGCCACCAGTGATAATGGCAACTTTGTTGGGCTTGGGCTTGGCAATGCAGTAGCAGCGCAGGTCATCCTCGGCGTAAGTAACCTCGGGATGAGCTGCGTAGATGCCACGCAGCATATCGTCGGTATAGTTCTCGGGTGCGTTGATGATCTTTTTCATAGCTCATCCCTTCTTTTGCGCGGTGGCAACTTAGCGAACGACAAAAAACACGATGTAATTGGAGAACATCGCAATCAGGCAAAAAATAGTCTCCATATAGGTAAAGGGCACAAACTCAATACCTTTGTACTTGATAGTCCAGACATAACCCAGATAAGCAGCACAAGCGATATAGACCACATCCATTGCAGTGCCACTAATAGGCAGTAAACGCTCGACAAACCACATAGCCGCATACACTCCAAAAGTGATAAGGCCCCACCATCTGACGTCGTAATGCAGCATTTGCATGTAATAGTGAATTGTCGAGGCCGAAGGTTTTACGTCGTAGCGACGACGCGACTCCAACAGACCGCGAGTCACGTGCATGGCAAACAATATGCCAAAGAAAAGCACCGCAAGACCAACGCCTGCCATGATGTCACTTAGACGATCATAGAGCAGATTAAAAGCAAAAATCCACACTGCGCTGAGCGCAAGCACCTCAACGATAGTCCAAATACGCATGCCCACCGAAATAGGCAAGGGCTCTTTGCGCTCAGTCATACGCTCAAGACCATATTTTTTGCGCAGGTGCTCAATGCGTTTTTTCTGGCGACGACGCTCATCGCGCTCATTGGTTTTATTGGCATTTGTGAGAGGATTTTCCGAGACAATCAAATCGCCGTCTTCGGTCTTTTTCCAAACGCTCTTGTGAGTAGGTTGTTCTTCGGGTGCCTCAGTCTGAGCATCTGCCTTCTTTGACTCACGGCGCGCCGCAGGGGTAGCAGCGTCAATAGCAGCAGTGATATCCTGCTCGACAGAGTTCACCGAACCATCCTCCGCCTGAGGAATTTTTTTGCTCTTATGTGTCTGCTTGCCCTTGCTCATATAGTTATTCCAAACCCTTGTTGCGATGGCGATATACCGCTGTTAGCAAAATCACATTCCCGTCGGTACAACCACATGTAATGGCAATACCAAGACACGGCAGATGCACGCAACGTCTGCCGTGTCCGAAGCTTTACCTACTTAGCGTTGGGAAACTTAATCTCCTTGGGGTACTCCCACTTCTGAAGCTCGTCCACAGGGAAGCTGTAAGGCTCGACACCCTGACCAGCAACGAGAGAGTGATAGTAGAGCTCAGCCAGCTCTTCGATGTAGCAAACCTTGAGGTAGGCCTCCTCCACACTGGTCTCATCAACAGCAACGCAACCATGACCTTGCATCAGGAAAACGTCAGCCTCATGAATGGCCTCAACCACATTATCGGCAAGGGCGGGGGTGCCGGGGCGACCATAAGGAGCCACAGGAATACGAGCCTGAGAGCAGTTGAGATTGGCAATCTCATAGACAACTGCAGGGATGGGCTTGTTTAGCACCGCAAAGGTTGTGGCATACATCGAATGAGTATGCGCCAAAGCGACAACGTCTTCGCGCTCCTGATAAATCTTGAGATGCATCAAAGACTCTGAGGTAGGACGCAAACCGGTCTGGTTTTCGACGACATTAGCGTCAAGGTCCATAACAACCATATCAGGAACAACAAGGTCCTCACGGTCAACACTGGTTGGGGTAATAACAACGAGACCAGTTTCTTTGTCACGTGCAGAGAAGTTACCGGACTTGTGCTTGCACAGACCATCGCGCTGAGCCTGCTTTGCAACATTCATAACACGGAGCTTAAGATCCTCAAGCATTGTTGGATCCTTTCTATTTGGTGGAACCAAAACTAGACAGAACCTAAAAAGCCGCCGTCCGTGCTGGGAAGAACACGGGCGGCGGCGATGCCAGATGAGTGGCTGGCGTTACCGCCCAGACAAACTACTCTTCAGAGGTGGTCTCGGGAGCAGCGTTGCCACCCTTCTTGATGTCGTGGACTGTGTACATAAAGCCCAGAATCCAGATAACCAAGCAAATCAAAGGCAGGAAGTTACCCTTGAGACAGTCAAGGAACTCTGCAAAAGCATAGGTCTGCAGAGGAGCGTCCATACCAGAGTTCGAAATCATCTGACCAGCAGCAAGACCCAGCTTGAGGCCCGTGCTGTTTGCAAGGTCAGTCATGAAGGGAGCGAATGCAGTACCAACGAGCAGATACACAGGAACAGCGATGACAAAGAGGATGCACATACGAGGCACGTTGCCACGTGTAACAAGCCATGCGGGAACTGCAAGAGATACGTTGACAATACCTGCAAAGGGCAGAATTTCATTGCCGTGACCAGCAAGCAGAAATGCCCAGATGGTGGTTACAGGAATGCCCCACATAGCAGCAAGCCAAATCTCGTTGGCGCCGCCAAGGAACGGCCAGTCGAGACCGACGACCAGGGTGCGGCCCTCGAAACGAGCGTTCATGTAGTCGGAGACAGCCTCGGAGATGGGGGACAGAGCCTCCATGAAGTACTTGGAGATAACAGGGAAGAGTGTCAAGCACATGGCGCACTCAATGCCAGTGCCGAGAAGCTTGCCCGGATCATAGCCAGCAAGCAGACCAAAGAAGCAGCCAAGGATAAAACCAAGGACATGATTCTCTGCAAAGATACCAATCTTTTCACGCAGTGCTGCAGCATCCATCTTGGTGTTCAGCGCAGGAATCTTGCGGAGCAGTTTGTCGATGGGATACAGCCATGCAGCGGTAAATACCATCCTGTGAGTAGTGGTAACACCAGGAATGCCACTCATCTCATAAATCTGATCCTTGAACACGTCAGCAATCTTGAGCTCAAAGACGATTTGGACAGCAGCAATAACAAAAGCGATGGGCACAGATCCAGTAATGGCAACAACGCCGACGGCGGTAAAGATCTTGCCCCAGACATTCCAGAGGTCAGCGTTAAACGTATCGGTCTGGTTGATGGTCAGCATGATGATGTTGATGACAATCATCAGGGGGAACATCAAAACGGCATACGGCCAGGTCCAAGAGATAGCGGACATGGTTGTCCAGCCACCGTCAACGATGGGCAAGTTGATGCCTAAGCGACCCAACATGGCCTCACCGATGGGGCCCATGATGCTGGTCATGTAAGAAATCAGCATGGACATGCCAGTAAAGGCAACACCCAACAGCAAACCAGAACTTACAGCCTCAGACGGCTTCATCTTGACGATAAGACCCATGATAATCATGAGTGCAGGTACAAATACGTACGACGGGACAGAACTCAAGAAGCCTTGAATCCATGTCGAAGCAGCACTAATGTCCATTAGGCACCCTCTCTTCGTTCGCGTGAAACTACACTTGCTAAACCCGCCACCAACTCCACGCTCTTCCCTACCAAGCTTCCCCCCAGATAGGGAAGAGTGGAAAGCTGGCGTAACGCCAAATCACCAGAGAACGCTACTTAGCAGCGTTCTGGAAATCCTTGATGTAGCCCAGCAGCTTCTGGTACTCCTTCTGCTGGTTCATGCCAGTAAGAAAAGCGATGCCATCGACAACGGGTACGCCGTAGCTCTTGTTCTTCTCACGGACAATGGTGATATAGGCCGCCGCGCCCTTGAGATGACGCTCAACGGACTTAAGGTCAACAGCAGTGACCTCGGCATCAATGTTGTCTTTTTTAAGCATGCGGTTCACCTTGGAGGCAACGGTCTGAGAAGTGGCAACTCCGCTGCCGCAGGCGACGATAATAGGTACTGGCATAACTAATCCCCTTTCAATCAGGACTTTCCTTGCTTTTTGCGGCTCTTACTCGTCGTAGACCCATTCCATATCCATGACCGTGTCATAGAAAGCATCGGCCGTAGGAGTCTTGAGCAGAGCATCAACCCAATCTTGACGCTGGAAATTGTGCATCAAAATCTGCAGCAAAATAATGTGAGCACCGGGCTCATTAAAACCAAGCATAAAAGCGAGCTTCACATCTAATTTGTTGTCGGGATCAGACATATCACCCCAAGGGATTGGGGTTTTTAGACGAACAGGGGCAATGAAAGGCTTGACAATAGCCTCGCCCTCGGTATGAGGAATTGCAATGGGATAGGGCTCTACAGGAAGTGCGGTAGAATAGTTGTTTTCACGCTCAGTAATGGATGGAAGATATGTTTCGTTGACATAGCTCTTTTCGAGGAAACGCTTACCCATAATCTCAAAAACTTCAAAAGGGGTGGATGCTTCAAGATCCACTTCGGCAAGCTCTTTCATAATGACTTCCTTGCCCAGCATGAAATTCTCCTCTCACGCACATTTTTTATCACTGGCAAGCAGCTGGTATAAATGTACGTTCAACTGCCATTATATTTTGTGAATTACCGCCAGCGGTAGTATTATAACGGTGAGCGGTTTTGTTTGTATTGTTAATTTTTGTTTGTTCTGCATCAGATAAACATACTTGTGCGAATTGCAAACTTGCAAAATCAGCTCTAGAAAAGCTAACGGTTATGTTGACGTGCAGGTTAATCTTTTCTAAACAAAAATCCATTCACACAATCAAACAAAAAATTTTTCAGACAAAATAGCGGGCTTTCATGAGATCGATGGCTGGTAGCAAAGCATTGCTTTTAAACCTGGTAAGACCGATCAAAACGCTTTCTCCCCGATTAATTTTTAGAAGATGACTTCGGTGAGTTCTGAAAGGGCTTTCGCTTGTTTTTCACTGATGGCAGCATCGGTCACAATGCCATCAAGGTTCACCACATCGTAGAAACCGTAAAAATCTCGCTTGCCAATCTTGCTTGAATCGGTCACCACATAACGAGCATCAGCACGATTAAGCGCCATGCGAAAGAGGCTGCCCTCAAGAGAATTTGAACCAAAAATCAGTCCATCATGCACACCATTGGTCCCCACAAACGCCTTACTAATGCCAATGGCTTCAATAGAACGTTCAGAAATACCCCCAACAAAGGCACCCGTATTGGGACGATACTCTCCCCCGATAAGAATGACATCTAGCGTATCGCATTCGTTAAGCGCACTAAAAACCTGAATACTATTTGTAATGGCACGCAGATGGACATTGCCAATAGCACGCGCAAGTGCCTCACAGGTGGTACCGGCGCCCAGAAAAACTGTGTCCCCATCTTGGACAAGACGGGCAGCTGTTTGGGCAATTTGTTCTTTTTCGATAGCGTGCTGCTGATGCTTTTCGCTGGTGGTGTATTCGCGACGAGCTACAGTGCCATGAAGACCTGCAATACTACGCGCGCCACCATGCACGCGCGTTAAGCGCCCAACCTCAGCAAGTTCCTCAAGATCGCGACGGATGGTCATCTCGGACACATCAAGTTGTTCCGAAATTTGCTTTACCGAAGCAAAGTCCAACTTGGTCACAAGGGTGACAATTGCATTTTGGCGCTCCGGCTTTAGCATGACCTACTCCTCGCTCATAAAGCTGGGCATGGATCCCGTTTTGGATGCTTGCACAATATCGCGCAAGGCACCAGCCACCGCATCTTCGGCAGACGAACCAATGTGCCAACGAGCCATTCGAGCAACTTCGGGCATGGCATTTGCCATGGCGACCGAATTCGGCACAGCATTAAGCAGCATGAGGTCATTTTCTGCATCACCAAAGACGCAGACCTCATCCCAATCTAAGCCCAAGGCTTTGCGTAAAACGTCAGCTCCTGTTGCCTTGTTTTTACCGTGAGGCAAGATATCAATCAGGGGAGCTGTGGGATTGGGATAAACAAAATCCAGCTCGGGAACCTCAGAAACCAATACTTCCTTAATGCGCGCCATGCGCTCACGTGTACCCTTTACATGTACATTGGCCTTAACAATTTCATAGTCAGGCACCACGGGGCGCACGCCTGTCTCTGGCCAAAAAATATCGCTACAAGCAGCGCGCTCCTCATCAGAGATACCAACGCCATAGCTCACGTCATGCTCTTCATACAAAGTCAACACGGCGCCAAACTCGTCACTTAAGATCTCGGTCACACGCACCAACGCGTCATGCGGCAAAACCTCGCGAGCAATGACTTTGCCTTCAAGCAAAACAATCTGACCATTGCAACAAACTGTCGTTGCGCTTGCCCTCTGATCTCCACGCAGCAGATGAGGAATTGACGAGGCCACACGACCTGTTGCAGTAGCAAAATGCAAACCTGCATCTTGCATAGCATGAATCGCTTCAACTGCCTCTACAGTAGCTCCGCTGCCATAGTGGACAAGCGTGTCATCAATATCTGAGAGTGCAAGCTTAATCATGAATCTTCCTTGCTGAGTTTAATAATGCGGGCCTCAGTGATTTTGCCATTGGTGATTATCAAGCGCACCATAGAAGGAAAACCGTTGCGTGGCCAAGTGGGACTGCCTGGATTGATAAGAAGCGTGCCGGTTGTCTGATCGCGCTCTATGAAGGGGCGATGAGTGTGTCCACACACAGCAATATCGCAACTATCTAAGTTCAAGCGATATTCATAATGGCAAATCTGCCAGCGGAAACCCTCGGACTCAAAATGCACTTGCTTCTGCACGCGCGGGCCATAGGGTATATTGTCCCAATCGTTGTTGCCCAAACACAAATGCACCGGTGCAATATTTGATAGCGTGCGATAGTCAGAAGGAGAGCAGATATCTCCCGCATGGACAATAACATCAGCTCCTTGGAGCTGCTTTAGCAGTTCCTCTGAAAGCCATCCGTGGGTATCGGAGATGATGTCATATCGCATTACGCGCCCCCCACCTCGGCTTAGAGGCCGAGCATCCTTTTGACAGCAACTACACGACGGCGAGACACCGGAATCTTCTTGTCTTCAACGTCCTTGAGACCCAGCTGAACAACGCCACCCGATATAGTGACAAAATCTTGTACAAAATCAAGGTTAACGATGTAGCCACGATGCACCCGATAAAAGCCGTGAGGAGTCAGGCGCTGTTCGAGCTTTGCCAGCGAGATTGTCGACAGATAGCGATCGGTATCGGTATAAATGCAGGAGTAGTCGTCTTTGGCCTCAACGTAACGAATCTGATTGACAGGCACCAAGACCTTATGACCGCCCTTTTCCACAGGAATGCGCTCGGTATTGATGCTATTTGCAGGTTGTATCACCGCAGTCTTGAGACGAGCCTCGACCTTGGCAATAGCTTGCTGCAGACGGTCCATCTCAACAGGCTTCATGAGGTAATCAACCGCATCGACGCCAAACGCCTCAACGGCATACTCGCTGTATGCCGTTACAAAGACAATTGCGGGAGGATTTTTGAGCTTATGCAATGCATCAGCAAGCTGCATACCCGTAGTCTTGGGCATCGAGACATCTAGAAAAAGTACGTCGATATTCTCTCCACCATGCTCGCGACTCTTGACCAGACTTGCCACAGCTTCGCGTGCGCTCGACACCTCAGAGATGGCATCCATCTTGCCTGTCTCTTCTAGCAAGGAACGCAGCTCGAAACGAGCAGGAGCCTCGTCGTCCACAATCAAAGCGCGCAGCATGCAATCATCCTCTCTATATCTGACATAGCTGGACGCAGCATAAAAACCCGATGCTAAAAACAGTGCGAACTTGTGCGTCATAGCCGTGCATGAGTCTTTATATAGTACGCCAACGACGTCAAAGCGTCACTTTTGAACATTTTTCTGTTCGAATTACTATAGAATTGCTCACACTAGATCAGCTCAGTAAAGGTATTACTCTCGTCACTCACATCCTCATCATCATGAGGCGCAGCGTTAACCAATCTCAAAGTAACAACCGTACCTTCACCTTCACGACTCATAACCTCAACTCCAGAACCCACGCCAAAGAAGCGCTCTATGCGCTCAGCAACATTGGAAAGAGCAACGCCAGCACCTCGGCCATGAGCACCAGGGGCAATGGTGACCGTCTTGGCGGAGTTATCTAACAGGCGCTCGGCCACCTCTGAGCCCATGCCCAAGCCATCGTCTGCAACAGCAATCATCACATCATCACCATCGTGCACCACCTGCACATCAATATGCAGTGGGCCTTCATCACGCATAGCGTGACGGACAGAATTTTCCACAATAGGCTGAATGAGAAAACCGGGGATACGAATCGCTTCGCAACCCGCTTCTATATGCTCTGTCTCGATAATACGATCTGCACCAAAACGCGCTTTTTCAATCTTGAGATAGCGCCGTGTTTGTTCCAACTCCAGCGAAAGCGGTATCAGAGAGCGAGAACTATCGAGCGTATACCGATAAAAAGATGAGAACTCACGCAATAGATTACGTGCCTTAGTAGGATCTACACGCGTAAATGACGCAATGGTATTGAGCGTATTAAAGAGGAAATGCGGATTAATCTGCGCCTGCAAGGCCTTAATCTCTGCACGGGCGGTAAGTTCTGCTTGGCGATCTACCTCATAGCTGTAGAGCTGAGTCGAGAGCAATTCCGAAAAACCGCGCGCAATGGCAAGCTGCGTGCGATCAACATCGCGACCATGACGGAAGTAGAACTTGAGAGTGCCTACTGTACGATTTGCCACAATTAAAGGCACAATAACCCCAATGGGGTGCGGCAGTATACCCTGGGGCTTTTTGGGGGAATCCGAAGCATCCCATTCGGCTTTATCAATGTCAGCATAGGTCTGCATATGCCCACTCGCCAGTACTTCTTGTGTGGGCTGAGAGACGGGAAAATCAACGGGAAACTCTACGCGTTCCTCCCCGATATATGCCAAAGTTGTACGTGTATCGGTCATAGAAATCGCATTTGCCTGTGTCTCGGGCAGCAAGATGCGACAGACTTGCTCGCAATTTTCAGCTGTCAGGCCACCACTCATATAGTTGAGCGTCTTGGACGCCAAACGCAAGGTACGCTCGGTGGCTTCGGAGCGTAGATTATCTGGCATCGCCGTCGAGGTACCCACCAACACAATTGCCACAGCCAAGCCGCCGCCTGCAATCATCGTTGCAGCAAAATTTGCAGCGGTGATACCCCACGCAAGCAAGATAACCAAAAACACAGCCGCCACGATAAACGTACCATGCACCAATGTATCCTGATTGTGTCTAAACCAGCTGGGCATATCTGACCATTCAGAGCTGCGCGACGAGCCAACTTTGTTATTTTGAGCTTCGCTCATCTCTGCTCCTCTTCAATCTTGGGAAGCAAATCCCGAGAGGTCAACGGAGCGCTTGCCATCGTATCGTCTGAGATTCCCTGATGTAATGACTGTACTGTACCTGACTGCAGAATTTTTCGAGCGATGAGATGATCGTCCCAAAGCATGGACATTACTCGCGGCCAATAAGTTTGAAACTCCAAATAACGTCCTGATATTTTTTTTGCCCACTCCTGTGCTTGTTTTCGGCCGCGACGCCACACAAAGAAATACGACAGATGTTCCCGACAACTAATTGCACGGCGCAATGACGTATGAGCGATACGGCTATAAAGCTCGTCTTCGTTAAGCCACGGCGCTGGATACGGCATGAGTGAAGCAGGACGAATTTGTCGCATGCCTATCGTTGCATTTGTGCGCTTGAGTTTGGCAATCTCATAGCACCAACGATAGACATCCTGCAAAAAGAGGGATGCGTGAGAAGGAATGGGGGGTGGCAGATGACGCACACACCATTGCGAGTCAAACCACACGTCCATCCCATACATTCTAAGGTTCAGGAGGTAATCAAGGTCTTCCCCGCGGGTAATCATGGGGTCAAAAGCAACCTTGGTAAAAGCTTCTGCAGCAACAGAGAAACAGCCACCGTAAATGGTGTTTGAACGAGAAATGCGTGTACCCGAGAGCGCACTACGCATCCACTGGTTGAACTCGCGATGCAGGCCCCAGTATCTATCACACCAACGCGTACGGCCCTCATCTGCATAAGGGGAGCCATCTTTGGTGAGGTAATAGCCCGTCTTCGCCAAAATTGGCAGACCTTGCCTATTAGCATTGCCAAGCCCATAAACCGCATCCAACAAGAAATTCTCGTCAAGAACAACTTCGTCGTCGTCCAAAAAGACAACCGTGTCATGCCCCAAAACTGCAGCTACAGCCAATCCCATATTGCGAATAGCACCGTAGCCGCGCAACGACAGGCAATCCGAACGCATACGCGGTGCGATATGTTCTACCGCCTTGCGAATGCTGCATGCCTCTGCGTCGCCCACAATCAGCAGGTTCAAGCGGGTGTGTGCACGGCAAATGCTCTCTACACGTGCGCGCGCTGCTTCCTCGCAACGCCTATCAGCCACAAGCAAAACCACCACACGCAACACACCACGCACTTGCTCGAGACTGGAAAGACAAAGCTCAAGTTCGGGCATGGGTTTAGTAACATGCGTCGCATGATCATAGCTACCGATTTCGCCCATTGCGGGCAGCCAATCGGCATCTGTCCAATATGAGGGAATGACAATGACCGGATTCAAGGACTACAACCTCTGTTCAGCCGCATGATTCATCACTACTCCTATTCTAGAGTATGAATCAGCTCTCGCGCACGACACAAAGATAAGGTTGCGGTTCTGATGGGTTTATGAGTTCTTACTGTTTATGAGCTCTTACTCGTTGGGAAGCTTTCTTAGCATGAGCCATCCCACCACCAGCAACAAGCCCACCGAGAGTACGCCAATGGATGAACTACCTGTTGCAGCAGTCACACCAGCAACAATAGCGGTACCCATAACGCTCGCGTAACGGCCAAAGATATCGAAAAAGCCATAATACTCGTTGGACTTTTCCTTGGGGATAATCTTGCCAAAGTAGCTGCGCGACAAGGCTTGCACGCCACCCTGAAAAAGGCCAACCGTAATTGCAAGAATCCAGAACTCAAAGGCAGTCTTGAGGAAAAACGCCGCAAACAGCACAATGCCGCAGTACGCCAAGACGGCAATGCGAATCATTTTGAGTGTGCCATACTTACCCGCTAGCATGCCATAGGCAATTGCCGAGGGAAAAGCAACAAATTGAGTAATAAGCAGCGCGAGTACCAACTGCGTTGAGTCGATACCAAGCGCTGTGCCATAGCTAGTAGCCATGGCTATAACCGTATGTACGCCGTCAATATAAAAGAAAAAGGCCAGCATGTAGGTGAGGATAATTTTGTTTTGACCAATCTCACGCATGGTGACACCAAGCTCATGGAAAGTTGCTGCCACACCCGTCTCGCGCGCCTCACGCCAGTGGGTCTGCTTGTAACTCTTAATCAAAGGAATAGTAAAGGCCAACCACCAAGCAGCTGTAATAACAAAGCTCAGGCGAGTATCGGTCGCCGGATCAACCAAACCGGTGCTTGGGCCAGCAAAAATCAAAACCAGTGACAGGATAAAAGGCACGCAGGAACCGATATAGCCCCAAGCAAACCCCGCAGAACTGACGTTATCCATGCGTTCGTCAGTTGTAACGTCCGTAAGCATTGCATCATAAAAAGTCATTGACGAATTCAATCCAATGGTACAAATGACAAACACCACAAGGAAAGGTGTTGCTCCCATTGGCAATGCAAGGGCGACACAGCCCACCAAACCTGTGAGAAAGAAACCCAAGAAAAACTTGATTTTCATATCACGGCGATCGGCGAGCGATCCAAGCAAAGGCATCAGAATAGCCACCACCAGCGAGGCAATGGTTTGGGCCAAACCCCAAAGCACTACGAGGCGATCGGAGTCACCGCCCTTTAGAAGGCTGTTGAAATAGATGGGCACAACGGAGGTATTAAGCATGACTAGCGCTGAGTTTCCCACGTCATAACCAACCCAATTGCGCTCTTCACGCGTAAATTTAAAGCTCAAAAAACCTGCCATGGTTCCCCTCTCCGACCACCGACACTATTCTCATGGTACGGGGTGTTTGCATTTTATATATCCACAGAGCCCGTTAATCGGTAGGTGGAGTATAAACGAGCAATTCTGTACAGGCTACTGAAGTCTTCTGCCGTCCCACTGCATCTCCCGACGCTGGTCAACAGTGCTGCCCCACTGCATCCTCCCGGCGCTGGTCAACACATGCTGCCCCACTGCATCCTCCCGGCGCTGGTCAACACCTACCGCCCTATATGCTGCAACAAACCGAGGATATTCCGCTTGCCAAACGCCACACATTCTTTCAACTGTCGCATCCCCGCCTGCCAAAAGCCACAGACTGTTTCAATCAGCATCTCTTTGCTTGTCAAACGCCACGGATTCTTTCAATCGAAGCAGCCCTACATGCCAAAAGCCACGTTCTGTTTCAGAAAAAATGTCAAAAGCCACGTTCTGTTTCAAAGGGCCTGACGTTTGCGCAGGTAAATTTTTTGGGCGTGAAACGAAGTGTGGCTTTTGGCTAAAAAAGTGAAGTAGAACGTGGCTTTTGGCACCTAGCATGAAACAGCCTGAAAGAATGTGTGGCTTTTGACAAGCAGAGCTGCATCATTTGAAATGATGTGTGGCTTCTGGCATTTGGCATGAAACAAGATGTGGCGTTTGGTGTCTAGCATGAAATAGGATGTGGCGTTTGGCATCTCGTGTGAAATGAAGTGTGGCTTGTGTCATGTGGTAGGTAGGAAAAGTATTGCTTCCGCCATGCGAGATGGAACAAAACGCGACGCACCAACGCATACTAGCGCACCGAAAAAGAGCCCCTCCAAGTGGGAGGGGCTCTAAAACCTACTCGATACTACAGAGAAGCCTTACACCTCGGAGTAGACCTCCTTGAGCTTGAGCAGGTGATCATAGCGAGCCATAGCCGCCTTCTCGTTGGCCTCAAAGAGCTCTTGGGCACGCTCGGGGAACGAACGCATCAGGCCTGCATAGCGGGCCTCGTTCTGCAGGAACTCCTGATAACCACCCTTAGGAGCCTTGGAGTCAAGAGAGAACTTCTTGCCCTCAGGAGCTGCGGGGTTGTAACGGAAGAGGTTCCAGTAACCACACTCAACCGCGCGCTTCATCTCCTCTTGGCAGTGCTGCATACCACCCTTCTTGATGGAGTGGAGCTCGCACGGGCAGTAACCGATGATAAGGGACGGGCCGTCATAAGCCTCAGCCTCTTTGAGGGCCTTGAGAAGCTGCATGGGGTTGGCGCTCATAGCAACCTGTGCAACATAGACATAGCCATAGGTCATCTCAATCTCAGCCAAGCTCTTCTTCTTGAGCTCTTTGCCTGCTGCGGCAAACTGACCAAGCTGACCCAAGTTAGAAGCCTTGGAAACCTGACCGCCAGTGTTGGAGTAAATCTCGGTGTCAAAGACAAAGACGTTAACGTTGTTGCCAGAAGCAAGAACGTGATCTAGGCCACCAAAGCCAATGTCATATGCCCAGCCGTCGCCACCAAAGATCCAGAAGCTCTTCTTGGTGAGGTACTGCTTGTTGGCAATAATGCGCTTTGCCTCGGGGGTATCCACACCCTCAAGCAGGGTAAGCAACTCGCGAGCAGCAGACCTGCTGGTCTCATACTCGCCACGGCTATCCAACCAGAGCTGAGCAGCCGCCTTGAGGCCCTCGGAAACATCAGAAGCAATAATTGCTTCAGCATCGCTTACGAGCTCCTTCTGGATTGCCTGATAACCGAGATACATGCCTAGACCGTGCTCTGCGTTGTCCTCAAACAAGGAGTTGTTCCAAGCGGGACCATAACCCTGACCGTTAACGGTAAACGGAGACACACCACCAGGGTTGCCCCAAATGGAAGAGCAGCCAGTAGCGTTAGAGATAAACATGTGATCGCCGTAGAGCTGGGTAACAAGACGTGCATAAGCAGTCTCGGCGCAGCCTGCGCAAGAACCAGAGAACTCAAGGAGAGGTCTGTGGAACTGGCTACCCTTTACATTGTCTGCAAAGAGCTCGGGCTTCTCGGCAACATGTGCCACGCCGTAGTCAAAGCTTGCCTGCTCAACAGCCTCGTCAGCCTGGGGCACCATAGTGAGAGCGTCAACCGGGCAAACCTTGGCGCAGTTGGTGCAGCCCATGCAGTCAAGCGGGGATACGGTGATGGCAAACTTCAAGCCATCCATACCCTTGCCCTTGGCATCAACCATACGCATGGTCTCGGGTGCAGCTGCAACTTCTTCGGCATTGAGTGCAAACGGACGAATGGTTGCATGGGGGCATACAAAGCCGCACTGGTTGCACTGGATGCACTTGGTCTCATCCCAGTGAGGAACGATAACTGCGGTGCCACGCTTCTCGTACTGAGAAGCACCAGTCTGCCAAGTACCATCTGCGTAGGGCATAAATGCAGAGACAGGCAGGCTGTCACCATCCATGAGGTTGACAGGGGTGGTGATTGCTTTGACCTGAGCAACGATTGCGTCGCGACCAGTCAGCTGAGCCTCGGGTGCGTCATCGGTAACGTTAGCCCAATCTGCAGGAACATCAAACTTCACAAACGCGGTAGCACCAGCATCGATTGCCTTACGGTTGGAATCGACGATAGCCTGACCCTTCTTGGAGTAAGACTTGGTAGCAGCGTCCTTCATATACTGGAGGGCCTCCTCAGCGGGAAGGACCTTGGCCAGTGCAAAGAAGGCAGACTGTAGAGTGGTGTTGGTGCGCTTGCCCATGCCGACCTTCTCGGCAAGGTCGATAGCGTCAATCAGATAAACCTGAATGTTGTTCTCAGCAATGTAGCGCTTTGCTGCTGCATCAAGGTGCTTGCCAAGATCTTCGGGGGCCCACTGAGAGTTGATCAAGAAGGTACCGCCAGGCTTGACGTCTTGGACCATCTTGAAGCCCTTGTCGATATAGCTGGGGTTGTGGCAAGCAACAAAGTCCGCCTTGGTAACGTAGTAGGGCGAACGAATGGGGTTGTCACCAAAGCGCAGGTGGCTGAGGGTAACGCCGCCGGTCTTCTTGGAGTCATACTGGAAGTAGGCCTGAACATACTTATCGGTGTGGTCACCAATAATCTTGATGGAGTTCTTGTTTGCACCAACGGTACCGTCGCCGCCAAGACCCCAGAACTTGCACTCGATAGTGCCCTCTGCTGCGGTATTGGGAGCATGGGGATCCATGGGAAGAGACAGGTTAGTAACATCATCAACAATGCCAATGGTGAACTCACGAGCAGGTTGATCCTTCTTGAGCTCTTCAAAGACAGAGAAGGCTGCCGCAGGAGGCTCGTCCTTGGAGCCAAGACCATAGCGACCACCAACAACAGTGAGGTTAGCCATACCAGCCTCATACAGAGCGGCAACAACATCCTCATAAAGGGGCTCGCCAATGGAGCCAGGCTCCTTAGTACGGTCAAGAACAGCAATCTTCTTGACTGTCTTGGGAAGAACACTGGTAAAGTGGCTGATGGAGAAGGGACGGAAGAGGTGAACCTCAACCAAGCCGACTTTCTCACCGTGCGCATTGAGATAATCGATGACTTCCTTGAGCGTATCGCAGAAAGAGGCCATGCAGACGACAACACGGTCAGCATCCTCGGCGCCGTAGTAGTTAAACAGACCATAGTCAGTGCCTAGCTTGGCGTTGATCTGCTTCATATAGTCTTCGACGATGGCGGGCAGTGCATCATATGCACCATTGATTGCCTCGCGATGCTGGAAGTAGATATCGCCATTCTCGTGACTACCACGGGCGGTAGGATGCTCGGGATTCAGAGCATGATCGCGGAAGGCCTGAACGGCGTCCATATCTACCATATCCGCAAGCTCAGCAAAGTCCCAAGTTGCAACCTTCTGAATCTCGTGGCTGGTACGGAAGCCGTCGAAGAAATTCAAGAAAGGCAGGCTGCCCTTGATGGCCGCAAGGTGAGCTACGGGAGCGAGGTCCATGACCTGCTGGACATTGCTCTCGGCGAGCATAGCAAAGCCGGTCTGACGCGCAGACATAACATCAGAGTGATCGCCAAAGATGTTCAAGGCATGCGTTGCAACCTGACGAGCAGAAACATGGAAAACGCCCGGCAGACGCTCGGCAGCGATCTTGTACATGTTGGGAAGCATCAGCAACAGACCCTGCGACGCCGTATAAGTAGTCGTCAGTGCGCCGGTGCCCAAAGAACCGTGAACGGTGCCGGAAGCGCCGGACTCGGATTCCATCTCGATGACCTTGACTGGGGAGCCAAAGATGTTTTTGAGACCCTGTGCTGCCCACTGGTCAACATGGTCGGCCATGGGGCTGGACGGGGTAATCGGGTAGATGCCCGCTACCTCCGTAAAGGCATACGACGCCCACGCCGCCGCCTCATTGCCGTCCATAGACTTAAAAGATCGAGCCATGGTACTCCTCTCCTAGTACTATCCGGACGAAATTTATCCGCCCGGCCTAATCCCCCATACGCTACGGCATCCGTCGTGGCGCCTGTATATGCAAGACGCATACAAGAAACGCTTCTACTCTTACTTGCCTGAGTTACCTGCGCCATACATGTGCGCTGCACATATACATAGTAATGTAATAAACCATTTTGCACCTCAGCTAAAGCCTAAACTGCGCTTTAAATGAGAATATTTCGCCTGTTAAATGCCCTGAATTTAGTAGGAATTAAAGAGTTCCCAGCGTGTCTGCTTGCGCCCAGATAAAATCACCTCAAACAATATGCAGCCTTTGCGAAGGAAATCTGAACCGCGAAAAAAGTTAACTAAAGCTTGCGAGCAGTTTTTGATAGTCAGCCGCCATTTGCTTGGCATATGTTCCGAGCTTTCCCGCAGCAGCGATGACGCCGTGCTCATCGGACACCAAAAATACTTCGTCAGCTGCGGCAAGGGTTTGGGCATCAGAAATTTGTGCTTCATACGTAAACTGCATGTGGTGGGCCGCAGTAAGATCGCTTACCAAAGAGGTAGCACCCGAAAGCTTCTCAGTTGGATCAAGATACGCGGTAATTTGTCCTGCTGCTACCGCCCAGAGGGTCTCGGGCGCAACGCCTGTATGTGCGGCCTCTGTCTGGGCCTGCATCGCACGCTGAAGCAAGGCATTGGTACTGGTATCGCCAAGGGCTTTGTAGGGACCCACGCTCATCGCAGCCTGACCTTCTTCGTCAACTACTAACATGAGCACGCCGTCAGGATTGGCGGCGGCCCCATCAGCCAAGGTCCATTCAATGTGTTGCTTTGCCCAAGAAACCAAGGCGGGATCAACTCCGCGCTGGGAAAAGGCGCGCAGATGACGGTTTTCGAGCGGCAGACCTCCATTTGCCAAACGCCAACGGCAAATCAGTGAAGGTATTCCCAGCTCAAACGCCATATCCAGCTCCTCCATCTAAAGCAGTGACCCTTGCAATGCATTTTCACATCTAAGGCAGTGCCTCTTGCAGCATATTTCTCGCATCTACGACAGTGTTCTTGCAACGTACTTCTCGCCATGCAAAAGGGCGGAGCCACACGTCACAGCTCCGCCCTGCATTTCTTGGTAAAGCTTAGTGCCTAAAGTGACGCCTGCCCGTAAAAACCATTGTGATGCCATATTCATCACAAGCAGCGATGGATTCATCGTCACGAATGGAGCCGCCTGGCTGAATAATCGCCGTAACCCCATGCTTAGCAAGCAAATCGACACTATCCCTAAAGGGGAAGAAAGCATCGGAAGCAGCTACGAGATTTTCGGGGGCAACACCCATGCGCTCACAAGCCGCCTCAGCGCGCTCACAAGCCATCAGCGCCGAATCAGAGCGGTTGGGCTGACCTGGCCCCATACCAATACCAGCGTGATCTTTGGCAACTAAAATCGCGTTGGACTTAACGGTCTTGCAAACCTTCCAAGCAAAGAGCAAATCTTCCCACTCGGCGTCAGTCGGCTTGCGCTTGGTAGGTACTTCGAAGGTCGCAGGATCCTCATCAACACGGTCAGTCTCTTGGACAAGCAAAGCACCGTCAATCGTACGCATCTCCAGAGAGACGCCCGCATCAACGCCACCTGTCTCAAGCACGCGAAGGTTCTTACGCTTGGACAGACGCTCAAGGGCTTCGGGACTATAACTAGGAGCAATCAACACCTCAACGAACTGCTTGTTCACATCGGCAAAATGCTCAACTAATGACAGAGGCACCTCGCGATTGACCGCAATAATGCCACCAAAGGCGCTCTTGGGATCACAGGCAAAGGCACGATCGTAAGCCGTAGTTACGTCAGCTGCCACAGCAGAGCCGCAGGGATTTTGGTGCTTGAGAATGATGACGGCAGGCTCCTCAAACTCACGCACAGCAGCCCAGGCAGCATCAGTATCCAAGAAGTTGTTGTAGCTCAACTCCTTGCCCTGAATCTGACGAGCCATACCTAGGGAGTGGGCTGGAGCGTCAGACAGATGATAAACCGCCGCAGACTGCTGGGGATTCTCGCCATAGCGCAGGCTTTGCTGCTTGGTGGCAGTCACAGTCAACATCTGGGGGAAATCAAACTCAATTGAGCTGTCAAAACTTGCAACTTTATTGTCGTTAGATACTTGGCTTGCTAGATATTCTGAGATAGCGTTGTCGTAACGCGAGGTCGTCTGAAAGACCTTGAGAGCCAACTGACGGCGGGTCTCAAGTGTGGTAGCGCCATCATTTGCACGCATCTCAGCAAGAATTCGATCGTAATCGGCAGGGTCGGATACCACCGTCACGAAGTCGTTATTCTTTGCTGCGGAACGCAGCATGGAGGGACCACCGATATCAATGTGCTCGATAGCGTCTGCAAAGGTAACATCGGGTTTAGCTACCGTCTTTTCGAATTCATAGAGGTTAACGACGGCCATATCAATCATTTCGATGCCATTGGCTTTGGCATCTGCCATGTGCTGCTCATCGTCTCGGCGGCAGAGCAGGCCACCATGGACACGTGGATGCAGTGTCTTGACACGGCCTCCCATCATCTCGGGAAAGCCCGTGTAGTCATCGATGGCAGTAACCTTTACACCACCATCCACCAGAGCTTTTGCGGTACCTCCCGTGGAGATTACCTCAACGCCAAACTCGTCGGCGAGCGTTTTGACAAACTCAACCACACCCGTCTTGTCGGTTACCGATACAAGCGCCCTTTTGATGGGACGTTCTGACATAGACCCTCCCCAGTTTTGGTGCTTACAGCGACAAAATAAAGATACATCGAATAAGGCTGATTGGCTTCCTAAGAGCAGAAATAACGCCTGTACATCATGGAGCCTTCTTTGATGGGTCGTTCATTGGGCCATGGATGGGACATGTCCCATCATCGTCCATTAGATGTCCTATCATCTCGTCAGGTACCCCAGCGCGTTCGCTGTGTCGATAACCATGTAGGTGTAGTTCGTCTCCGATATGTTCGGCAGACTCTTGAGCGTGATCTGGGTGCAACTGTAGAACCAGTGGTTCATGTTCGCCGAGGCAAGCAACGCGAGGCCTGGGTCAAGAAGGGTCCACGAGAGTGTGAAGTACCCATTCCTGGATATGCCCCTCCATGTCCTCCAGCGGTAGCTGATACCCTGGCATCCGCAGATGCTCCCGCACGTGCTCCGGTACCCAGTAGTCATGCTTATCAAACCCGCCCACCAGCATATCTCCGCCAACCGTACCTATCTACAGGAAGAAGTATCCATACATGTCACAGTCCTGCCTGTGTCTTAGAATTGCGCACAGGGCTTTAAAAGTTGAGCAGAGAAGGGCCCCGGAGATGGATAAGAAGAATGTCTGGCTAAAACGACTGGAAGAAGGCGACCGCGAGCAGTTCATCCTCGATAACCAGGAGGCATTCAACTACGGAGCACTCGAGGAGTTCGGAAGAAGGGGCGAAAGCTTCGAGGAAGAAGGTCAGGTAATCTCACGCGATACAATCGAGCAGAGCCTCGACGAGGGCGAGGCCTGGCGAATCGTCTGCGACGGAGAAAACGTTGGTGGCGCAATCGTGAAGGTCGAGAGCGAGAAAGGCGAGCTCGAAATCTTGTTTACCAGCCCCCGTGCGCATAGCAAGGGTGTCGGCTATGCCGCGTGGCATGAAATAGAGAAGACTTACCCTAAGGTGACGGTATGGGGACTGGTCACGCCCTACTTCGAGACACGCAACATCCATTTCTACGTAAACAGGTGCGGCTTCCACATCGTGGAGTTCTACAACAGCCACCATCCAGACCCCAACAACCCCGACTTTGACTCCGAAAAAATCGACGGCCAATTCCTAGGCGGCATGTTCCGCTTCGAAAAGAGAATGGCTTAGTATCTTACCTTCCCAACTAGCAAACCAGCCACGTAATCACACTTTTCGCAGACCTTCTAGTATTTTTTGTTGGCATTATTAAAAATCCCCACCTATTGAAAGAGATCTGCCCAGTGAGTCGGAAAAGCTCCAATACAGATCAGTCTGTGTTCCACGCTATTCGCAGACCCCTCTTCGCTCTAAGAACCGATGTGCGCCATTTGGTGCTGTTATTGAATAAGATATTTATATTTGGAATATAGACATACGCAGTATACCTGCGAGTTTATTAATCTCACTAGATGCGGCAAAACTCGAGAAAACAGCTGCCTTTCAAAATAGGCTTTCTACCAGCGAAAACACTGAAACTTAAAAACGGGGCAATGGCGCACATCGGCTCTTAGAGCGAAGAGGGGTCTGAAAACGCTGCCTTGATATCCAAAGCAAGTCACAAGATTGCCGCCTTTAGGAACACAAACCACAGATGGTTCAAGTTTCGAGGTAAGCGCGCGTAAAATTGCAGGTCATATTTTTCGAAAATTCGAAAAACGAACCATCTACTGAAACTGCAGGGATATATAAAAATTCCCGGCCTGTTTTTGCAGGTCAAGAATATGTTTTTGGTCGCGGGGACCGGATTTGAAGTAACGACTTCTAGGGTATGAGCACGCGATGGCACTCTTTCCAGATTGGCTTGACCTCTTCTACATAACAATTTGAGACAGGATGAAACACCATATCAAAGCTAGCGTCTTCAAAAGGCAGCGGCTGTGTCATATCTGCTCGCACAACGGTGATGGAATACCCTTCCCTCTGTGCAACCTCCTGCTCACTTGCAATCTACTTAGGGGAATAGTCCAAGACGGTGCAGTCCTCCCTCAGCACACTAAACACTGTCATCTGCTGACCGCCACCAGAGACCAATGCCAATATTTTCTTGCTCTCAGCTAAGATGAGAGCATTATGTGACAAGAGCGAGTTTCTCAAGAGGATTATTCATGAACACGCAACAGGACGTTGTAATTCGCACCTTTGATGTAGAGCATGACTTTGATGCGGCTTGGAATCTTATGAAATCTACCTGGTACCGTGACGTAGATCCAAAAATTGCCGCAGCCCTCTCGGGCAATGAAATCTGTTTTTATCTCGTGAGAGCAACATTCGCGGTGAGCGCGTGGCGTGATGAAGATCTGCTCGGCTTTACTTTTGCCCGCCATGGCCTGCCAAGCGCTGCCCAACAGGCAAATTGGAATAGGGCACGAACGCTTGTAAATCAGCAATACGGTGAAGTGTTAGCAAGCATTCCCGCAGATGAAGGCTACCAAAGTGAGATTGATGCCTATCGTCAGATGCTCACTCAAACGCAACTCAAAGAGGACGACAGCGTGCTCTTGCTTGCAGTCAATCCTGCGGCACGTGGACTTGGTCTTGGAAAGAAGCTCTTTACTGGAGCGCTTGACTACTTACGCGCGGCGGGGGCAAAGAGTGCTCATCTTGTCACAGACACCGATTGCGACTGGAGCTTCTACGACCATTTAGGACTTACGCGCTTGGCTGAGCGACATAATGACTCACCTACAGCCTTGCAATCAGACGGGTATTTCTTGTATGGCTACAACTTTGAAGATGACGGTCGCTAGTTTTGAGTAGTGCGCATCTCTGCCATCCCCGTCGCTTTCGCTGTATCTACATTCGCTGTAGCTATAAAACCCGCACGGAACAAAAAAGGCCCCGCCGCGGGGGAGGCGACGGGGCGTGGAGAGGTACTAGACCGCGAGCTTATGCGTGAATGCGAGTACCGGAAAGACCAGCCATGGCCTCAGCTGCCTTCTCGAGGGAGCCGATGATGCAGACGCGACCAGGACGGCTCTCTGCAAACTTAATGCCAGCCTTGACCTTGGGCTCCATGGAGCCCTTACCAAACTGACCCTCCTCGACGTACTTCTTGGCCTCTTCAACCGTAATATCGGTAAGATCCTTCTGATCAGGCTTGCCAAAGTTAATGGCAACATGATCAACGGCGGTCAACAACACGAGGACATCAGCAGAGCAGTCCTCACCGAGGAGCTCGCCGCCCATATCCTTGTCAATAACAGCAGCCTGACCCTTGTAGGCACCCTTGTCGCTGTAGTCGCGGACAACAGGGATGCCACCGCCACCGCAGGCGATGACAATGAAGCCGTTGTCAAGCAGGTTCAAGATGCTCTCGTACTCAACAATCTTCTTGGGCTCAGGAGATGCGACAACACGGCGATAACCGCGACCAGAGTCCTCAACAAAAACCATCTCGGGGTGAGCTGCCTTCTCGGCCTCTGCCTGCTCTTTGGTAAGGAAAGCGCCAATGGGCTTGGTGGGGTTCTGGAATGCGGGGTCGTCGGGATCAACCTCGATCTGGGTCACAACAGAAGCGACGTGCCAACGCTTGTAAGCCTTGTGCATGGAAGCACCAATGGCCTGCTGCAGGTGGTATCCGATGTAGCCCTGAGACATAGCACCGCACTCAGGAAGGTCCATGGTTGGGATCTTGGGGTCAGTCTGATTTGCAAAGGTGAATGCCTTCTGAATCATGCCAACCTGAGGACCATTGCCATGAGTAATGATGATCTCATTGCCTTGCTCAATAACCTTGAGCAAGGTGGGAGCTGCCTCGCGGACGCGACGAATCTGCTCTTCGGGGGTATCGCCAAGAGCGTTGCCACCAAGGGCGATAACAACGCGGTTGGGCTTGCCGTACTTCTCGCTCATGTTCTCTCCTTCTAGCGCGTGTAGACAACAGCAATAATTGCTGCAGACCTTAACAGACTGCGCAATCGTAGCGCGCAATCCATAAAGATATGTGGCGATAATATCGCATTCCCTAAACGGTATATTTTGCAATCTTAATGGTAGTTGGGTATATGACTGAATTATTGAATGGATATATATGGATAATCATACATTTTAATAAATGTTACAGAAATATTTCGTGCACCTATACACGAGTCTATGCAAAAATGTTTTGTTCAATAAAATTAAGGTGCAAAAATGACTTGTTTTTCTTCTCTTCAAAACCTCAAATTTGCCCCCACAGCGGGAAATGCACATGCCGTTGGCGCAACAGCGACTATGACACCCAAACTCGTCGGAAGGTTTGCGCCAACGCCTTCAGGACGCATGCATTTAGGCAATGTGTTTTCTGCCTTACTTGGATGGCTTGCCGTGCGTAGCGCTGGCGGCAAAATGGTATTGCGCATTGAGGATCTCGATCCTCGTGCACAACATCCTGGGCTCGCAAGGCTGTTAATGGATGATTTGCAATGGCTAGGTCTAGACTGGGATGAAGGTCCTGTTTATCAAAGTGAACGCAAGCAGATTTATGAAAACGCCCTTGAGTTACTCAAAAATCGCAAGATAGTCTATCCCTGCTTTTGCAGTCGAGCAGAACTACATGCTGCAAAAGCGCCTCATGCTTCTGATGGCAGCTATATCTATCGGGGAACCTGCCGCAATCTTTCCCCTGCTGAAATTGCAGAAAAATCTCGCTTCAGGAGTCCTGCGTATCGCCTACGCGTACCTGAGTTAGGTGAGCCAAAAGAACTAGTCGGCTTTGATGATCTAATTTGGGGCCATCAAGAGGAACATCTTGCCCAAGACTGTGGCGATTTTCTTATCCGGCGCAGTGATGGAGTTTTTGCCTACCAGCTGGCAGTTGTTGTAGATGATGGGGCTGCAGGAGTGAATTTGGTTGTACGTGGTCGAGATTTGCTTGGCTCGGTGGCGCGGCAAACGTATCTTGCGGAGCTTTTGGAGCTATCGATCCCTCGTTATGCACATGTTCCCTTGTTAATTGCCCCCGATGGACGGCGCCTTTCAAAACGTGAACGAGATTTGGATTTGGGTGTTTTGCGGGCAAAAGGAGTGAGCCCTGCTCGCCTGATAGGCGGGTTGGCGGCGCTCGTTGGCCTTGTATCACCGGGAACTGAGGCTCTACCTGCGGATCTATGTCAATATTTTGATTGGCATACGCTTCGAGAACACCGTAAAGATATCGTTATAAATGATGAAGTCCTGCAGAGCTTGGGCATTTATCGATAATTTGCGTATTGTCACACTATGCAAAAGCCAAAAATGCGGTAACATGCTCTAGCACATGGAGAGCTGGCCGAGTGGCTGAAGGCGCACGCCTGCTAAGCGTGTATAGGGCTTAACCCTATCTGGGGTTCAAATCCCCAGCTCTCCGCCAGAACATTACAGGCTCCTATCAGTGTTTCCGCTGGTAGGAGCCTTGTTTTATGTAATTCATATGTGTAGGAATTGTGTACAATCCGCATACGTTTGGCAGATAAATGTCAGATGAAAAAGACGCCTTCCAGCACATGTAAGCTGCGCTATTTGGAACACAGGTGGGATACCAACCGCAAATACAAACCGCAAATGGTTCATGTTTCGGAGTGAGTAAGCACAAAAGGCCAGGTCAGATTTTCCAAAAACTCGAAAGATGAACCATCTTTCAAAACGTGCCCATTTTGCTACGCGAGCACGATGCATGTTGTCCACATAACAAAACAGGCACCCGAAGGTGCCTGTAACATTCACTGGTGCGGCGTACAGGATTCGAACCTGTGACGTTCTGATTCGTAGTCAGACCCTCTATCCAGCTGAGGTAACGCCGCGTGCAAGAAGTACTATGACATCCCATCCAAATGATGTCAAGAAAAACTTGAAATCAATCCCGCTCGTAACATATTGGAAAAGATTGCCACTCAATCCTCAAAGCCCAGCCTAGAAAAACTCACGCCATAAATTACGCCTCACAAAAAGGCCGATAAAGATGGCCATCGTGAGCAAATGCCACATAAACATAGGGGATCTCCGCCACGTCGAGACGATCCTGCACTTCGGAGAGCCACTCAATAGCCCCTGACTCGCAAGCAAAAAAGAGGCTGGTTAAAAAATTCTGCTCTTCAAATTCTGTACACACTTCCTGATGGGAGCTTTTCAAAATAAGTTTTTGTGTATGAGAAGGATCGCCAAAAAGCGCCTGCGTATCCGGACCCCAGGAAGTTTCATATATTTCTAGCCAGTCTTCGGTTTGCGTATAGCCAAGCTCGCGATACTCATCACCACCCATATCGGTCTTATGAATACATTGACTCTTTTCCCTTAACATGGCGCCCTCCTTAATTGAAATATAGAACAACTGTACCATATAGCACTAATAAATAGTACATATGTTCTGTATTTCAACTACTTTTTTGCGAACGACAAAAGAGGGGCTGCCAACGCAACCCCTCCTTGTTTCACATGCTTAGGTAGATATCTCTGCTACAAACTAGCGACCTTCAGCGCGACGATCACGATATTCTTGAGCCAAACGCTCTTGGACATCATGGGGCACCTGCTCATAACTGGTAATTTCCATCTCAAACTCACCAGTACCGCGAGACAGTGAACGCAGACGCGTCGCATAGTCAGTAACCTCGGCATATGGCACCGTAGCCTCCACGATGGTGGAACCCAACTGATTGCCAGAGCCCGCCTCCATGCCTTCAACGCGGCCACGACTAGCCGATACATCGCCCATGATAGAGCCGGCGTAACTCTCGGGTACTGTAATTGTCAGATGCGCCATAGGTTCGAGAATGACAGGTTCAGCCTGCTCAATAGCCTTTTGGAAACCAATTCGTGCAGCGGTCTTGAAGGCCATCTCATTAGAGTCGACGGGGTGATATGAACCATCGTACACGGCGACCTTAACATCAATCATCGGATAACCTGCAAGAACACCGTCGCGCATGGTCTCCTGAACACCCTTGTCGATGGCAGGAATAAAGCCACGCGGAATATGCCCGCCAACAACCTCATCAACAAACTCATAGCCGGCACCAGGATTGGGCTCAACGCGCAACCAGCAGTCGCCAAACTGACCTGCACCACCGGTCTGCTTCTTATGACGACCCTGAGCAGAAGCAACACGACGAATAGTCTCGCGATATGGAATGCGCAGTTTGACTGTATGAGCCGTAACACCTGCACGGTCTTCAAGACGATCAAGCAGCACGCTGACCTGCGCCTCACCTATAGCAGAGATAACGGTTTGACCGGTCTCCTCATCACGGTCAACGCGCAATGTGGGATCCGCATCAGCGCTCTTTTCAAGGAAGGCAAAGAGCTTACCCTCGTTGCCGCGGGCATCAGGCTCAATAGCAATGCGATACAGCGAGTTGGGGAAGCGGAACGATGCAGCTTCAACTTTGCCTGTTGCAGAAAGAGTATCGCCGGTCATGGCGTCTAGCTTGGGAACAACACAGATGTCGCCCGCAGCCACAGACTTGACGTCGGTCGTCTCCTTGCCGGTCATGAGATAAAGGTGGCCTAGGCGCTCACTCTTGCGCGTACGAGCGTTGTTAAGCTCGAGACCTGGCGTAAGTGTGCCGGCCAACACTTTGAGGAAAGAAAGACGACCATTTTGTGGATCGTTGAGACTCTTAAACACAAAAGCAACAGGGCGGTCGTCATCAGGTGAAATGTCAAGTTCCTCACCATTAACGAGAGGCACACGACCAAAGTCAGCCATTGCAGGGAACCAGCTGGTGGCAGCATTCATAAAGGAAATGACACCCTCTTCGCGGACACAAGAGCCCGCAAATACGGGAACAAATACACGCTCACGCAATGCTTTATCAAGCAAACCCTCAATTTCCTCAATGGTGATGGGTTCACCCTCGAGGTACTTCATCATAAGTTCGTCATCAGCCTCGACAACCAGCTCTGCCAAGGTTTCATGAGCCTTCTGGGCCTCTTCGAGGTACTCGGCTGGAATCTCGCTTGTAACAGGCTTGCCATTCTCAAGATGACGCGCTTCCATGCGAATAACGTCAATAATGCCCGCAAAATCGTTGCCAGTACCCATGGGAATGGTTACCGCAGCGAGGTTATTGCCAAAATGCTCACGGAGCTCTTCAAGAGCGGTGTCAAAATCGGTTTCTGCTCGATCCAATCGATTAACAAATAACGCGCGGGCAAGACTCAACTCTTCAGCAGCAAACCATAGACGAGTAGTAATTGCACCAGCACCAGAGGCTGCGTCCACTACAAACGCAGCGGTTTCGCAAGCACTCATCGCCGTATATGCATCACCAACAAAGTCGGGATAGCAAGGGGCATCGAGGACATTGATCCGCATGCCATTCCACTCGACCGGGGCAATCGTCGTGGAAATCGAAAAACCACGCGAACCTTCTTCGGTGTCGTAATCTAGCGTGGGTTTGGTACCAGCATGTCCGCCTAGACGGCTCGTCTTGCCCGTCAAGTGAAGCATGGCCTCGGCCAGCATGGTCTTTCCCACGCCGCCTTGGCCCACAAGGACCACATTCCTGACCTTTCCTGAATCTGTGCCCATGGTTCCTCCTTCTATTGAAGTGGTGGCGAAGAAAGGGCGCAAAAGCGCCATTGGGCACACAATAGCCTACTCGCGGAGTTGTATAAACAACTCCTCGGGCAAGTGCTGCAGCAACGCGGCAGACGTAAGTTTTTTTATCTTTTTTGCAAAGAAAGCGAGAATTCTGTCATAACGCACGCACACCATCTAGCTAAGAGAGCAACTCAGAAAGATCGTCGCCTGTCGAATCATCTTCTATGGAAGATGCACTGTTTAACCCAGCCAGTTCTTGACAAGCAAAGCGCAGTTCTTTTACGTATCTACGACTCACAGGCAAGCAAATCCCACCTTCTAAAGTCACGCTTTGCTTGTCAATCTTTTCTACAAAATCGCAGTTGATGAGATAGTTTCGATGACAGCGCACAAAGTTATATTCAGCCAGATCACACTGAATTTGTCTGAGCGAACTGGCATACCTAGTTGCGTGCAGTTCAGGTCCCCAATGGCAGGTCACATGATGACTTTCGACCGAGAAGTAGCGAATCTCCTGAATAGCAAGAATAAAGCTCTCTGCGCCCGAGCGCATATGTAGGAATTCACGCTGAAGCTGCAATTTTACCTGCGCCGCAGCGCGTAAACACATCCCCAAGCGTACGGGATATTTTGGATCAAGCTTGTACAGAAAAGCAGATGCACCAGCCAAATAAGCTGGATACTCTTCCTCAGCGTCGCATGAACTGACAACAATAAACCCTTGATAACCTAAACGGCGCAGATCTTGGCTTATCTTAATGCCTCCACCTAACGGCAAATTGGTATCCAAAAAGAGAATGTCTGCTGGTCCTCGTTTAAATACCGATTGATATAGAGCCTCAGAACCGCTCACCACGAAAACACGCGCACCTAGCATCTGCTCTGCAGAAATTGCGCGCAACAGTTCTACCGTTCGCCTGCGCATTACGCTGTCTTTGTCAGCTACAAGCGCACGCACCTTATTACCTTTCTCTCTAAAGCCAAAATCTAAAGCTGTAGAAAATCGCGGGTTATAAGCGTGCCAAAATCTCCAGCGATAGATATCAAGGTGTCATGGGCACATCGACTCAGGCAAAGTTTGCACTTGGAAATGTCTTGAGCCGCTCCAAGGCTGCCCGATAACGACGACCCACGGGTAGCTGCTCGCCACTCAACAATGTCAGCTCATGCTGATGCGCATCCGCAACATAGGCTGTATTGACCACATAACCGCGGTGGCAGCGCACAAAGCCTAAATTTGCAAACTGCTCTTGAACATTATCGAGTGTCGAACGGTATTCTAGGCTCTCAACCACATGCCCCCAGTGACCACAAATTGTGTGACGGTCAACCGAGAAATATCTCACCTGAGATAGCGGTACTTGATGAGTGCCTTCGCTCCCCTTCAGCCGAATACTGCGTCCTTGCAAATCTTCAAGCATATATGCTCGTGTAGTATGCACTGCTTTGCCAAGGCGCTCTGCAAAATCGTTGCTTCCTTTAACCAGATAATTGGTAGCTCCAGCATCCAGTGCATCAAAAACCGAATTGGTGTCTGAAGCAGTAACAAATATTGGTCCACGATAGCCTTTTTGACGCAGACTTTCTGTTAATTTAATTCCACTCTCATCTGGCAAATCTCTATCAATTAACACCAAGTCTGGTGGCATCAATGAATCGCAGGTGATCTGTAACAGTGCCGTCGTGCTTGGCATTACCCTCGCTAAAATACCTGAGTTGCTCGCGCGCCCCATCTCTGCCAACAGATCTACAATCTGAGCGCACTCATCTCTATGTGGATCGCAGACCGCAACAACCACCGTGGCCTCCGTCCCGTGAGCACGCCGCGCAAGAACGCAAAGCAGGTCTCAAGACAGGTAATGCGCGACTCAACGAATAAAAATCCCTTTATATGCTTTATGGTCGCGAGAAATTATCTATATGTGTTTATCAATGTCACCAACAGCATATTTTTGTCCCCAATGACACGCTGTGCAGCAATATTGCCTGACGTCGGTTTGCATGCGGTACTATGACATGTCTCGCGAATGGAGACGCGTTTTTGGGGACCATGCGCTTCCGCTCATTCGTGATGACTAGCAACTTTTTTTCTGAGGTACGTATTGAGCTCAATTACTGCGGGCACGTGCTCTACACTGGTGGCATGGGATACAAGACATACACCTGTCCAATAGCTCGCTCATGCGGAGGCTGCGAATGGCTCGCGGTCCCCTATCCTGTACAACTGCGCCGCAAGCAGGAGTGGATTGAACAGCTTTTCGCCGACTTTACCAAGCAGGACGAGACTAAAATTCTACCTATTGTCGGCATACGTGGAGAACCTCTTGCCTACAGACATAAAGCAGCAACCCCTTTTGCGCCAGCAGCCAAAGGACGCATCCGCTCGGGATTTTATGCAGCGGGAACCCACCACGTTGTTGCTTGCAATGCCTGTCTAGTCGAAGAACCTCATGCGCGGCATATTCTGCAAGAAGTTGCCCGTGTGGCAACACGTCTGCGTATTCCTGCCTACAACGAAGATACGGGGCGGGGAGTCCTCCGCCATGCCATTGTTCGCATGGGCTGGAAGAGCAATGACGCACTGCTTACCGTGGTAACGAATGGACGAGAAGTGCGTGGACTCGGTCGTTTTGCCAACGAATTAAAACGTCTTTACCCCGAAGTCAGCTCTTGCGTTCAAAATGTCAACACACGCCACACCAACGCAATGCTTGGCCGAGAAAATCACGTGCTGTGGGGCAGTGGTGTTATGTATGACGAGCTGCTCGACTGTCACTTTGAAATTGGTCCTACGAGCTTTTACCAAACTAATCCTGCACAGACCGAAGTTTTGTATCAATTAGCGATTGATGCGGCACAACTTGACGAGGGAGCGTATGTACTCGATGCCTATTGTGGCACAGGCACTATTGGCATCTGCGCCGCAGCTCAAGCGCGCAAGTATAACGTAGATATTAAAATCACTGGCGTGGAAGCGGTGCGTGAGGCAGTCAGCTGCGCCAAACGCAATGCTGAGGCCAACCATCTAGGAAACAACTGCCGCTTTTATGCAGCAGATGCAACGGCTTGGCTCACTGCACGCAAGCCTCAACAGAATGATTTTGATGTCGCCTTGCTAGATCCACCACGCGCGGGATCTACTTTGGAGTTTCTAACCGCGCTCGCCCAAGCACAGCCTAAGCGTATCGTCTACATTTCCTGCAATCCCGAGACACAGGTGCGAGACCTGCTTATACTTCGTGATCTTGGATATCATCTCGATCGACTAACTGCTGTTGATATGTTTCCCCACACCAAACACGTCGAGACGGTTAGTTTGATGTCTAGGAAAGATAAATAAGGGCCAAAAATTTACATCATGAGTCCGATCTACTGGGGAACCTATGCTCCGGAGCTTGAAACGGCAATCAAAAGGCTGGACTCTTCCGGGAAAACGGTGCGCGTCATCAGTACGCATGAAGGCTCCGGACTGGCCAGCATGGTGCGAGATGTTAAGAAGAACTGCAAGGGAGCCATCATGAATGAGAACGGGCTCGCCATCAGGGTTCTCAGGTGAAGAACTCAAAAGCGACGATTGAGAAGTAGCTGTGAGAAAGAGGAAGGTAAAGAATTCATAGAAAGGAGACCGGTTCATGAAAGTGTTTTATTTTTCTGCAACGGGAAATTGCCTTGCAGTGGCAAAGAACATCGGAGGTGAGGCGATCTCAGTTCCGCAGGCAATTCATGAGGAAAAATCCAATTACAAGGATGATGCGATAGGATTTGTTTTCCCTGTGTTTGACGGTACCTACCCGCGTATTATGAAAGAGCTTTTGGATAAAAAGAAATTTGAAGCAGATTATTATTTTGCAGTGGCTACTTATGGCTTCTTTCCCGGAAACAGTTTGTACGCATTCCAAAAACTCGCTTCAGAACACGGAATCAAGCTGGACTATTCTGCAGAACTGCTGATGGTGGACAACTATCTTCCGCTCTTTGACGTTGAGAAGGAAATTGCAAAACTCCCGTCGAAAAAGGTGGAAGAGAACCTGCTCCGAATTGCATCAGATATTGCTGCCCGCAAGCATGAGCTGACGAAGAACACGATGATTAAGAGCATCGGTGCATTCTTTGAAAAGCCTATGCTCAAAAAGACGAACAGCGGACAAGCAGCTCGTGACTTTACAGTAAACAATAATTGTATCAAGTGTGGCACCTGTGCCAAGGTATGTCCTGCCGGGAATATTGACATTCAGGGCAGGATGGCTTTCGATAATCGGTGTTACAGCTGCTTTGCCTGTATCCATGCTTGCCCGAAGACTGCCATTCACATCAAGGGTGAGAAGAGCGACAAGCGTTGGAGAAATCCCGATGTGAAGCTGAAAGAGTTGATCGACGCGAATAAGCAAGAGGATAGATAAACCGTGTTCCCGGAGACGACGAAGTAGGTTTATGAATTGGGTGTTAAGGTCTATCAGTAAGATGAAGGTTAAACCTTTTAAGGTTTCCTACACAATTTAAGGATTGCACACTTTTTAAGGATAGCCTGTTAGAGGTTTCGGAAAGGATGCGCGGCCGGAATGAGTACAGCGACAGCAAGAGCATATCAGCTGTATTTCACAGGCCGGTTTGTGCCTTTTGAAATGCGCAAAGCCCGCAGAATAAGGCTTTCTACGGACATCGGACTACATATTCGGGAAAAGTGCATTGTATCAAAGATAGAGTCTTGTTAGACGACGCATGCGGAAGCGGTGGATTTCATGCGTGTTCAAATTAAGAAATAGCGAAGTGAGTTCACATGGACAAAGATCCATTTAAGGAATATATCAAGGAGTCCGAACCGGATAAGCGGGACAAAGGCTATGCTTGGCATACGGCCATTGGTCTGCAGGCGGTTGACGGGCTTAAGACTTCAGAATATCTGGTGCAGACGGCCGTCCGAAATATTGAGGGCGAGATAACTTTTGAAGAAGCGAATGAACTCCTTCAGTCCTATTATAAGGAAAATCCTGCCCGTGATGCATCTGACCGCACTGAAGAGGCGGACAAGGTTTCCGCAAGGATAGCAGCGTTTCTCTCTGAACAGGCTTTCAGTTTTACGCCGAACGAGTATCTTTCCATCCATAGAAAGCTGTTTACTGGGATTTATTCTCACGCAGGCCGGATTCGGGATTATAACATCACGAAAAAGGAATGGGTGCTGGATGGTGCGACCGTGCTCTACGGCAGCGCAACAGAGCTCCAGGCAACATTGGATTATGATTTTTCCGAAGAGAAGAAATTCTCTTATAAGAATCTGTCGATGGACGAGATCATACATCATCTTGCTTTTTTCGTTTCCAGACTGTGGCAGATCCACGTCTTCGGCGAGGGCAATACCAGAACGACAGCGGTATTTTTTATCAAGTATCTGCGTACGCTGGGATTTGATGTGACAAACGATATTTTTGCCGAGAACGCGTGGTATTTCCGTAATTCGCTGGTAAGGGCAAACTACAACGATCTGAAAAACGGAATCCATGAGACAACAGAATATCTTGAAACCTTCCTCCGTAATCTACTGCTGAATGAAAATCATCCGCTACATAACCGAACATTGCATATCAGCGGAGCGTTTACCGAGCCTGAAAAAGTGAACATTGAAGGAAAAAAAGCGAACATTGAAAAAGAAAAGGCGAACATTGAAGATGTGTTCACAGCAAAGACCGCTTCGCATATTCAGGTATTGAGAGAGAAACTTGGACAGAAGGCTGTGTTCGGCAGGTCAGATGTTCAGAGCATACTTGGATTGGGAGCTACGAGAAGTTCCGCATTACTTCGTGAAATGGCAGAACACCGGATCATCGAACCGGTCTCCGGGCATGGTAAAGGGAAGTATCGCTTCCGGCAGCAGGGTTGAGGCGATGGGATTTCAGACTTATTCCCGTCAAACGAAACCTTGAGGCGATGAGTGTTTTGACCGGATTGCATATATAAACGTTGGAAAAGTATCGTAAAGGGTTCATTTTTCTCAAATTCTCAAATTGATACCTGCCGAGTTATCAAATTGAGCGGGAAAAATGAACCCTTTTCATATGACGGATGAATCGGGTAAGTCGAGCAGGCTCGACAGACGTCGTGCCGCCAGCGTTGTGTCGCCACCACAGATGCATCTAGTTTGTAGCAACAACCTCCACCGTAAGATTAGAACGCACGCTGACACGACCTTCAGCAATCATCTGCAGCACATCGGGATAGAGCTCGTGCTCAATCTCGTGAATATGCTCCTCGAGTTCGTCGACACTCCAGCCCTCCTGCACCACAAGCGCGCGTTGAGCAATGATAGGACCGGCATCATAATCCTCATTGGCAAAATGCACGGTTACGCCCGTAACTTTTACCCCACGCTCATAGGCATCTTGAATTGCGTGTGCACCAGGAAAGCTGGGAAGCAGTGCTGGATGGAGGTTGATTACGCGATTGGGAAATGACGCCAAAATCGGTCCATGCACCATGCGCATGTAGCCTGCCATGACCACATACTCTGCCCCTACCTTTTTGAGACTAGAAGCAATCACCTCATCAGCAACAATGGGTTCAGCATAGATATCCTTGCTGAGAGTAAGCGTTTGGATACCAGCAGCCTCAGCACGCTTGAGACCCAATGCCGAGGGCCGAGAAGATACAACAAGCACAATCTCCGCATCGAGTGTACCCGCTGCGATGCGGTCAATAATTGCTTGCAGATTGGTACCAGAACCACTAATGAGAACACCAATTTTGATGGTCATCGGTAAGCAACCTTTCCCGTGCCAGCAATACATTCACCCATCACAAAAGGCTCAAAGCCTTCAGAAACCAATACCTCACACAGCTCATCCACATCATTGGGATCGCAAATGAGTGACATTCCTACACCCATATTGAACGTTTTGTATGCTTCATCGGGAGTAAGCCCTGCTTCATGCACTACATAATCAATAACGGGCGGAACGCTCCAAGCGGAACTTTCGCCCATCTCTTCCCAACTGCAACCGTAATCGGCCCCGCGATCAACTAATGCATCAATGTTGCTGGGCAATGCGCGATTGAGGTTTTCGGTAATGCCTCCGCCGGTAATATGAGCCATGGCATGTATGGGTGCACCTGCCTTAAGGATGCGTGTGAGAGGACCTGCATAAATGGTTGTGGGTTCCATCACAAGATCAGCTAAACTTTTGCCACCCAACTCATCAAGCGGTGTATTGAGTTCGTCAACCGTGTTGCCCTCAATAACCACCTTACGCACCAAAGAATAGCCATTTGAATGAATGCCGCTCGAAGGCAAACCGATGATAACATCGCCTTCTTTTACGCGGTCAGGACCAAGCATATTGGGGCGATCAACCACACCAACAACAAACCCAGCAAGATCGTAGTCATCAGGATTCATCACGCCAGGGTGCTCGGCCATCTCGCCGCCCACCAGCGCACAGCCTGCTAAGCGACAACCCTCAGCAATTCCACCTACAACCTCGGCCATCGCCTCAGCTGAAAGCTTGCCCACACTGACATAATCCAGGAAGAAGAGCGGCTCGGCACCAGCAACCACCACATCATCGGCGCACATTGCCACCAAATCCTGACCCACCGTATTATGCCGTCCCAGCAACTGCGCAATAGCAAGCTTAGTACCCACACCATCGGTGCCAGAAACCAGCACGGGATCCTGCATATCCTTAAAACCCGCCATCGAAAACAATGAGCCAAATCCGCCAAGCCCACCGATAACTTCGGGGCGCATAGTTGCCGCAACCGCAGGCTTGATTAGCTCGACTGCCCGCGCTCCCTCATCGACATCGACTCCGGCATCTGCATAGGTGATGTGCTTCTCATCGCTCATGTCGAGACCCTTCCGTTTGGAAAACGTGACCGCCTGCCTTATTTCGTTACACCTTATTTCGCTGTAGCAAGTGCTGCATCGATTTCTTCTACAGGAGCACACACCAACAAGCCACGGCCTTGCCCCTTTTCGTACTTGGAGTAATAGACACAGGTAGACAAAGTCATCACATGATCTACCTTGGAGACAATCTTGTCTGCATCAGCACGTCGCGTCAACGCTTTATCAAGACGCTTTGCCAAGAACTCATGCAGCTCATCAGCACTAGCAAAATTAATCGTGCGCGCATCCATATCCTCACGCGCAGTGTCATACATAAAGATAGGCTTCAAGCGATGTGCGCCTTGCTCGGTGACATACCAAATGGTGCCCATCTCATCAAACTTCTTTTGGTCATCAAGGGCAGCAATTTGCTCAAACATAGTACCGTTAAGCAGGTGATGGCCATAGATCATGGTTTGGTTGTCCACAAGACCTGGCTTAGCGTTTTCATAATCCATAAAGAGCTGGCCACCGACAGTCCAGGTGCCCTCGGCATTATTGTGTAAGTAATACTCGTTGTCAGAGTGCTGGTAGATGGGGTAATTGATGGTGGTATCAGGCACATAAAGCCAGCCTACAACCTCATCATTGACCTTCTTGAGAGCGGCCCAGTCTACCGTCACGGGACATTTTTCAGCTTCAGAACCTTGACTGGGCGTATCGTCAATCTTGACGTGCGAAGCCAGATCGCTATTTACCTTATCTTGTTGGTAGTAACCCCAACGTTGCACAGCAAACATGCTAGCCGCTACCAGCAGCAAAATAATACCCACCGCAAGCAATAGGGTTGAAAAAATACGCCTACCCTTAGATCCACGGTTTGGCTTTCGTGAATTTAAACCATTTGCAGCACCTGCATGAGAAGGCAGGGGACTTACCGCATGGTTGCTCAATGGCTCCTCCACTGGCGCAGCCGTACGCACTGTTTTGTTGTTGGCAGAAGCAGAGCTGCCCATATGACGCGCCACGCTATGCCTCCGCCATTGCCGTCTTGAATACCACTATCTTTTCACGCCATTCAGGCATAGCGGCACCTAGAATTTGCGTTGCATAGATAGCTGCATTTTTGGCACCGCCGATTGCCACGCAGGCCACAGGTACGCCGGTTGGCATCTGTACCATAGACAGCAAGGAGTCCATGCCGCCCAAATCAGAAGTTTTCATAGGTACGCCCACCACAGGCAGCGGCGTATACGCTGCAACAACACCACCAAGATGAGCTGCTTTACCAGCTGCTGCGATGATGACACGAATACCGCGATCAGCTGCAGTAGATGCCCATTCATGCACTTTTGCAGGGGTGCGATGCGCTGAAGCAATAATGAGCTCATAAGGCACCCCGAGCTCCTCAAGCTGCTGGGTGCAGCCCTCCATTACGGCCATATCAGATTTCGAACCCATAATGATGCCCACCAACGGCTTTTCCGTCTGAGTCATGTGAGTTGGTCTCCTTTCATGGTCATTTGCGCCTTACAGTATACTCATGACGCATGCACGCGCCTTATTCAAATGCAGCTCAAACAAAGAAAGGACTGCGCGAAAGTGCCTATAGCTGACACTCATACACATTTGCGCTATCCAGCAGCTCAAAATCAGGTCGAGCAAAACGATACGCCCGAGACCATGATCTTGCGCCGCTATCGCGTGATGGGCAGTTGTGGTACTGGTGGTTTTGGCACGGTTCTTGCCTGTTGGGATACTCGCCTGCAACGTCGCGTGGCCATCAAGCGGATGCGTTTGGCACCGCTCATCAATCAAACCGCTCAAATTCCTGGTGCCACAATTGCGCAAGCTGATGCCACCATAGAAGAAGCACTTTCTGAAGCTCGTACGGCCAGCCGCCTAGAACATCCAGGCATCGTCGCAGTACATGATTTTGCGGTTGAGAGTCAAATTGCCTATCTCGTTATGGAATACGTTGATGGTATGACTTTGTCCGAACTGCTCTCCCGCGTTGAGGGCGGCACACTCACCCACGATGAGGTGGCCTACCTTGCACGAGAGCTTGGTGCAGCGTTGGCGTTTGCACATCATGCGGGGGTACTCCACCTAGACATAAAACCATCCAATATCATGCTGACCCACGAGGGCAAAATTAAACTATGTGACTTTGGTATGGCTGCTCTTTCTTCTGCTACTGGTTTTGCGGATGCGCGCGGTGGAACCGTAGGTTACATGCCACCCGAGCAAATCGAGGGCGGTACCGTCGACGAACGAGCTGACATTTTTTCGATGGTAGTTGTCTTGGTGCAGGCACTTACGGGCAGCAATCCTTTTGCCGCAGATACTGCCGAACAATCCGCCCTTGCCATTCGCCGCGGTATTCGTCCTCGTCTCTCCAAAAAAGATCCTGCCCTTGCAGGGATTACCGAGCAGACCATTATTGCTTGTCTTGAAGCAGACCCCGCCATGCGTCCCACTAATGCCGATCAGGTAGCCGACGATATTGCCTTTGGTTTAGGTGATCCTGAGGAAGGCGCTGCATCTATCGCCTCTCTCACCTCTCAGGAAGATGGACTAGATGATGACGAGTGGGAAGGTGAACGTATTCCACTGGCGGTACGGTTTCCTTGGTTGGCGTCGGCAGTTGTGCGTGGACTCACGGCAATCGCAGGTGCAACGCTTGCCACCGAGCTTCTACCTCATGTCCCACTCACTCAAAGCGTTCCTATAGTGCCAGGAGCTTTGGCCGTAGCTGCTGCGATAGCATGCTGGACTCCGCTTGCAGGGCTGCTTATACCACTACTCTTTGCGCTTGCTCTTTTGCCTGCAGCCGACGGACCGTCTATTTTATTAGCCGTCGCAATCATTGCCTGTTTTGGCACGCTGTGGTTCAAGCAGATCCATACCAAGACAGCATCGCTTGCACTACTCATCGCTCCTGCTTTAGGCCAAAACGCTGCTGCTGCTGCAGTTGCAGGTTGTAACTCGGATGTCCCCATGGCAGCTATAAGTGCTGGTATGGCTTGGCTGCTCGCTCAGCTCAAACTCCTATTAATACCTGCAGGTTTTCAGCTCACAAAAGCTGCAACAAACCTACCATCACTCATTTCTATCCCCTCACTCATTCGCCTGGGCGGCTGCATGCTTGCAGCTTGCCTCGCAAGCATCATCGGACGTCCCGAAGCCTCTCGTACGCGCTTCGCAATTGGCCAGATTAGCTGCTGTGGCATAGTGTGCTTCACTCAGCTTGTAGCAGCTCGAATGGAGAATGGTGGCATATGGCCGGCCCCCACGTGGGAAACGGTAGGTGTTGCGGTACTCTTAACTATATTTGTGTCCCTTGTCAGTGCTTTGCAAGAGTCACGACATTTCGAGGACGAGGAGTCCAGATGAACGTCTTCAAGACTTTCGAGCAGCGTATGAATGATGTGTTTGGCGCTGCTCCTCAGGGCTTTACAGCCCCCATATCTCTTCGCAAGCTCGCCCGTCGCGCTGCCCGCGAGATGGAAGCAGAGACTTTTGTAGTCGACGGGGTCAATACTGCCCCCGCTCTCTATACCATTCTTGTATCTTCTGCAGATGATGCAACGATGCGTGCTTTGTATCCTCAGTTCACCGCTGAGCTGTCCGACTTGGTTGAACAAGAGGGCAAACGTCGCAACTATGTATTTGTTGGTAAGCCGCTGGCGCGCTTTATGGTTGACCCCTCTTTACGCAGTGGAAAGTTTGCCGTCTTTGCAGAAAATGTCGATGCGCGCACACTCAACCGTCTACGTATTGAGGAAGAAGCTTTCCTTTCGGGTGCTTCTACCTTGGGTGGCGCTGCTTCTGCAGCTGCACCAGCTGTCGAGATTCCTCGCAGCAGCAAGCGCCAAAAGCGCGCTGTCCTCAAACAGCCCGTAGAGGCTCCGATGGCTGTTCCCGAGCCTCAAGAGCAAGATAATGATGTCATTACACCGGCTCCCGCAGTTGAACCTGCTCCGACAGTAATACCCACTCCCGTTGCCGCTCCTGTACCTGTTGCTGTATCCGAGCCTGAACCCGCAGCAGAGCCTGCCTCACCGCTTGTCTCTCGTGTGCCTGGCATTGCCTCCGAGCATATGCGCGCTATTCCTGTGCCCGATCCTGTGGCAATCCCCGTATCAGGCTCCCCTTTGACTGATGACTCTATTGGCTTGGGTGTTATCCCTACAGACTATGTCGATAGCCAGTACGCCGATGCGCTAGCCCCTAGCCCTGCACCTACGGCTCAGCCTATTTCTATGCCTGTGACTCAAAGGCGTCCTCAGGCACAGCCTGCTCCCGTGGCAACACCTGCAGCTGCGCCCGTTTCTCAACCTGAAGTTAACTACACATGCACTCTGATTGACCATCAATCGGGACGTAGCTATATTGCCTCTGCTCCCAGCGCCATCATTGGCCGTGAGCGTAGTGAGGGTGCTGTGGTTTTGCGTGACCCCAATGTTTCTCGCCGCCATGCCCAGATTTCCTGGGATGGTCGCGGCTGGCGTATTAAAGATTTGCACTCTACCAACGGCACGCTGGTAAACGATGTAGACATCACAGAATGCGCTCTGCACGACGGTGATCTTATTACCGTTGGCTTGATGAATCTCGAGTTCCGGGAGAACTAAAGATGATCGATCTTGCCCTTTTCGTTGGCAGGCTTTTGCTTGTCGCCTTCCTTTACCTGTTCCTCTTTACCACGATGAAGACAGGTATTGGTCTTGTACGCGGACAACGCAAGGATGCTGCGATTTGGACAGTGAGTGTCGAGAAGGGTCCTTCTAATCTACGCGGTCTCAGTGTGGATATCTTGGGACCCGTCGTAATGGGGCGCTCACCTTCATCCGATATCGTAATTGATGAGCCATTTGTTTCAGCTACACATGCGCGTTATACCCTCCAGGGTCCTGCCTTGGTACTTGAAGATTTGCAATCAACCAATGGCACCCTTGTAAATGGACACCCCATCGACCAGCCCGTTACGCTCAGGGACGAAGATGAGGTACAGGTGGGCGATGCCATCATGCGTATTAGCCGACGCTAGCGAGATATCCTCATGAATCTATCCTTGCTAAAAAATTCGGTAAAGCGACCCTCACTCCACCGGAGCACCAAAGAGAAAAAAGCTCCCGTGATGAGTCCAGGGCATGATACGCTTTGCCTAGATTCGCGGGAAGATTCACAAACTGCCACCGGCTCGACAACGCGTTTGTCTTGGGGTGTACGCTCTGACGTTGGTCTCGTACGTGACCATAATGAGGATTCTTTTCTTGTTCGTGCGCCATTGTTTGCCGTTTGTGATGGTATGGGCGGGCATGCCGCAGGTGAGGTGGCTAGCTCCATTGCTGCTCAGACACTTGCCGAACAAGCGCCTCTTGAAGCGGATGATGTGTACCTAGGTGCTGCTGTTGAAGCAGCAAATCTTGCTGTTATCAATGGCGCCAAAGAGGGTAAAGGCAAACCCGGCATGGGTTCTACCTGCACCTCCGTCATTATTATTGGTGACAAAATGGCAATCGCACATGTGGGAGATTCGCGCCTTTATCTTTTGCATGCAGGTACACTCGTACGTCTCACGCACGACCACTCCTACGTTGAGGAGCTAGTTGATGCGGGTGAGATTACTGCTGACGAGGCACGGGTTCACCCCTCGCGTTCGGTTATCACACGTGCGCTGGGCTCTGATCCCGATATGTATGCCGACCACTTCACCATCAATGTTTCTACGGGAGACCGCCTGATTTTGTGTTCTGATGGTCTTTCATCCATGATCGAAGATTCAAAAATTGAAGCGGTTGCCGTATCCTGTGCCACCCCTCAGTCTGCTGCAGATAGCTTGGTTGCTGAGGCGCTTTCTGCAGGTGGCCATGACAACGTTACTGTTTTGGTAGTAGATATCGAAGACGATGGTTTAGAAGAGGCGCGCTGGACAAAAAAGAAACGCCATGCCTTACGTGTGGCTGCTTTTATTCTTGGCTTTGTCCTGTTGATGTTAGCGTCAATGACTTTGATAATCCGTTCGTCTTACTTCCTTAAAGATCATAATGGGCGCATTGCTATTTACCGAGGTTGGAATGACTACGTCTTTGGCTTCCCACTCAATGAATGGGTGGAAACCTCAGATGTACAAACCTCCGAAATTACTGATGAGGCAACGCGCACTCGCTTGGAACATGAGGGCGTTGCAGCAGAAAGTTACAAAGATGCCTACGCCAAGATAAATGCTTATATGGAAAACACTACAAAGACTCTCGACCAAACAGCGGAAACCAAGGAGAAAGTCGAACAAGAAGGTATTTCTCCCAACAATCCCGCGGTGCCTCTGGGTGAGGGAAATAAGACGAGCAACACAAATACTTCTGGGGCAGGTGAATAAGGTGCGGGAACAAAAAATCAACGGTAGGCGCAATACAGAGTTGCTATTACTGCTACTTGCTGCCGTACCTGTAGGTCTGCTTTATGCCATGTATTTGGTCTCTGACAAGGTCACTCTGAGTGTCTCAGCATTTGCTGTACCACTAGGACTTCTTATTGCTTTTACCGGTGCGCATCTTGCTGTACGTAAGCTTGCCCCTGCAGCAGACCCCGTGATTTTACCTTTGGTATTTGTGCTTTCAGGCATTGGTATCACCTTTGTGTCGCGGCTCACGGGAGGACAAACAAACAGCCAAGTTATATGGCTATTTGTCTCGGTTGCGGCAATGGTAGCCACGCTCTATTTTGTACCCAGTCTCGATCGGCTGGCGGAATACAAATTTACCCTGGGCATTACGGGTATTGTGTTGCTACTTATTCCAATGATCTTTGGTACTGAAATCAACGGCTCACGCCTCTGGCTACGTTTGGGACCTCTATCTTTCCAACCAGGTGAGCTTGCAAAGATTCTCATCATCTTGTTTCTTGCAGCTTATCTCGCAGAAAATCGAGAAATGCTCTCTGCTTCCACGCGTCATATCGGGCCACTTGCGCTTCCCCGCCCACGCATGTTGGCGCCTATGTTGGTCATGTGGGGCATCTCGCTGCTGGTAGTAGTCTTTGAACGCGACCTGGGTAGCGCCCTGCTTTTCTTTAGCTTCTTTGTACTCATGCTTTATGTTTGCACGGGACGCCCAAGCTATGTCATTTTCTTCTTTTTACTGCTTGCCATTGGCGGCATCTTTTGCTTTAAGTTTTTTGGTCACGTACAAACTCGTGTACATATGTGGCTTGACCCCACCCAAGATCGCTGGGGTAGCGGCATGCAAATTTTACAATCGCTCTACTCGTTGGCAGACGGTGGCATGGTGGGCACAGGCATCGGCAAGGGTCTAGCAGCCAAGACTGTTACTTTTGTTCAGTCTGACTTTATTTTCTCTGCTATCGGAGAAGAGATGGGGTTGCTGGGTGCCTCTGCTGTGCTGATTTGTTATTTGCTGCTGGCGGTGCGTGGTCTTGCCACTGCAGCGCGCGCACGTTCTGATGTCTCCGCATTTACTGCGGCAGGGCTTACCGCCGCTATTGCTGTTCAGGCCTTTGTTATCGTGGGTGGCGTCACCAAAATGTTGCCACTTACAGGCGTCACCCTACCTTTTATGAGTCAGGGCGGCAGCTCGTTGCTAGCTAGCTTTATCATCATCGGTCTTTTACTCCGCGCAGGAGACGAAGGTACAGGACATGGTGTCCAGGTAGAGACTTCTGACTCAATTAAATTTAATACCAGCAAAAATCCTGCCCTCACCGGTGCCCGCACCGCCTCTGCAGTAGTGCATGGTGCACACGCCCGTGGACGCTATGGCATGCTCACACCTGAATCTGGCGTACTCGGACGTGTAGCGCTGGGTAAACGACTTACCGTGATTGTCTCCGTGTTTTCCCTGATGTTTGCTGCACTCATTGCAAACCTCACCTATGTGCAAGTCATTCATGCTGAAGCCCTACAGCACGACCAATACAACACCCATACCGCACTTAAAGCTCGCCGCGTCCAACGTGGCTCTATTGTGACTTCCGATGGAATAACACTCGCAGAATCAGTCTTGCAGGGCGATGGTAGCTACCAACGCAACCATCCTCAGGGTTCTCTTGCGGTACATACAGTTGGCTTTGTTTCCACCGGAGAGATTACTGGTGTCGAACTAGCAGCAAATGATGCACTCAAGGGTGATGCGGACTTTTCAAACCTGCATAACGCTCTGCTTTCGTTGGCAGGAGTACCCAACTCAGGCTCGTCTGTTGTGCTTACCCTTAATTCGCAAATGCAGCGTGCAGCTGAACGCGCACTCGACGGATATGTGGGTGCTATTGTTGTCCTCGATCCCTCAACAGGCGCTGTATTAGCAAAGGCCTCTTCACCCACCTACTCGTATGATCAAAGTGGTTATATCGTAGCTGATGATAAGAATTCACCTCTTGTCGACAGGACCACTTGTGCACTATATGCACCAGGATCTACTTTCAAAACACTCACTCTGGGAGCCGCTCTTGACCTCAAGCGCACTACGCTTGAAACCTCCTATCCCGCTCCCGCTTCAATGGATTTTGGCGGAGCCGCAGTAACCAACTTTGAAAACAATTCCTGGGAGTCTCTCAGTGCGAAGGATGCCTTTGCAAACTCTGCCAATACTGTCTTTGCACAGATAGGTAGCCAGATTGGGGCTAAAAATCTTATCTCCTATGCTCAGGCGGCTGGCTATGGCAGCTCTATTGGTCAGGACTTCTCGGCTTTGCCCTCTACGATGCCCACAGTCGACGATATGTCTGAGTGGGAAACTGCTTGGGCAGCAGCAGGCCAGCCTGTTGGACAACACAAGGGCAACAATGGCCCCTACACTACCGTGATGCAAAATGCTGTGCTTGCAGCAGCAGTTGCAAATGGTGGCGAAGCTATGAAACCCTATGTTATTGACCACATTGTTTCTAACGAGGGCACAACCACCTCTGAAACTCAGCAGGTTTCCCTCGGCAAGGTCTTTTCTACTTCTACAGCCGACCAGCTCAAAGAAGCAATGTTAAGCGTAGTTGAGTCAGGTACGGGTGGCGGAGCTGCCATCCGTGGAGTCCAAGTGGCCGGCAAAACAGGTACCGCCGAAACCAATAATGGCAAATGGTCCAACTCACTGTTTATCGGTTTTGCTCCTTATAAAAATCCCACTGTTGCTATCTCGGTAGTCATTGAGCAGGTCGATGATAATTCTGTTCACGGCGTTGCCACTGCTGTGGCAGGAGAAGTACTTGCCGCTTGTCTCAATGTACAAGCGGCGGGTGCCAGTTGATCTATGTGAGTAGCGTAGCTTCGCACTCAACGAGCGAAGCTTATGAGATTATGTAAGAACGCAGTAAACGTGCTGCGAGCAAGATAGGAGCTGCAAATGCCAGGTAGGACACTCGGCGGACGATATGAAGTTCAGGACAAGGTTGGGGCAGGTGGAATGGCGGTTGTTTACCGCGGTCTCGACCGCGTGTTAGGCCGTACTGTCGCTATCAAAACAATGCTCCCGCAGTATGCCAATGACTCGTCCTTTGCTGCTCGCTTTAAGCAGGAGGCTCAGGCTGCGGCAGCTTTGCAGAGCCCCTATATTGTCTCGGTGTACGACTGGGGTAAAGATAACGACACCTATTACATCGTGATGGAGTATTTACGCGGTACTGACCTCAAGAGCGGTATCCGTAGACACGGTGCCCTTGATGGCAAGAAGGTTGCTCAGATTGGCTCACAGATTGCACAGGCTCTCTCTGTAGCCCATCGTCATGACATTATTCATCGTGACATCAAGCCTCAGAATATCATGGTGCAGCCTGACGGCAATATCAAGGTCATGGACTTTGGTATTGCACGTGCAAAAAACAGCCATCTTACAACCGATAACTCTGTCCTTGGCACAGCTCACTACGTATCACCCGAGCAAACTCAGGGTAAACCTTTGGGTCCCACCACGGATATCTACTCACTTGGCGTTGTTATGTACGAAGCTGCAACAGGTAGTGTGCCTTTTGATGGGGACGATGCAATTTCTGTTGCACTCAAGCAGGTCAATGAAACTCCTCAGCCACCAAGTCAACGCAATCCTGCGATTGACCCCTCGCTTGAGGGTATTATTCTCAAGTGCATGCAAAAAAATCCTGATGCGCGTTTCCAAAGTGCCGACGAGTTGGTACGTGTATTGCACGACTATCTTGCAGGCAGGCTTCAGGAAGTCAACAATGCAACCGCTGTATTACCACTCGCTGCAGCTACTGCACAGATTGGTGCTCCTTCGGCTACGGCTACCCAACGTGTAACTCCTGTACGCACCACATCTGCGCGTGCGCGCCAGACCTCAGCCACCGAGCTGGCACGCGAACAACAAGAAGCCGAAGAGCGCCGAAAGAGTCGTCGTACTATCTTTGGTGTACTGGGTGCTATTGCACTTGTTATTGCTGTTATCGCGATTCTTTGGACCACAATCTTTGCTGGTGGTGGCACCAAGGCGGTACCCAACCTCTCAAACCTCTCGCGCAAAGATGCTATTGAGACAATTGAGTCCACAAATTGGTTTAAGGTAGGTGAGGTTCGTGAGGGCTACAGCGACACTGTCGAGTCTGGTCGCGTCATGAGCCAAGATCCTGCCGCAAACAAGCAATTTGCCAAAGATACCGAAATTAATATCACTATCTCTAAGGGCGAAAAGCCAGCTGAAGATGTCTCTGTTCCCGATCTTAGCAATATGACTGCCAAGGAAGCCGAAGATGCTCTGCTTAGCAGGGGTCTCATTGCAAAGGCTGGTGACGGTGTATACACCCCCGATGTAGAAGCAGGCAAAGTTGTCTCTCAAGATCCCAAACCAGGCACTGCTGCAAAAGCCGGCGATAGTGTTACCTATCAGCTTTCTTTGGGTGTCGAATCGGTCAAAGTGCCTGATGTAACTGGCATGGGTCAAGACAATGCAACTGCAACTTTAAACAACGCTGGCTTTAAGGTAGACGTGCGCGAGGAAGCTTCTAACGAAGTTGCCAAGGGTGTTGTTTTCCGTCAGTCTGCCACTGGAAAGGCTGATAAAGGATCTACGATTGTCATCACTATTTCCTCTGGTCCTTCTTCTATTGATGTTCCATCTGTCGTAGGCTTTACTCAAGAAGAAGCTCAGAGTGCTCTGAGCGATGTGGGGTTTGAGGTCAGTGTAGAGACTGCATCTAGCTCAAACGTAGAGAAGGGTACGGTTATATCACAGAGTCCGGGAGGTGGCCGTAGTGCTTCTGTAGGCTCTACCATCACCATCACTGTTTCTACCGGACCAGCTCAAAGTGATGACTCTTCACAGTAGATAAATGACTCACAAACTCTGCGCTCTTTTCTCGTATAATCAGCGCGTTTGTGCGATATGCGGTGCGTAAATTACGATGACTTACGCCTGAAGCATTAAGGAGACCTTCACATGGAATCGATGGATATGCGCCCCGACTCCCAAGGTAAAGTGCGCGACATCTATGATTGCGGTGATAAGTTACTCATGGTCGCAAGTGACCGCATCAGTGCTTATGACTTTATCTTGCCTGACGAGATTCCTTACAAAGGTGAAATTCTTACCCGCATTTCGGCATTTTGGTTTAAGCGTTTTCAGGATTTGATTCCCAATCACATGGTTTCGATTGATCCTGTTGCGCTACCCGATGAGTATGCGGGGTATACGGATTACCTTGCTGGCCGCTCTATGCTTGTTCGTAAAGCGCAACCTTTGCCTATTGAATGCATCGTGCGCGGCTATCTCACAGGTTCTGGTAAAAAGACCTACGATCAGGACTGCACGGTTTGTGGCATCAAGCTACCCGAAGGTCTTGTCGAAGCTTCTCAGCTACCTGAGCCTATCTTTACACCCTCTACTAAAGCCGCCATCGGCGACCATGACGAAAATATCTCGTTTGAGCGCTGCGCAGAAATCGTCGGCGAAAAGACGGCAACTCAGCTTCGTGATGCTTCATTGGCGCTGTATTGTGCTGCTGCCGAGTATGCTTTAACGCGCGGCATCATTATTGCTGATACCAAGTTTGAGTTTGGTCTGATTGATGGCCAACTTACATTAATTGATGAATGCCTTACCCCTGACTCTAGTCGCTTCTGGCTTGCTGAGGGTTATGCTGCTGGTAGTATTCAGCCAAGCTATGACAAGCAGTACGTCCGTGATTGGCTGCGTGCCAACTGGGATATGACTGGTGAGCCCCCTCACCTCCCCGCTAAGGTGATTGAGGGCACCTCTAAGCGTTATCAAGAGGCATACCAGATTATTACTGGCGAAAGTTTTACCCCCATGAAGGAGACTCATGTCACTGCGTGATACTTTAGCCGGCGCGCGCGAAGAAGCTGCACTCAACGGCAATCCCTTCGCCAAGACCGCAACCGACACAAAAGCAGATCAGCAAGAAGATGATCCCGCGGTAAAGAAAAGCAGCGTTGGTCAATACAAGAGTTCAGCTGCTCGTGCTAAGCCCAGCCGCGAGGCTGCCGCCACAGTCCGCGTTGTATCTTCTGAGGATTACAAACTCGGTAAAACTGGAAAAGCTCAGTCTGAGATGACCAAAGAAGAGCAAAAGGCCGAGCGTCGCCGTCAGCGCAACATCGCTGATGCTCGCACGCGTGTTGCTCGATCCATCTTGAATGGTCACGCCTCTTATAAGCGTAGCCAGCATATTTGGTGGGCTCTGCTTGGTGGCGGTATGGGCATGACCGTATTGTCTTTGGTATTGAGCCGCTTCTTCCCTGCCGAAAAAAGTAGTTTTGGTGCCACGCTAAGTGTGATTGCGCTGGTATCTGCTTACGCGCTGATTATTGCTGGTTTTATCTATGACTGGCGCTCTGTACGTCCTATGCGCAATGCCGCCGATGCAGAAGTTGCGCGCATGTCAGACAAGCGTGTTTTGCAGTATGCTGCTACACATCTTGACGAAGACGTTCCCAAGAAGTCTACGCGCGGCAAGAAGGATAAAGACGCAAAGTAATTTTCTTTGGGTCAAAGCCGTGGCGGCATTGCTTGCCAACAGGTGATAAAATGACCCTTACGCACGGCCCCGTAGCTCAGGGGATAGAGCACAGGTTTCCTAAACCTGGTGTCGACGGTTCGAATCCGCCCGGGGTCACCAGTACATACAGCAGGTCAGGCAATGCGTCTGGCCTGCTTTTTCTTGTAATGCACCCCTTGCTCTGCAGGCGGTTCGCAATGCATCTTTTTGCTTACATCGGGTTCAATGTGCGTCCTTGCGGAAATTTTTATCTGGGGCTTCTCGAGCTGTTTGGTACGCTTTTGAACCCTCTGCATAAAAGAGCTCACAGACGGTTCAGAAAGCTTCCTTTTGCCCACAGGCGGTTCAATAAGCACCCTTGCGACAATTTTTACCTGGGCATTCTTCAGCCGTTTAGTACGGTTTTGAACCGTTTGCAACAAATGAAGTACAACGGGTTCATAAAGCACCCTTTTGTGGCGTTTCTATTCCTTAGTGGAGCGTTCCCATTCCTTAGTGGAAGTTCCTATTCCTCGGTGGAATCCTGCTTGCGACCATGACGAGACTGATCAGTGGGAATGCGCATGGTAAAAGTGGTGCCATGCCCCAACTCGGATTTCACAGAAATGGTGCCATTGTGTAGGTCAATGATGCCTTTGGTAATAGCAAGCCCAACGCCTAGACCTCCCGAGGCGCGCTCGCGCCCCGCGGCCGAACGCCAAAAACGTGAGAAGGTCCTGGGGATCTCTTCTTTGGCAATACCAATACCTGTATCGCGCACTGAAATCAGCACGTCATCGTGGTCAGATTCCACAGTCACCAACACCCAACCGCCTTCAGGTGTATAGCGCATAGCATTAGACATAAGGTTGGTGATCGCCTCACGAATACCATCAGGATCTACGTCGGCATAAAGCTCGTGATGTGGCGTCTTATCGTCAAAAGCAAGACGTAGGCCCTTACCAGCAAAGAGACGCTCCTGCATCGATACCAAACTACGTACCAGATAAACAATATCAGTGTGCTCGGGATGGAATTGCGTTTTACCATTTTCAAGACGCGAAAGATGGAGCATAGCATCAACTAGACGAGACAGTCGGCGCACTTCATCATCCACTGTCTGCAGATGCTCTTCATCAGCAGGCAACACACCATCTTGCATTGCCTCCACCGTAGCCTGAATTGCCATCAGAGGCGTACGCAGCTCGTGGGCAACATCTCCCGTAAGACGACGCTCGTGCTTGATATCACGCTCAAGACCTGTTGCCATCTCATCAAAAGTCTCACCTAGGCGACCAATCTCATCATCACCCGAAAGCTTAGTACGCGCAGTAAGATCGCCATTGCGAATTTGGCGCGCAGTCGAGGTAATGCGGTTAATCGGTCGCACGAGCGAACGTGAGAAAAACACACCCATAACCAAGGCGATCGCCACAGCAATCAGCGCCGCCCATACAATTGCGTTATACGAATCTGTACGAAATCGTGCGTCCGTCTCGGTAAGCAAAGAGCTTGAGTCTCTCGCCCACATACGAACAGTGCCCACCTCGCGACCACTGCTGGCTTTCACTTTTGCGGTCACAGCGCTCAAAGATTTGGCAACTTTTTCTTGTTCTGCTTTACCATCGCCTTTGTCAGCACTGTCATAAATTTTGCGCCCAGCAGAGTCTTGTACCAAAACACCAATCTGCCCATATTCACCAACGATGGTTTTGACAAAACTCTCTGAATCGGCACTCCAGCCACCCACTTGGTCATAGTGGGCACCAAGCGTATCTGCTGTAGAGCGTACAATGCGCTCCATATTACTACGTGCGTAACCTTGGAACTGATCCTCCCATACATAGGCAAGTACCATCGAGAGCACAACCGCCGTCATAATAGCTGTGACAGCAAAAAGGACCGCTGTGCGCAATTGAAATGAACCTGACGGGCGTGATTGTGGTTCCGGACGCATAGTATTGTAGGTCCCACGACGCGAATCCTCATGGGACCTGCTTTCATTACCTCTGCCTACATCAAAGAGGTCGGACAAAACTTAGTTCGCCGCCTCGTCATCAGACTTGCTTGGCGCCTCAAACCTATATCCAACACCATGAACGGTGTAGAGCCAACGAGGGTGGCGGGGGTCGTCTCCCAGCTTGGCACGAAGATTCTTAACATGAGAGTCGATGGTGCGCTCGTAACCCTCAAAATCATAGCCGAGAACCTTTTCAACCAGCTCCATGCGCGTATACACGCGACCAGGGAAGCGAGCAAGTGTGGTAAGCAGCTTGAATTCAGAAGCCGTCAGATCAACTTCTTGATTGTCAACAAGCACCTTGTGACCAGTGATATCAATGACTAAATCGTCAAAGTCAAGCACCTCAAGTGCGGGCTCATTCTCGGCATGAGCGCGACGCAACAAGGCGCGCACGCGGGCAACTAGCTCGCGTGGTGAGAAAGGTTTAATCAGATAGTCATCCGCACCAAGCTCAAGACCAATAATACGGTCCTCTACCTCACCCTTTGCCGTCAACATAATGATAGGCACATTAGAGGTCTCGCGAATGGTACGGCAAACACGCTCGCCTGAAAGTTTGGGCAACATCAAGTCAAGCACAATCAAATCAAAGGAATGCTTTTCAAATTCCTCAAGGGCACTTTGACCATCACCAACACCGCGTACGGCATAGCCTTCGCGCTCAAGGTACGCCGCAACAGCATCACGAATGGTCTTCTCATCCTCAACGAGTAGAATCCTCTTTTCATCAGCTGCCATGTCGCTCTCCTTAGTTTCAATTTGTTAAGCCTCGGTTTATATAAACATGTCCAAGGCGCCAATCTTCGCAAAACACCCACACAATCACCACATATTTTAGCACGCCTGCGTATTTCTGGAAAGACATGCCTTAGTGATAATCCTACGGATTTTTCTAAGCAACAGCTTAAGCTAGCTGTATTTAAAGCTGAAAAGTACGCACTTCAACTGACGCAGGATAACCTGTTGTGGCATCTTTGACCGTTGCAAAGCTAACGAAAGTCTTGCACTCTCCATCACGAGCAGGAAAATCACCGTAGTCTACTGTACGATCCGCTGCAGATAGGGTTGAGTAGCGCTCCTTCTCCGTATTGATAACAAAGTAAGAAGAACGACTCTTCACAATGTAGAGACCGTCTTTTCCCGCAACCTCAGCAGCGGGCTCGCGCGGTAACACGACAAAAGGTCCATCACTTGCGCCAATATAGGTACCCATTGATGCAAGAAGACCGCCTGCAGCATAGCTTGCCTCAATGGAGAAAACAAATTTCTCGCCTATACGCACAGCAAACATAGGACTGACACTTTGAGGGAGAACCAGCTGGTCCACGACAGTTTTGAGATTGTCGTCGAGGGAATATGCCGTAATGCCGTAAAACACTCCCTTGGATGCATGCACGCGCAGCGACATGGTAACGGTAGTACCCGAAATCTCAGGGCCTGTTGCAAAACGGCCAGGAGACTCAACTACCACGCGAGCTTCAGATGAGCCGAGCTTCCATAAGTAGCAGCGAGAATTCTCTGTGGTTTTATTGCCTGTTTTGGACGGCATAACTTGCCAGATAACCTTGTCCCCGGCGACCGCCATGCGAGGAGGATCCCAGTTTGAGTTTGCTTTCCATAAGGTTGAGCTGGTACCAGTAAGCTCACCATTAGAAAAAGGCGCGGCATAGAGCGCCCAGGACTTGGTAAGCAAATCCATCTCGACCCAAGCATATGTCGAATCAGAACAACGCACATCAAAAATTGCAATACTCGGAGTATCACCTGTTACTGTAGAGGTAACTACGTTAGATACCGTACCTGCAGATACACTGAGGGCTGCACCCAAAATTGCAGGCTTTGAAGTAGTTCCCACCGAAGTCATCGCAAGCCAATCACCATCGCCCGGACGCAGTACACTACCTAGAGGAAGGTTGTAGGTTTTGTCCTCGCTAATTGGCAGGTCAGTAACTGAGTAGACGCTTTCATTGGTTTCAGGATTGATGACATAGTGAGCCTTGTTTTTATCTACGACAACAGGGGCTTCAGCATCTTCATCGCTGGGATGAGAACAGCCAGCAAGAATGCTTATGGCTCCTGCCGTCACGCCTGTGACCGCAGTTGCTTTAAATAGGCCGCGGCGAGTAATGCCAGGCCATTTTTTGAAAGGCATGTCTCTCCCCTTTTACCAGAAAAACTAAAAGCTCAAACCTTCCAGACGATCAAATAGGATGTCCGAGCGCTTGAGGAATGCTCTTGGATCAAAGATCGCATCAAGTTGCTCCGCACCCAACGTACACTCAGGATCAGCTTCAAGACGTTCACGGAAACTGGGACCTTGACGCACCTGCTGCACATCATGCCATGTATCCATAGCATTGCGCTGAACAACGGCATAGGCAGCTTCGCGCGTAATACCCGTCTCCACCAAAGCAAGCAGAACTTTGGAAGAATAGATGAGGCCACGCGTTTTGTTGAGATTTGCTTTCATTTGCTCTGGATACAAAATTAAGCCATCAATGATGCGAATGAGGCATTGGAACATATGGTCAAGCGCAATAAAAGAGTCCGCCATTGCGACACGTTCGGCAGAACTATGTGAGATATCGCGCTCGTGCCAAAGCGCAACGTTATCAAAGGCAACCTGAGCGTTTGCTTTGACAATGCGGCTAAGACCACACACTTTCTCAACCGTAATAGGATTGCGCTTGTGAGGCATAGCCGAACTGCCTTTTTGTCCCTTGCGGAAAGGCTCTTCCGCCTCAAGCGTATCGGTTTTTTGGAGGTTTCGGACCTCAGTAGCAATGCGCTCACAAGTGGCTGCGGTAGTCGCAAGAACACCAGCAAGATATGCATGGTGGTCGCGACTAACCACCTGAGTGGACAGGGGGTCTGCGGTAAGACCAAGATGCTCACAGACATACTGTTCTACGAAGGGGTCAATAGAAGAGTAAGTACCCACGGCACCGCTAATTGCACCAAAAGCAACGTTGGCGCGCGCATCTTGCAAACGCTGTAAATCGCGATAAAGTTCCCACGCCCAGCTACCAAACTTCATACCAAAAGTCATTGGCTCAGCATGGATGCCGTGGGTACGTCCAACGCAAAGGGTATTTCGCTCTTCAAACGCACGGTGGCGGCAAATCTCACCCAACTTACGCACGTCTTCAATAAGCAGGTCAGTGGCTTGGGTTAGCTGATAACAAAGCGCAGTATCACCAAGATCGGAACTTGTCATTCCAAAGTGAACCCAACGACTAGGCTTTGGCTCACCCTCGGGGATTTCTTCATCAATATAGGAACCCATATTGGTCAAAAATGCAATGACATCGTGGTTGGTAACTGCCTCGATGGCATCTACTTCTTCGCGATTAAATTTTGCATGGGCGCGGATATAGGCGGCTTCTTCGGGTGTAATACCCGTCTCGCCCAGCTCTGCCTGAGCTTCGCAGGCTAACACTTCGATTTCTTGCCAGATGGCATACTTGTTCTCAAGTTCAAAGATGTCTCCCATCTCAGGGCGGGCATAGCGACCGATCATCTGCATCCTTTCACCGAGGTAACCTGCGTATCAATTCTAGCGCAGCAAACGGAAAGTCTAGACAAAGCAGCACATCCCATATGCAAAGCTCAGCTTGAATATAGTGGCAATACATATCTCGCTTGTACGACGCGATATTCCAACTAAAAAACCAAGCGCTCAGAGCGCGTTTAAGAGGCGCAAAGCAGCTTCTGCGACATTTTATACTGCAATAAGAAAAATGCCCTATCTTCACGGTAGAGAAATCTAGCTCGAAAACACCGCTTTTTACCTGCAGATTTATTAGTGCTTCTACTCATAAGGTTAAAAACTGCTTTAATTCTTACAGCCCTGACCTGACAAAATAACGGTCTTGGAAAACCGATTTTTTATTTTTTGACCGCAAAAACATCCACACTATTAAGCATACAATTCACTTATTTATTTTATTAACTGGTCAAATGTTACATATTGCAATAATAGTGTGGATGTTTTCGAATACATTTCTTTTTATTGAAGCAAACCTCTGTAATCTCAAGACTCTAAGGGAATTCAGTGGGTTTTGGCATATAGAAAAAGTGTGTCTGATTACGTGTCTTACACAGGGCCTGAGATAGCTTCTGACACACCCCTAAGTTGTTAAGAAGCAGACCACGCACAGCCTCGCAACGTGGTACGTAGTACGGTGCAGACCTGCAACATGCAAAAAGAGTTCACAATTCATCAGCTCCATCGGAATTCGGTTCATAATTCATCAGCAGACGGTGAATTGGGTTCATAATTCCCCACCAACCTAAAATTTACCAGGCATTTTGTGGAGCAAAACGTGAAAAAAGGAACCCTTTGCAAGTGGGATGATGAAATAAGAGCCCTTTGCGAGTGGGATAAACGATGGGCTTTTCCCAAGTAGGCGATGAACGAGGGGGCTTTTGGGGTGGGGCGGTGCACAGTGACCCTTTTCCTGCGCTGTCAAAATTTCGATAGATGGTTCGTTTCGCTAGATGGTTCATCCTTCGGACTTGCGAAAAAAATGACCAGCGTTTTACGCTTGCTTACTTCGAAACTTGAACCATCTGTGGTTGTGTTTGTGGTTGGTATCCCACCTGTGCTCCAAATAGTGAACTTGCATGTGCTGAAAAGTGTCTTTTTCATCGGTCATTTAGTGGTTATACATATGCCTCGGGCACGCATTTTCCTATATGCCGCTATTTGCCACTCCGTGTCACTTCGGCAAGAAAAAAGGCCAGGGCCGAAGCCCTGACCTTGTACTTTCTGGTGGGTCGTGTGGGAATCGAACCCACGACCTTGGGATTAAAAGTCCCCTGCTCTACCAACTGAGCTAACGACCCTTGCGCTTTGCCACGCGTGGCGATTTTACCACGCCGCGGACTTTTATGATACGAACAAGTAGCTCGATATGAATTTTTTTCGTGCAAACCTACTATAAAGTCTTGGGTTCATCGGCAATTGCTTGAACCAAACGAACGAGCAACTCAACAACAGAGTCCATCGACTGAACAACCGCAAACTCTTTGCGACCATGGAAGTTATGGCCACCGACACCGAGATAGGGGCAGGGCAAACCCTTAAAGGAAAGAGTCGCCCCATCGGTACCACCACGAATAGGGCCGGTGTCCGCCTCAACACCCATATCTTTCAAAATCTGAATAGGCAGTTCTAAGAGACGTGGATGCTCGTTGATAATCTCAATCATATTTCTGTAGGATTCTTCAATATTGACCTCAACTGTGCCTTCACCATATTTGCTATTGAGGAACTCAGCGATCCTATGCATATGCTCAGCACGTCCCTGTGCTAAAGCTAAATCATGGTCGCGGATGATGTAGTCCAAATCCATCCGCTCAACATCACCCTTCATTTCGATCAGGTGATAGAAACCTTCATAACCCTCGGTATGCTCAGGGGTTTCACTATCAGGAATCAAACCATCAAACTCGCAGGCGATACGGCAAGCATTCTTCATCATGTTTTTCGCTGAACCGGGATGGATACTAAAGCCGTTAATGCGCACGGCTGCACTCAACGCATTGAAGGTCTCACCCTGCACCTCACCAAATGCCTCGCCATCAATGGTATAGGCCACATCAGCATTAAACCCCTCAATATCAAAGAAATCGCTGCCACGACCGATTTCTTCGTCGGGAGTAAAGCACACTTCAATAGTGCCGTGCTTAATGGTGGGATCAGCCTGCAATTGTTCGGCTAGGGTCATAATCTCCGACACGCCTGCTTTATCATCGGCACCGAGTAAGGTAGTACCATCGGAGGTCACAATATCCATCCCTTCATAGCGAGCCAGGAAGGGGTAGTCATCGCGACTTACCACATAGGCTTTCTCGGCATCTTGTACGAGGTCACCACCTGTATAGTGAATCACCTGAGGCTTAATATCGGTATAAGCAGCTGCACTCGATACATCAATATGAGCAACAAGACCAAGGACGGGACCATCGTAATTCTCGATATTCGCAGGAATAGTGCCGCGTACGTAACAGTGCTCATCAACACCAACATGTACAAAACCCAAGGTTTCCATCTCTGTGGCTAGATCGCGAGCAAAAATAAACTCATCTGGGTTGCTTGGCACTTCAGTCGCCTCAGGATTAGATCCAGTGGGGTAGCTTACGTATTTCAGTAGCCTTTCATAGGCACGCATAACACGCCTCCGTAGTATTGTTGTAACTCTAGCTTTCCCAAGACCATTGACCATGAACAAAGATGGGGGTTTCAGAGCCATCTTTGTTCACACCCCAAATATCCATGTCGTCAGAGCCAATCATAAAGTCTACGTGAGTTGCACTTTGATTGACGCCTGCGGCGACAAGCTGATCTTTGTCCATTTCAAGGCCACCTTCGATACACTCGGGAAAGCCCATACCCAAAGCAAGATGACAGCTAGCGTTCTCATCGTAAAGCGTGTCATAGAAAAGCAGGCCTGACTGTCTAATGGGCGTGCTTTTGGAGATTAATGCGCACTCACCCAGTCGGCATGCATCTTCATCCGTCTTGATGATGTGCTCAAGGACCTCTCTACCCTCAGCAGCGTCAAACTCAACAACACAACCAGCCTCAAAACGTAACCAGAAGTCGCGCACAATTTGACCAGCATGAACAAGCGGCAATGCAGAGTACACAATACCATCAACACGCATACGATCAGGTGTCGTAAAGACTTCCTCTGTGGGAATATTGGGGAAGAAAACCGTGCCATCCTTGGTGCGACCTGCACCGCCCTCCCAAATCCCATTTGGATTCAGGCCCACAATTAAATTGGTTCCGTTAGAAGAACGATAACGCAGGCGATCGTATTTTGCGGTATTAAGCAGGCGTTTGTTCTTTTCAAAGGTGGCGTTGTGTGTTTCCCAAGCACCCTGAGGGTCGTTACCATCAGAGCGAGCAACGGACAGAATTGCCACCCACAGGTGATAGACTGCCTCCTCAGCAGACATCCCTGGGAAGACCTTCTTTGCCCATGCCTCGACAGGCACACCTGCGATACACCACACATTGCGACCAAAGTCCATACCATCGCGGAATGATTTGCATTCAAGATTGCGTGAACGATGCGCAGCGGCTGGTTTTGCAGGGTCTATACCTGCCAATATTGCAGGATCAGTGCCTTCAAGAAAAAGAAATGCCGCACCCGCTTCGGCAAGGCTGTTGAGTTGCTCGCGTTTCCAGCTGGGTGTGTGTTCAAACCAGGAGATATCGACGTTTTCATACTCCATACGCGTAATCGCATCATCAGCCCAAATCACCGTAACGTGACCAGCACCGGCCTCATAACCCGCTTTAACTACACGACGAGCAAAGTCGGCACACTCAACAGGAGCAGAAACTACAAACTCTTGACCTGGCCTAATCGAACAACCCACACGAACCAAAAGTTTTGCATAGTTTTCAATTTGGTGCGAAAGGCCCTCGATTGCTCGCCTGCACTCTTGCGAGGTCATAGGGATATCAGGCATCTCCTTCTCCCCTCTTGTACTATCTTTCCGATACTTCTTTTTCCGTTACTAGTGTGCCCCAAAACCTAGGTACCTTAGACACAAAACAGGCCCCGAAGGGCCCGATGATATGTATGGAGCGGGCAACGGGATTCGAACCCGCGGATGATGGCTTGGGAAGCCATTGCCTTACCACTTGGCGATGCCCGCATTGCGTGGAGATTTTATCACAGGGAGAGAAACTCGCGCGAGTTTTCGGCCAAACGCACGTGATTGCCATGTCAATTACAGGGATTGGCGCTGGATGTTTGCAGACTGCCACCAGTTATTATCCAGCGTTTGTGCAGTTGAAAGCAGTTATCATCCAAGCTAAATCCAAGCTAGCAGGTGTAGAGTCATCTCCTCAACAAAAAGGAGAATGACTATGTTTATTGCTATCGAGTGTGGAAGAAGAAAATCAAGCCGACAAAAACGCACACTTAGTACAGTTTGTCTACCTTTTTATAAACCAACCTTGCGTGGAGGAGATCTGTGTAGCTCTGCCATACATTTAGGTGTGGGACACGCTGGTCGAGCGCGCACCCTATTGTTTGGCGACCTTAATAAACCTCCAAGGTTTAGCGACATTAATAAACCTCCAAGCTCTCAAGCGAAGGGCTTGGAGGTTAAAACGCGCTAACACTTAAAAGCTCAACACTAACAATTGCATATATTTATGATCTACGGATAATCTCTGCAACAAGCTCGGCAACCGAATTGACTTGTGCGGGATCTACCTCATCAGGATCATCATCAGGTACCTGAGAAAGTGCCAAGGCACCATTAGGAGTAAGGCCACAAATGGTTGCAGCACGCATCCTTGCACGCATGGCAGGCGTGGCGTCAGTATCCTCCCAGTCGTGCTTGCTGCGACCAAGCTCAATGTGAAGATCGTCGGCGATCTGACCAATGAGACGCGCAAGACGGCGATCGGCTTTGCGGGAATTTACCTGACCTTCTTCAGTCAGCAGCGTCAACTCTCCATCACCAACACAAGAGAGATTAATGACAAAGGAACCACGCGCATTGCGACGATTTTCTGCAAGGAAGGCTTTCATACCCGCATGGTCTGCATACGAACCACCCAATGCCACAAACCAGATGTCATGGGCGAGCAGTTCGTCATCACCCATAGCCAAAATGCTATCGCGAAGCTCTTCTTGTACCCGAACATCATCTTCGTTGGTACGCTTGCCGTCACGCCTTGTAGCGCCGCCCTTCCAACTATTGTTGGGGCGAGGTTTGCCGCCTTCGTCATCATCAAAATGTTCCCAGCTGCCGATAGCGCGGCCATCCTTCTTGGCATCGTAATCATCACCAACGCCTAGCCAGTCACCTAAAGATTCGGGCTCTTCTTCGGCTTTGTTGCCGCGGTGGAACAAGCCGCGACGACGCTTGTTTTTAGGCTTCTCATCCTGAGGTGCTGGGGCACGATGCAGAGTTGTTAATGATTGAGGCGCAACATCCTCCTCCTGCGCGTCTACGTACGCTTCACTCGTACGTTGAGCGGCAGCATCAATCGCAGCATCAATCGCTGCGCGAGCCTGCTGGCCAGCCTCACTCATACGACGACGAGATGTCTTTGCGGTGGACTCAAGCTCATCACCCAATGGATCAACATCGTCCTCATCGCCCGAGGGATCAGGCAAATCAAAAAGAACGGCACGACGAGCCACACTGCTTACAGGTGGCCTGAAATTAGACTTACCCCAGTCGGGATCATCAAGGGCCGCAGGTTCGGGTTGCACGTCAGGCAGTCTGGAAGAAACAACCGTCTCATCTGTGGCTAAGGTATCCAAACCCGACGGGTCTTTGGTATCAGCATGCTCGTCAACTTCTTGGCCATTTGCCAGCTGACCTAAAGGAATAAACGGCAGAGTACCATCAGCATCTTCTTGGATGCGTGGCATCACGCGGGTCTCCATAGAGGCTTCTTCGGCATCGAACTCAGCTGCTGTAGATTCAATCTCAGCAGAGGACAGTGAATTCTCTGGTTTTGCAGAGGAGCTAGCTGCTTCAGCAGGCATGGATTCGAGTTCGGTTTCTGACCCAGTCTCAGATCCAGATGCCACCTCGGAAGCCTGTGTAGGTTCCACATCAAGCTCAGCTAGGACTTCACGGGGAGACCGAATAGCAGAAGTATCAGGTGCATCTGTCCATAAAGATTCTTCGGTCTCTTCCCCAGCAGCGTCTTCTTCGCTTGCCTCGTCTATGGCTTCTTCATCTACTTCATCGATAGCATCAACAAGCTCATCGGAAGCCTTGTCGCCTTGTTCAGGCGCTGTTTCTTCAATAACATCCTCATCTTCAGGAATTTCTTCCTCGATAATGGCATCGAGATATTGATACTCGTCGTATTCGTCCTCTTCACGCTGACTTGTCACAGGTTCGAGTTCTTCGTCATCAGAGTATTCATTGTCGCTAGAATCAAAATCTTCCTCTGATCCAAGGTCTTCATCGGGATAACTATCCTCAGCGTAATCATCTTCAGGTACCTCATTGCTATCCTGAATGTACTCTTCCTCATCTATAGGAGCGTCCTCATAGCTCAGCTCTTCTTCATATTGCTCGGGCTCAACAGATCTGTGAGCAGAAATACTGTCCTTTATGCGCGCAAAGAATCCCTGAATACGAGCACCCATACCTTGCGGCTGGACTTCATCGGGCACGAGATAGCCATCTTCTTCTTCGTCGTAATACTCGTCGTCATATACCTCAGCATCGGATTCTTGTTCTTCGTAGGACTCTTCCGCATCTTGATAGAAAAGTGCGTCGGTAACGGCTTCCTCCTCCTGCTTGTCCTCATCGTTGTTATTCTCAACCATCTCGGGCAGCTTATAAATAATCTCGCAACTCGCAGGCAGAATGTGCAGCGCTTCGAGAGTCTCCTGACCATGCCGGACTCCAAGCACTTCTTCATTCTTTGCTTTGCGTGTCACAACTCGAGCAGCTGAAATCGGTTCTTCATAGAGATGCTCAATAGGAGTCGCAGGCTCTGCAGACGTAGGTTCAGACACAGATTCCTCTGGAGCCTCCATGGACGGCTTTTCAGAATCTTCAGCCTCTTTTGCAGGGAGCTCCTCTGCGTCTTCCACTGCAGACACTAGCTCGCCAGAATCATTTGACTCGGCAGAGTAATCTGCTTCTTCGTTATCTTCAGCAGTTTCAGTCTCTAAATCCACAGACTCTTCTTCAAGCTCCTGCTCTTCAAACTCATTGGTATATTCAGGTTCGCCCTCAAATTCCTCACCCTCTACGGGTTCGACATCAAGGTACTCGTCTTCGTCGTACTCATCATCGTATTCAACATCTTCATCATCGACATCAGCTGCAGCAGCGACATCCGTACCAACTACAACACCAGCAGCTACAGCGGCTTGGGCTGCTTCTTCCTGAGCAGCAGTTGCACGTTCTTCCTCAGCAGTCATAGCTTCGGCTTCTGCAGCCTCAGCCTCTGCTTGTAGACGCGCTTCTTCGTCTTCGGCTGCCTTGCGAGCAGCTTCTTCTGCGGCGGCGGCTTCCTCAGCTGCGATCCGTGCACGCTCAGCAGCCTCACGATCGCGCTGCTCGCGCTGCTCACCATAGCCCGTTGCCTCATCATCGCCAGGATGCACCATAGACATCACGCCAAGAAGGGCAGCTACACCAGATTTGTTGTCGTTGCTGCCTTCTGTACAAGGAGCAAAGCGTTGTTGCAAATCGGCAACGCCAATCATCAACAGTGGCAATGCACAAATAATTGCAATGACCCACATAATGTGACGCGCAGCAGAAGGAATAAAACCAAAGGATTGCACCACGCCAAAAAACACCGCGAGGCAACTTGCTTGAGGGGAATACTTGCGTAGCAAGGACTGCCAACGCGCAAAAGGCTCATTGCTCAGTAGGTTCTCACGAGGCGTATCGTAGTGGGCAACAATCACAATAGGACGATTGCCTTTGACTACCAGCGGACCTGTGGCACGGTGAATACCAATGACGTTCTGACTTTGAATCTTGCCGCCCAAGCCACCCAGCAAATCAACAATACCTGCATGATTTAGGGCAAGCAAAACAAATGCAGCCAGAGCTAGAAGAATACCCACGACCATTGCTGGTGTACCCAACAAACCCGACAAAAAGACACCGATAAACAGTAAAATACCCACTACACGGTATGGCAGCTTTCCAAGGCCGGGCGCCTCAAAATCCTGCATACGTGTTTCAAGGCCGTGACTTTGCATCAGGGACTCAATAGTACTAGCGGCCTGATACTCTTCTTCACTGTTTACTGGGGCGATATCGACCTTTTGGTTTAGATACTCCAGATAATCGCGCGAAGTTGACATACTGCTCATCCTTTGTGGGTGACGAATACACATTGATGCTCAAATTATACGTCTTACACAGGAAAACCTCCCCTTGCGTTTGACAAATGTTAGCCACGGGAATAAATGCCCTAAAGAAACAGCAAAATAGCTTTTCTACGTCTCTGACAAATTTGCTTTTCTACTCATGGTAGGGTGCTTGTGTGAGAGGAGGTACACCCATGAAGGAAGTCGATGATACTCAAAAGCAGGACGAGCAGAACACCTCGTATGCACTAAGTGCAGACGATGAGCTTGCGCGGCGTCTACTCTCGCTTGTTCTTGCCTTTTCCAATGCGTCAGCTCCCCTCAGCTCTGCTTATGTACAAAAAGAGTATTACCCTACCCTCACTGCTGAAAGTTTTAGGCGGCAGTTTCATAGAGATCGTGAGCGTTTGCTGACGTGTGGACTACTACTCCACGAGGCCAAAAAGGGTTGGTGGGTTGCAGATGAAACTTCATTTGCAACAGAAGTCAGCTTGGATCCTGATGAACTATTGGCACTTGATTTGACTTTGTCACAACTCGCCAATGATTCAACGTTTCCCTATAGCGACGATCTGAGATATGCGTTAGCAAAGATAGATTCGGATTATTCGAAAGTTTCTGCGGCTCGTTTTTCTCTTACTACCACCAAGCAAAACAGGCAGCTCAATATACTTTTGCATGCCGCAACTCAACATCATCCAGTTCAGGTGCAATATGTATCAGCTCTGGGTGAAAAAAGTGAACGACTTCTTGCTATCTATGGCGAATTTGGCTTGCGGGGTCATATCTACTTTGTAGCTGCTGACCTCGATGAAGACCTAACGCCAATAACTACAGAACCACATACATTCCGGGATGATCGCTTTTTAAAGGTTCGTGAGTTACGTAATAAAACGTATGACATCCCGCGCAACTTTAATGCAGCTCAATGGCGTAAACTCCCCTTCCAAATTGGCAACAAAAGCTTTGAGATCCAATTGCTCCTTGGACCTGCTGCGGGAGAAGAGGCGATGCGCGCTGCTCAAAACTACGGGACCTATACCTCAACTGAACGGGGTCTTGTGTGGACTGTAGAAGCAGCTGACCTTGAGGCTGCAGCGTGCTGGAGTGTAGCCGAAGGCCTTATTCCCCAGCAGCCCTCCGAACTCGTGTGCTGCTGGAAAGCACTGCTTGAGGAGGCGCTCATATAATGGCTTCTGTTCAACACCAAGGTGCCTTGGAACAAACGCGCTCGCTCGTAACACTTGCAGGAGCACTCACAAAACATGGTGATTGTCTCAATGCTCAGGTAGTTGCTTCACGCTTGGGACTATCAATTGCACAAGCCCAAACGCTCCTTGAGCTGCTCATGCAAGCTGGTGGAGAGGACTCCCAAACAATACTTCCCCTTGTCAGCGCTAAGACAGGAGATGTTGAGCTTTTTAGTCCTCTCTCTGGTGCGGTCCATGGCCGCCCTTTGCGTCTGACTAATCAAGAGGCACAGGCGTTAGATACTGCTTTTGAACTTATTGGACTCAGTGGCCAAGATTTTATACGCAGAGAAATTACTAAGGCTTACTACCCCCAAGAGATTGCCCAAACAAGCAGTACTCATACAGCGACCCACATCAAAGAAGATCTTTCTAAACGCCTTGACGCCATCTCCGAAGCCATCGTTGCTCAAGTCGCTTTGAAATTTGACTACCAAGCAGTAAATGGTTCTACCATCACACAGAGTACTCGCCATGTTGGTCCTCTTGCTTTGCGTTACAACCAAGAACGTTGGTATCTCGATGCTTTTGACTTAGATAAAGCAGCTAAACGCTCGTTTAGAGTTGACCGAATGAGTATGCCTGTCACTACTGAAGGTAGCTGGGACAAAGAAATTATTCCTACGACTGCACCGCAACAGGTTGAACTAGTCTTTAACGACCAAAACTGCCTCAATCTATTCACATGGCCAGAGCTCAAGATTAAGTCCCGTCGTGGGTCACGCATAAGAGCGAGTATTCCTTGGTATCAAAATTCAAATTGGCTTCCTCGAAGGCTCCTTGCCTGCGGAAAGCATGTTGAGACCGATAATGCCCAGCTCATTGATGCGATTAGGCATTGTGCCAAAGAACTGCTTGCGCAAGCAAAATCTCAGGAGTCCTAATGAGTTTTGCACCATGTTTCAATAAAGCACCCTACATTGTTGGTCGAAAGTCGTTGCACATTATGAGAAGGTAGAGAGTTTATAAACTGCTTGCCATACCGCTTACTCACAAGACGCGAATCCGCTAATACCAATACCCCTGTATCACTCTTTGTGCGTATCAGTCGTCCTGCGGCTTGTTTAACTGTCAACACTGCTTCGGGTAGAGAGTGTCGCCACCAGCTGCGCTCTTCTCGAAGGTCGCGCTCTTGCACTAAAGGATCTCGAGGATTGGCAAAAGGTAGTTTAGGGATAACAACACAACGCAAAGTATCTCCAGCCGCATCAAAACCCTCCCAAAATGACCTGAGGGCAAGCAACGACTGCTGTTTATTGGCAAGGAAACTATCTCGTAAAAGCCTGGTTGAAGCTCCTCGTTCTTGACAACGCAAATCCAAACCTTCAATCGCTAAACGGGGCCTGAGTTTGTCAAAGGTCGCCTCCATATCGCGACGATTGGTAAAGAGCGTTAGTGTCGAACCACCCATAGCTATATGAACATCAAAAAGCAGGTCGCATAGATAATCAATATAGCCAAGCTCGTTTGGTGCAGGCATGTCTTGTGCTACCACAACAGCCATGTTGCGATCAAAATCAAAACTTGAGTTCATTTGAACATCGCGATGGGCAGTTTTGGGAATACGATCAAACCCTACTGAACAATCAAAATGCTCAAAAGAAGAGCCAACGGTCATTGTTGCAGAAGTAAAGCTCACTGAGTTCATCTCGGGAAGCCATCTCTCCGCTAAATCTGCACCGATATCAAGCTTTTCTGCACGTAGACGCTCGGTTCCTGCATCGCGTCTACGGCTAGGCAGATCGGCTGAATAGACATAATTGGTATCAGTCCCTGCCAAAATGAGCTTTAGCGTTTCAAGCAACTCGGGCACAAAGCGCACTGCCTCTGCAAGCTCAGCTCCTGCCTTGGCATTGGATGCCGTGAGTGCATCTACGACTGCTTTTGCTGCACGCGTACATTCATCAAGTGCATCAATGGCTATTGTGCCAGTAGCATCAATCTCCTTCCAAAGCCTACCCGCGCGTAACTTTTCATCAATCCAAACACTCGTGCGCTCATACATACTTTCGGTAGAATTTCCCGAACGACTAAGAGTGCCAACCGCCTCAAAAAGTGCAGACACCGCTACTGCAGAGCGAGATGCGGTGGCTGCCAGTTTTGTAAGCAGGCGAATAGACAAGGTGGGGTCTTCGCTTTGTCCTGCTTCAGCCAATAAAGCTTTGATAACTCCTGTGCGTGAGCTGCCCAACAATTCAAAAGAAGTACGTAATTCCTCGTAAGAGGCTTCTTTTGCCCACTGCTTACGAGCCTCATCTTCAAAACCATGTGCCTCGTCAATGACCCAATGGCGAATGGGCGGCAAAATATGTCCTTCTGCCTCTACGTCACGCAACAGCAGTGAATGGTTGGTCACCACAATATCTGCCGCTGCAGCACGACGACGAGCACCAAAAACAAAACACTCATTGGGATAGTAAGGGCAGCGATTGCGTAAACAACGGGATGAGCTCGTTGTGAGCATTTGTCTAGGAACAAAACGCCAACGTACACCCAGAGAATCCAAATCTCCTTCAGGAGATTGACAAGAGTAGCTATATGTCACTGCAAGCGCTGTCAGCATCTCTGAAGCGGTTGTCTGCGTAGATTTGTTAGTTTGAGCAACTGCATCTACTGGCAAATCGCCCATTGTGGCGCGGTCAAGGCACAACAAACAAGGATAGTGTTCATAACCTTTAAGGCTGGCGTAGCTCAAACCGTTGGGCAGAGACTTTGCAAGTGCTGGCAGTTCGTGAGAAACCAGCTGGTCGGTAAGGGCATTTGTTTTGGTAGCAACACCCATACTGATATTGTTGCGCTGTGCAAAAAGCACTTCAGGCAAGAGATAGGCAATAGACTTACCAACGCCTGTACCAGCCTCAATAGCGCGATGAGTAGAACTTGACAGAGCTTCTGCCAGCTCTTTTGCCATAATTATTTGCTCGGGTCGCTGCTCATAGGCATCATACATCCGTGGCACAATGCCATCTTTGGCAAAGGCAGCCTCTACCTCTCCCCCATCAAGCGGATGCAGCTCAAGCAACTCTGCAGCATCTTCATGTGGCTGTATATATTCACTATCAAGCAAATCCATACGTGCCGTTTTAAGATGAAAAGAGGATTGCTCCTGCTCAAGAGATAGATGTTTTAATATCGGTCGATATTGCCAATCAACCTCTTCATGCATATCTGCTAAAAGAGCTAATAAACCTTTTGGTAAATCACAAAGTGCCAAAAGTAAAATACGCCAAAGTCCACAAAGAGCGTCAACATCATCGGTTGCCCTATGTGTCACCGCATCACAACCAAAGGCTTGTGCCATTTCTTGTAAACGATGCGACTTGAGACGTGGTAGTGCAATTCTTGATAACGCGAGTGTATCAATCCAGTTATTACTTACCTGATAGCCGCCTTGAACCTTCTCAATAAAAGTTCGATCAAAAACGGCGTTATGTGCCAAAACAGGCTGTCCCGCAACAAAGCGCACTAACTCTGCTACTGCTTGCTTTGCATTTGGTGCATCAGCAACATCAGCAGCCGTAATATGCGTAAGTTTTACAATCTCGGGAGGAATTGGCTTTTTGGGATGCACAAAGGTATCAAAACGCTCTACTATCTCACGCCCCGAAATACGTGCTGCGGAAATCTGGATAAGCTCGCAATCGCGAAAAGACAGTCCTGTTGTCTCGGTATCGAGTACAACCATATCCTCTTCAAGCAGACCAAAGCTTGTCTCTTTGACACGCTGTTCAAGGCTAAGATATTTCTGCGCGATACGCTCGGGAGTACCTGGAACTAACAGGTCTCGCACAAGCTCTTCGTGGGGTTTTGACACACTATGCTCCAGCTCTTTTACAAGTTTTTGGTATCTTGCTTACTCTTGCTTACTGCTTGTCATATCAGTATGTGCCTCAAAGGCCAATTCAATAAAATAGCGGCACAAATCAGGGAATTCGATTCCGCCATGACGTGCGGAATCAGGCAGCAAACTAGTCTCGGTCATACCAGGAATGGTATTGGTCTCAAGGATGACCGGGGTACCGTCGGCACGCACAATAAAGTCACTGCGCGACGCACCCAGACAACCAAGCGCTTTATGAGCAGCAACAGCCAACTCTTGAGCGCGTGCATAGACGGCCGCCTCAAGACGAGCAGGAATCACATGGTGCATTGAGGATGGCTCATATTTGACTTTAAGATCATAAAATTCAGCACCTGTTACGATTTCGACTACGGGCAATGCACGAGCCTGTGTGTTACCAATAACAGGCACGGTGATCTCTATACCCTCAATGCATTGCTCGACCAACACACGATCACCTTGTTTGCCAGCGAGCTCAATAGCTGCAGCAAGCTGATTTGCGGCAGTAACACGAGTTATGCCGTAGCTCGAACCATTGGCAGCTGGTTTGACAAAAAGCGGCAAGCCTAGTTTTTCTACCAGCTGATTAAGTTGTTCTTCTGTAGGAATGAGATTATGTGCAAGCGTGACACCTTCGGGACAAGGAATATGGGCTGAACGGTATACGTCTTTTGCCATATCTTTCTCGGTACCTACTGCAGATGCAAGAACACCCGAGAAGGTATACGGCATATGAAGAATCTCTAGCAGTCCCTGAATACATCCATCCTCGCCAAAATGACCATGCATAGCGATGAACGCAACGTCAAAACCACCGCGTGATAGGCGCTCTACAAATCCATCTTCGGCGACATCCAACAATTCAACGCGGGCAAAACCTGCCTGCTGTAAAGCTTTTGCACAGGCACGACCCGAATCCAGAGAAATCTCTCGTTCGTCTGACCAGCCACCAGCAAGAACTGCTACTCGACTATCCAAAACATCTCTCTTATCCATGAAGATAGCTCCTCATATACCCTCACGCTGCCCAGCTTGCATTAGACTGCCATCGTACGCAAGCGCTGCGGACGGGCAGTTAGTCTTAGAGCATACTCCTGTCAAGCCAGCGACCGGCGCCAAGCGAAGCTGTGAGGCAAGAAAACATGCAAGACCCCATAACCAAGACGAATATTCGTTCCCTAAGTCATAGTGAGTTGCAGGAATTATTTGTAGATCTAGGCCAATCTTCTTTTCGAGTAAAGCAAATCGAGGAGTGGATTTGGGAGAAAAACGCTCATGATTTTGATGAAATGACTAATCTACCCAAATCTTTACGCGAAGCACTGAAAGAGAGTTGCACACTTGGCGGCGTTTCTGTTGTAGCGCGTCAGCTTTCAGGTGATGGTAGTCGCAAATATCTACTTCGCTTCCCTGATGGGGTCTCCGTCGAGTGTGTGGGCATGCCTTCTCGCGGTCGTCTTACTGTTTGTGCTTCTACACAGGCGGGCTGTGGCATGGGTTGTGCTTTTTGTGCAACAGGAGCAGCAGGCCTTACGCGCTCCCTTAGCTCATCTGAGATTTATGAGCAGGTAATGCATGTTCGCGACGATTTTGGCAGCCGCGTCACCAGTGTAGTCATGATGGGTCAGGGTGAACCATTTGCAAACTACGACGCAACTCTCGCTGCTTTGCGCAAGCTTAACTCCCCTGATGGTGCTGGTATAGGAGCGCGCCATTTAACGGTATCTACCTGCGGAATCATTCCTAATATTATCAGGTTTTCAAAAGAGCCTGAGCAGTTTACCTTGGCGGTTTCCCTACACTCTGCAGTCCAGATCACCCGCAATATGTTGATGCCTGGGGTGAAGCGCTACTCACTTCTACGTCTCTACGATGCTATGGGTGAGTATGTTGACCGTACTGGTCGCCGTCCTACTTATGAGTACGCTCTTATTAAGGGTATTAACGATAATGATGGTGAGTTAGGGGCACTTTGCGATTTTTGTCGTGACAATCTCGCACATGTCAATATTATCCAGCTTAATGCGGTTAAAGGATCTCGTTTTTCTCCTGTGTCTGAGGCTCGCGCTCAAGAATTTGTCCGTGCCCTCAACAAAGTTGGCGTCGAAGCAACTATCCGCAATTCCAGAGGTGCTGATATTGATGCAGCGTGTGGACAGCTACGCCAAAATTACGATAAATAATGGCCTATAGAAAGAAACTCTATAGGCCATCTATGCAAACATATGTTCTGTTGTTAGAACCCTAGCTTTTCCCATTGAGCTTGGGTTCTTTTTATATTTTCAGGATAAGACTCCTCGACAACAATTCCCTGTCGTTCTTCTATTGAATTTTTTATATTCGCAAAGCTATCAACTATCGTTTTGACGGTTTTTTTTGCTTGCAATTTTGCTTCAGGTGTTAATAGCAATTGATAGGCAGCAAAGCTAGATACTCCAAGAATAGCTAAGGTCCAAATCCTTAGTTTAACTTTCTTCATGATTCTCACCCACCATGGCACTGCGACTCAATTGTTCAACAATGCGCGCTAAATCATCCTCAGAAGAAAATTCTATCTCGATTTTATTTTTATTACGGACATGCTTTACTTTGACGCTCGTATCAAGTGCCAACCGTAACTGTCGTGCAGCACGTTTAAAAGATTGAGGTGTTGGTTGGCGGTGCACAACGTTTGTCTCTGTATTGCCAGAAAAGAGCGGAGCAAGTCTTTCTGTCTGGCGAACCGTCAAATTATCTTTTATAACTTTTTCAGCAAGCCTAATCCTACCGTCTTCATTAGGTACAGCAAGAATTGCACGAGCATGACCTGCAGTTAATGACCCTTCTGCCATCATGTCTTGTACGTCTTTTGGTAAATCCAAAAGACGTAGTGTGTTAGCAATTGCAGAGCGCGACTTCGAGAGGATCTGTCCCAATTCCTCTTGCGTTAATCCATCTCTATCTATGAGTTTTCGATACCCCTGTGCTTCCTCCATAGGATTTAGATCAGAGCGTTGCAAATTCTCAATGAGGGCTAATTTAAAAACCTCATCATCGCTAATCTCACGGATAACTACAGGTAAGTTTTTAAGACCTATGCGTTTTGCAGCCTGATAACGGCGCTCACCAGCAACAATTTCGTAGTAATTTCCTTTTTTACGTACTAAAAGTGGCTGAAGAATACCATTTTTTTCAATCGAATCCGCAAGTTCTTGTAATGCAGATTCATCAAAGTTCTTTCTTGGCTGATTCTTATTAGGCTTTATATCTTTTAATGAGAGCTCAGTTGTTGGAATCGTACCAACTTCCGCATTTGCTTCTCCCATAAGTGACTCTAAGCCTCTACCAAGTCCTGACTTTCTAGCCACGACGCACCACCTCTCGTGCCAATTTTGAATATGCAAGGGAACCAGTGCTCAAATGAGCGTACATAGATACCGGAAGTCCATGGCTAGGAGCTTCAGAGAGTTTAACGTTTCTCGGAATAATGGTTTTAAATACCTTATTCCCAAAATATTTACGTACCTCTTCAACTACTTGATTTGAAAGGGTTGTCCGACGATCGTACATAGTCATCACAACACCAAAAACATCGAGATTAGGATTGAGACGACTTTTTACCATTTTCATAGACTCAAGAAGTTTAGTAACACCTTCAAGTGCGTAAAACTCACACTGAATAGGTATGAGCAAAGAATCCGATGCAACTAATGCATTAATAGTTAACAAGCCAAGTGATGGAGGACAATCGATGAATACATAGTCAAATTCGTCTTTTATCTCTGAAAGAATCGTTTTAAGAATGGATTCACGTGCAATAGCCGAAACGAGTTCGATTTCAGCACCAGCAAGTTGAATGGTTGAGGGAATGAGAAATACTTTTGGTTCGACGGTATCTAGTACGAGCTTATCAATAGGAAAATCTTGCAGAAGTGCATCATAGATATCTTCTGTAAGGTCATCTTTTTCAATACCATAGCCACTTGTTGTATTTCCTTGGGGATCTAGATCAAGAAGTAATACTTTTTTTCCTTGTTCCCCAAGAGATGCTGCTAAATTAACGGCAGTAGTGGATTTCCCAACACCACCTTTTTGGTTAATAATTGCTAGAACTTTGGCATCTCTATCAGGAAACGCTCTTTTTACATCTTTAAAAGGCACTATTCCTCCTTTAATCTGTATTTAGTGCTCGTTTAAAGTAATACTGTTTCACGTGAAACATATTTCCACTCACTATAGTAATAGAAGCATGAGCTTTTTTGTTTGATTGTTTCACGTGAAACGTTTACTTTTTACTCCTTAGGACATAAAGGATGATGTTGAGCAACTCCCACATTTCTTGGCATTTTTATCTTTGCTTTTCCTGTTTTTTGATAGACAAAAATACTACGAGTGCCTGCGTTGTGAGGAAGTTCAAGTGTTTCACGTGAAACATAGGTCATTCCACATACATCAGCTGCATAGATTGAAGTATTAAATTCCTCGTCAGTGGGCACTGCTTTCATGACAATAAGATAGCTAGATTGAGAAAGTAGAGGCGAAGCATATTCAATGAGGGTACTCATCTGAGATACCGCTCGAGCTAAAATAAAATCAAATTTTTGCGACTGTTTTTTAGCCAATTCTTCAGCACGTATTGCCTGAGCAGAACAATTATCAAGTTCAAGTCTATCAATAAAGTACTGTACTTCTTTGATTTTTTTTGCAGTGGAATCAATGAGAGTAAACTGAGCTTCAGAACAGATTGAGAGAGGAATACCAGGAAAACCAGCTCCTGTACCAATATCCAAACAATGAGACTTTTCAGTTAAACCCAAATCTTGAAGAATGGTTAGGGGAGTTAAAGAATCCAAAACATGTTTATCAATACCTTCCTGCCAGTCCACTATACGTGTAAGATTTATAAACTGATTTCTCTCAATAACCAATTCAAGATGTTTTAAAAGCTTCTTTGCCTTCTCATTACTCAACTGCACACCATACTGTTGTGCTTCTTGTATAAGCATGTGAATATCTTGTTCTGTCATCTCAAACCTCATATCTCATGACAAAAATCTGTGTAGCAAGGATTATTGTCACAACATCGATTTATTTCATAAACAAAAATATTGTGCCATAAAAAAAGACCCTTCCAGAAGAAGGGTCTTTTTACCTTTATATAAAGTACTGGGCTTATATTCCATTCTTTACATAGGTAACAACTACGTGGCGATCAAAGTCATCGCCCTCAGAGTGAGTAGCAACCTCAGGATCTGCAACAAGTGCGAGATGTATGATACGACGCTCATACGCAGACATAGGAGGCAGAGAAGCACGTCCATGCTGCCGCTTAGCACGGGCGGCAGCATTATGAGCAAGAGATTGCAGCTTTGCACGACGGCGAGACTTATAACCCTCAATATCAACAACTACAGGGTAATGAAAATGTAAAACATTGCTGAGATATGCGGTAAGCAGAGATTGTAAAGATTCGAGCGTCCTACCATGACGTCCAATCAATACTGCTAAATCTCCGCCACTGACATCTAAAATCAGCTCGCCTTCATCACCTTCATATTCGTCGATGGCAATATGGTCTTCACCAAAGAAAGAAAGAAGACTGCGCACATAGGCAACTGAGATATCGGCAATAGTATCCAGCTCGGACTCAGTCAGAGCAATACCACTTTCATAATGCTCTTTGAGACTTGCATACTGATCAACAGTATCTGAGCTCTGCACAAGTTCTTCTTCCATTGAATCCTCCTGCAAAAACCCAGGATAAAATACCTGGACTAACAGCAATCTACACCTAATAACGACAACAGATATAAAGCAAACTACTTAGATTTTTTATGTTGACGGGGTTTATATTCGCGCCTAACAACCGAGATATTATTTTGGACACCTTGTGCTTCAAGTTTTGCTTGGGTTTCTGCTTTGACTTGATCCATTACTCGTTGCATCACTAGTTTCTGCTGGACAACCTGCCAAATAGCAGACGTGTCGTAGTACAAAATAACTGCTGCAGGCAGACCCCAACCAACCCAAACCATCATGAGTGCCATAACAACTCCCATGATAATCATCTGATTGCGTTGTTCTTCGGGAGTATTACCCGCATTCATCAACATAGGAACAAGCGTTAATACGCCAAAGAGAAGTACAAGGAAGATATAGACAGCCGCAGCAGCAGAGCCACCCGACGCCAACATAGAAGCTGCAGACGCAGAAAGTGACGGCAAAATACTTAAGAAGTGAGCTGTCTTGGGTACCTGCTTCGCCACAGTAAATAAAGCAAAAAATACAGGCATCTGCAGAAGAATAGGCAGACAACCTCCAAGCGGATTAAACTTGTTGTCGGCATAAAACTTCTGCATTTCTTTTGCCTGACGTTCAGGATCATCGGCATAGCGCTCCTGAATATCCTTCATGAGCGGCTGGAGAGCTTGCATCTTTGCAGAAGATGCAGTCGATTTAGTCATCAATGGCACCAAAATAATACGGATGATGACCGTTAATACGATTACTGCAATACCCCAGTCACCAGTAAGTCCGGCAAGTGAGTCCAAGATTTGGTACAAAAAACTAACGAACCAATCCCACATATTTCCTCCGAGCATCGCTTAGGGCACAGGATCGAATCCACCTTTATGAAAGGGGTTACAACGAAGAATACGCCGCAGGGCAAGCCATCCGCCTTTTAGGACTCCATAACGCTCAATAGCAACCATCGCATATTCAGAACAGGTAGGGCTATATATGCATGCATCTGGAAGAAGGGGAGAAATAAAACGCCTATAAAACCCAATGATAAAGAGAAATGCTCTTTTCATCATGGGATATCCCCTATATTCCAGACTTGCGGAGTAGCCCCGTGAGCTCGTGAGATATATCTGCAGGATGAGAATCTGCAGTAGCGTCAGTAGCAAATAAAATTACTCTGGCGCCTGCTCGAGGCAAGCCACAAAGCCTTGCTGCTTCTCGTAATACACGTTTGCATCTATTGCGATGAACAGCAGTTCCTAGCCGTTTTGCTGCAACAAAGGCGACCTTAGATGGGTCGCCTTCATCTCCCTTCAAGACGGCAATTCTCACAAGTCTGCCGTTATAACGACGACCTGAAGAAAACACCGTACTAAATTCCTGCTTGGATTTGATGGTATCCATCAGTAATTAGACAGTGAGCTTCTTACGTCCCTTGAGACGACGACGAGCTAGTACAGCACGACCACCCTTGGTAGCCATACGAGCACGAAAACCGTGAGTCTTGGCGCGCTTGCGCTTGTTGGGCTGATACGTACGCTTCATGATGTTCCTTCCAGGGCCAAGCGGCCAAATCGACAAAGCTAAATGAGCTTTCAAATTGTAGGGTCTACCTGCACGTGTGTCAAACGAACCACAAGCTCTCCTTGCATTAAGTACTTCTTTTCAAGAAAAGTTTCTTTCTGATATTGCAAAAAAAGTTCCAAAAACGTGCAAAAAGGTGAAAAAACCTCTGCAAAATGATATGATTTTTCAGCAATTATTTCTTTTATTACAAGAGGTTATCAACAGTGTTTCTTAATTGATGAAAACTTTCTTTCGTATTTTTTCTTGAATGAAACTTTTCAACCATGGAAGAAAAAATGTTGATTGGTGCCATATGAGGATTGGAGAGCACATGTCACACGCGTTCTACCCATTCGTGGAGAACGTGGAGTCTCCTGCGGATCCATCCCAACAAAACCTTGAAGAAAAAATTGTATTAAATGCCTCTGAAGTGCATTTTCCTGCACGGATAGCAATATATGACGATGCAGCCGCAGCACCACGCGTAGTTATTGTTGAACCTGCAGATGTACGTGCCTATCTTGAAGAGATAACAAAGGAAGTGACGCAGCTTTCTCATCAGCAAGGTGGCAGTATTCCGTTTATGGTTATTCGTGAAGTTGTTGAAAACCTTATTCATGCCTACTTCATTGAACCTGCAATCTCTATTTTGCCTGGTGGTAATACTATTCGTTTTTCTGATCAAGGTCCTGGCATCAAGGAAAAAGAACGGGCCATGGAATACGGCACCACATCTGCTACCGATGAGATGAAAAAATATATTCGTGGCGTTGGTTCTGGTTTGCCTTATGTTCAACAATATCTCTTGGATAAAGGTGGTTCTCTTCTTATAGAAGACAATATGGGCCGTGGCACTATAGTTACCATTTCCATGGGTACAGCTATCAGCAAAGAAGATCTTTCTCGCCCACAAGTTCGCCCAGCACCGATAAGTCCTAGCTATGCGCAAACGTACGTCCCGGATGATGTACCAGATATTGCATCCCCTCGTCCTCGTATCTCGGATCGAGGACAACTCATCTTGGCATATCTTAAAAACCATGAAAGTGTAGGTCCTACCGATTTGGTAAACGCCTATGGTCGTTCAGTCTCTACCTGGTCGCGCGAACTACAAACCCTTGATGAAAGTGGTTTGACTTATAAACAGCGAGGTGGCCAAAAACGACTATTAACTGAAGCAGCTCACCGACTTCTCAACAATTATTAGGGTTAGTCATCTTTTTTAGCCTATACTAGCGGTACTTTTCAACATTTTTTAAGACAGGGGACTCATGACTGAGGAAAAAATGACTGATGCTGAGGCATTATGGGCTGATGTCATCACGCTTCTAGAGGAGCGTGATATGAATGCAGCCACTCTTGCTATGCTACGCAGTTGCACCCCAGCAGACCTCACTGAAGACTCACTTATCATCGAAACTGAACTTTCTTTTGCGCGTCGCAAAATCGAGCGCGAACAACCACTAATTGAAGAATGCTTAAGTGCTGCTGCTTTTCAACCCATGACACTCGATGTACGTCTGGGCCGTAATAATCCTCATCAAAACTCGGCTATTAACCTTCCTCAATCTCAGCCAGAGCCTGATCCTCTTCCTATCACCCCAAACCAGCCAGAATATGTTCCAGATGTACCAAAGAAAAATTCTCGTCCGAGTAATTTTTTGGCGGAGGACATACCTGAAACCGATTCAAAACTCACCTTTGATCGTTTTGTAGCTGGTGAAGAAAATATTTTGGCCTTTGAAGCGGCAAAACAAGTCGCAAATGGCATTAATAAAAGTTATAACCCGCTTTTTATTTACGGAAAAAGTGGCTTAGGAAAAACTCACTTACTCCGCGCGATCCAAAATTATATTGCTGCCAACGATTCCACACGACTGTGCGTTTATCGCTCGGCATCGCAGTTTGTGGAAGATTACCGCACCTCAATGAACGATCCTTCTGCGCCCCCTCGATCTGCTTTGGCACGTAGTTATCAAGACGTCGATGTACTTATCATTGATGACATTCAAAATATGCAGACTGCTGCAGGTACTATCAGGTTTTTCTTTGAAACCTTTAATGCGCTAGTAAGCCATGGTAAGCAAATCGTATTAGCAGCTGATCGTAGCCCCTCACAACTAGGTATGGGCGAAAGTAAGTTTGACGAGCGTGATACAAGCCGTATGGATTCAGGTGTCACAGTATCTATCCAGGTGCCTGATTATGAGCTCAAACTAAACCTCGTTAACGCTTTCTATGAGAGCATGCGCTCTGATGCGTCAGAAGAGCATATTCAAGGTATGGATGGAACAATCTCTGAAGACCTTCGTCGTTTAATGGCTGACCGTGCCGGCACGTCTATTCGACTGATTAAAGGTTTTGTACAGTCACTTTTAATGCTTGCTCATCAAAAAGAGAGTCGTGGGGGAGCGTTAAGCCGTGAAGATGTCATTCGTGCTTCTCAACAAAAGTGGCCTACAGGTCAAAAAATTGTCACGGTAAGTCACATTCAAAAAGCTGTAGAAAGCTATTACGATATTTCTCACGAGGACTTAGTTGGTTCAAAGCGAAATAAAGAGTTGATGGAACCACGTCATGTCGCTATTTGGCTCACAAGGGAGATGACCGATAACACACTTGCAGATATTGGCAAAAAATTCGGCAATCGTACTCATGCCACTGTCAAGCACTCCATAGCATGGGTTGAAGATATAAAAGCTAAAGATCGCCTTTTTCATGACCGTGTTGACTCGCTCCAAAATGATATTAGCGCCAAGGCATAAAAGCAGTTTTGTAGAAAACTACGTTGAGGAAAGGTTTGAAGAAGTAGAAAGAATTACTCACTTTGACTTCAAAGTATTTTTCTGTTGATGATGTTGAAAGATTGTTATGAGTCACAACTAAAAAAGAATGGCTTTGTACTGGTGATTTATAAGTTTTTCTACTTTTCTACAGGCATTACTAATTCTATTAGTCCTTATTTATATAGATATATATAAGTACTCAAGCGTGGGAGGTTTGATATGAGGTTTTCGGTCAGTCAGTCTGCATTGGATGTAGCTCTCTCAGTAGTCTCAAAAGGTTTAGCGACAAATTCAACTCTCCCTGTACTTTTGGGTATTTATCTCAAAGCTGAAGAAGGTACCTTAACTCTTCAGACAACAGATCTCACTATTTCGATTCGTCATAAGATTCCAGCTAATGTCGAGGAACCAGGAGAAACAGTTGTTTCGGGTAAGATGCTCACAAACATTGTGAAAAATCTTCCTGATGCAGCGGTTAATTTTGACGCAACCCCTCATGGTTTGACTATCAGTTGTAACCGTTCGAGTTTTAATCTTCATGCGCTTGAACCTGCAGATTTTCCCGAATTCCCCGAATTTGAGTTGCAGAAATCTCTTGAATTACCCAGTGATACTTTGGGACAAATGGTCAACAAGGTGTATCGTGTGGCTTCAAAAGATACTTCTCGTGCAATCTTGCAAGGTATTCAACTGACAGTTGATAACAACACTATTCGTTTGGTAGCTACTGACTCATACCGTTTGGCGGTCTGTGATACTCACGTTGAAACAGGAGAAGAAGAATTTTCAGCTATCGTTCCTGGAACTATCTTCCATGAAGTATTAAGTTTGCCCTCAATGACTGACAAGTTGATGATTGGTACTACTGAAAATCAAGTAGTTTTTGTCTTTGGTACGACTACCTTTATTTCTCGCAGAATTGAAGGTAATTTTCCCAACTATAAGCAGTTGCTCTCGTCGTCCTGCACAACCAAACTTCAACTTTCAACTCAGAGCTTAAACGCAGCACTTCGAAGGGTATCAGTTGTTGCTACTACTAATCCTTCTGTTCGCTTTGATGTAGATGTTGCCGCTGGTATATTGCAGCTGACTGCATCTGCGCCTGATCAGGGTGAAGCTCATGAGACGCTTAATGTTGAAGCTGAGGGCGAAGATGTTGCTATTGCTTTGAATCATCGCTTTATTTCTGATTGTGTGAGTGCTGTAGGCGATGATGATGCATTGTCTTTGGAGCTTGAAGGTTCTATGCGTCCAGGAGTCTTTAAGAGCTATGGCGCTATTAACTATCTCTATCTCTTGATGCCTGTCAGACTCTAAGGGATACGCGTGGGACTCAAGGTACATAAGTTAAAACTGCAAGATTGGCGCAGTTTTAAAGAAAAGGAGCTTATTTTTTCTCCTAGGGTAACGGTTCTTGTGGGGCCGAATGCCGTAGGAAAGACTAATACTATCGAGGCACTACAGCTGCTTACCGCGGGTTTTTCTTTTCGTAAACCTACGCCTGCACAATTAATTAAACAAGATACGGATAGTGCGCAAATTGCTGCAGAGCTTACAGGTGGTGGACGTTTTATCGATGTAGTATGCCAGGTCAAAGGAAATAGGCGGAGTTTTTTTACTAACAACAAAGCATGTAAGGCGGGGGATATGCCTCGCTCTTTGATGTCTATTCTTTTTAATCCGGATGATTTGTCTTTGGTAAAAGGTTCTGCTCGACTACGTCGCGATGAATTAGATAATTTTGGCAAGCAGGCAGCAGTGGGGTATGCCAATTTGTTTAGCGCCTATCAACGTACGGTTGAGCAAAGAAATCGTCTCCTCAAAGATACTTATCCTGATTTTTCACTATTAGACGCTTGGGATGCTTCACTTGCTCTTGGTGGTGCAGCTCTTCTTGACGCACGACTACGTATGTTTCAGCGTCTTACAAATAAAATGATTCCCATTTATGAACAAATCTCTGATGGAGAAGAACTGAGTTGCCACTACATTTCTTCACTTTCCCAAAAAGATGATGACGATTTGGAACTAGGAAAACTCACTCGAAATGAATTAGTGGATAAGCTCACTCTTGCGCTTCAACAATCACGAGTAGATGATCTTCGTCGCCAACAGACACTTATTGGTCCCCATCGTGATGATGTCTTGTTTGAGATAAATGGACGTTCTGCACGTAACTTTGGATCACAAGGCCAACAGCGTTCAGTAGTGCTTGCTTGGAAAATGGCTGAAGTGGAAGTGGCAAAAGAGATTGTTGGATCGACACCCCTTTTGCTTCTCGATGATGTGATGAGTGAGCTTGATGAAAAACGTCGTCTAGCAGTGGTTAACTTTGTCCAAAAAGATATTCAAACGGTGGTAACTACGACAAACTTGGGATATTTTAACGACGAGTTACTTGAGCAAGCGGAGGTTATTCATTTTGAACCCCAACTATGAAGAATATGCTCGTCTTGAAGATCCACAGTTTCAGCCTACTGAAGTTAGTCATCTGCTTGAGCAAGTATTGGGTGTGAGTGCATTTTCTCGCGCAAGTCAGTTGAAGAGAGCAGCTCAGGCTTGGCATGAAGCAAATGGCGACCGTGAACGTGCACACACACAAGCAGTATTTTTGGCCCCACCCCGCGCTCATGCTTGTGCACCACGACTCGTAGTTTATGTCGACTCAAATGTTCTGCTTGCGGATTTCAAGACCAATGCTGAACTCTATCTTGCACGTCTCGCTAATTGGGGCCTTGAACTCTCTCATATAGATTTTCGTCTTTCAAGAGCGGCAGGAAGAAGTTCGGCGGAAATGGATTCTTCTCGAGAGAATAAGGGTGTGCATAACGCTAGATCAGCTGTGGAACCTAGTCCGTCTGAGCTTGCATACGTAGATGAAGTGACATCTGAAGTTCCTCTTGAGCTGAAAGAGCAAGTGCAACAAGCAATGCTTGCTTTCCTGATAAAAAATAGGGCATAAAGGTATAGCTACTGGCTAGATTTAGGGCAGTTACTGCCAATTTATGACCTTTTACCCTTACAAAATAAAAACATGGCAGTATTGAGCATCTGAGTGCCTAAAAGAAGTATTTAAAGGTAGAAATAAGTGGATTTTCTTTCCAGCCTGGAAGAAACCATAAATTAATGGAGTAATATAAAAGGGATGTTTCGACCCTGGAAGGGGGATTTGTGCCCACGAACAAGAAAAACGATACCACCAACAATTACGAAGCAACAGACATCAAAATTCTTGAAGGTCTTGAAGCTGTTCGCAAGCGTCCTGGTATGTATATTGGTACGACAAGTGCAGCTGGTCTTCACCATCTCGTTTGGGAGATTGTCGATAACTCTGTAGACGAGGCAATGGCTGGTTTTTGTAACAAAATTAAAGTTACCATTCATCCCGACAATTCAATTTCGGTTGAAGATAATGGTCGTGGTATTCCTGTTGCCAATCATCCCAAAAAACGTATGCCAACCCTCGAGGTTGTTTTGACCATTCTGCATGCGGGTGGCAAATTTGATAACAATGCCTACAAAGTTTCCGGTGGTCTGCATGGTGTAGGTATTTCTGTTGTTAACGCACTTTCTAAGCGTCTTGTTGCGCAGGTTAAGCGCGATGGTGGCATTTTTGAGATGGAATTTGCTCGTGGTAAGACCACCAAAAAGATGGAAAAAATAGGTAAGTCTAAGGCCACAGGTACTACTATTACGTTTTGGCCTGACGACATGATTTTTGAGACTACAACGTATAACTTTGATACCCTGCATGACCGTCTCCAAGAAACTGCATTCTTGAATAAAAATCTCAAGATCGTTTTGGTAGATGAGCGTGAATTAACTCCGCGTGTTGAGGAGTTTTGCTATGCCGGCGGTATCGTAGACTTTGTTAAGTACCTTAATAACGAGCAAAAAGTGCTTGAGAGATGTGCAACCCCTATTTATATCGAGGGTAAATCTGACCCAGATGCTCCTTTTAGTCAAAAAGGCGAGGTAGAAGTTGCGATTCAGTGGAATCAAGGCTATTCCGAGCACGTGATGAGTTTTGCAAATGACATTTTTACTGAAGAGGGTGGTATGCACCTTGAGGGCTTTAGAACTGCTCTCACAAAGGTAGTGAATGACTATGCACGCTCTCATAAGCTACTTAAAGAGAAGGATCCCAACCTTCAAGGTAACGACCTTCGGGAAGGCTTGACCGCTATTATTTCGGTAAAGCTTCCCGATCCGCAATTTGAAGGCCAAACCAAGGCAAAGCTTGGTAGTTCTTACATGCGCACCTTGACCAACAGAGTAGTTTCTCAAGGCATGGCTGAGTATCTTGAAGAACATCCAAATCAAGCAAAAGAGATCTTTAAAAAAGCCAATTCAGCTGCTAAGGATCGAATGGCCGCTCAAAAGGCACGCCAGGCAACACGCCGCAAAGGTCTGCTTGAAAGCGCAAGCCTGCCAGGTAAACTTGCTGACTGTTCAGTGCGTGATGCTGAAATGACAGAACTTTTTATTGTCGAGGGCGATTCTGCAGGTGGTTCCGCCAAATCTGCGCGTGACCGTTCCATTCAAGCGGTTCTTCCTTTGCGCGGAAAAATTTTGAATGTAGAACGTGTACAAGAGCATCGTGCCTTAAGTTCCGAGACAATTCAGTCTTTGATTACTGCAATTGGTACGGGCGTACCCCCTGAGTTTGATATTTCAAAGGCGCGCTACCACAAGATTGTTATCATGACAGACGCTGATGTTGACGGTGCACATATTCGTATTTTGCTGCTAACTTTCTTCTACCGCTTTATGCGACCTATGATTGATGCGGGCTATATCTATGTTGCTCAGCCACCGCTCTATCAGCTTAAACCTAAGGGTAAAAAGCACGGCAAGTATATTTATACTGATGAAGAATTAGCACTTGAAGCAAGTAAGTTTGAGGATGCCAGTAGATATACTGTCCAGCGCTACAAGGGCTTAGGTGAGATGGACCCTGAGCAGCTTTGGACAACCACTATGGATCCTAAAAATCGCATTTTGCTTAAGGTAACTATCGAAGATGGTATGGCAGCCGAGCGTGCAGTTGCCGATCTTATGGGTACCCAAGTAGAAAAGCGTAAGGACTTTATCCAGACGCATGCAAAGGATGTAAGGTTCCTCGACATCTAATGCACGACTAGTTGATAGAACCACACACCCATGCACGCCTGATAGAAAGGCCTAGGTTTTATGGCAGATGATCACAACACTCCTCCTGAGGATGACTTCGTCGATTTGACTAACGACGATTCTTATGAGGATGAAAATATTGAAGAAACCGAAGAGAACGATGAGGATGTCGATCTCATAGAGGATTATGACGAAGACAATCCATCTGCGACTCCAACTCTTGGTGGGGGAGCAGGTCTTGATCACACCATCTCTGATGAGGCGGGTACACGCCTCTCTTTAGTAGATATTCATGGTGGCACACTCAAACCCGCTGATATGGCTACCGAGATGAAAGCATCGTTTCTTGAGTATTCGATGTCAGTTATCGTTGCTCGTGCTCTTCCTGATGTTCGAGATGGTTTAAAGCCCGTTCAGCGCCGTATCCTCTACGCTATGAACGAAGCACATATTGTGCCTTCCCGTCCTCACAAAAAGTCCGCTTGGACTGTTGGTGAGGTTATGGGTAAATATCATCCCCATGGAGACTCCTCAATTTATGATGCAATGGTGCGTCTCGCTCAGGACTTCTCTATGCGTCTGCAATTGGTAGATGGTCACGGTAACTTTGGTTCTATTGACGGCGATCCCCCCGCAGCAATGCGTTATACCGAGAGTCGCCTTACGTATGCCGCGATGGAAATGTTGCGCGACATGGATAAGGAAACTGTTGACTCTCAGCCTAACTATGATGAGTCACTGCAAGAGCCTGCAGTTTTGCCTGCTCGTTTCCCTAACCTTTTGGTAAACGGTAGTCAAGGTATTGCTGTTGGTATGGCTACCAATGTTCCTCCTCATAATCTTGCAGAGGTTACCAATGCTGTCTGCATGATGATTGATAACCCTGATGTAAGCACTGATGAGCTCATGACGGTGTTGCCAGGTCCTGACTTCCCTACAGGCGGCACCATCATGGGTACTGATGGCATTCATGATGCATATGAAACTGGTCGAGGAACAATTACTGTTCGCGCCAAGGTTCATGTTGAGCAGCGCAAAAATGGTCGACAGCGCCTGGTAGTAACTGAGATTCCTTATCAGGTAAACAAAGGCACACTTCAGGAGCGTATTGCCCAGCAGGTTAATGAAAAGCGTATTGAGGGTATTTCTGATATGCGCGACGAGTCCAACCGCAAGGGTATGCGTATTGTTCTTGATCTCAAAAATGGTGCCGTGCCTCAGGTTGTCCTCAATAACCTTTACAAGCGCACCCAGCTGCAATCAAACTTCAATGTCATCAACATCGCGCTGGTAGATGGTGTACCTCGTACACTGACCCTGCGTCAGATTATTGGTCATTATATTGACCATCAAGTTGATGTGGTGACACGCAGAACTGAGTATGACCTTGCAAAGGCTCGCAAAGATTTGCATATTCGTGAGGGTCTACTTATTGCGGTTGATAATATCGATGAGATTGTTCATATCATCCGTAGCTCTCATGACGACGCAGAAGCCAAGTCTCGTATGCACGAGCGTTTTGGTATTGATGAGATTCAAGCAGAAGCAATTCTTCAAATGCGTCTTCGCCGCCTGACAGGTCTTGCGCGTGAGGAGCTTGTTGCACAGATTGAGGAGCTTCGTAGTCGTATTGCTTACTTTGAAGATCTGCTTGCCCATCATGACAAGATTTTGGGCGTTATCAAAGACGAACTACGTCAGATTTCTGATCGTTTCTCTGATAAACGTCGTACTCAGATTTCTAAGGTAGGCGCCCAGGATCTTGATGTTGAGGACCTTATTGCCGAAGAAGATATGGTTGTTACCGTTACTCATGGTAGCTACATCAAACGTTTGCCTGTAGCAACCTATCGTAGTCAAAAGCGTGGTGGTAAGGGTATTCAGGGTTTGTCGCTCAAAGAAAGCGACTTCGTTGAGGATATGTTTGTTGCCTCGACCCATGATTATGTGATGTTCTTTACCAACAAGGGTAAGGTGTACCGCTTTAAGGTTCATGAACTACCTATTGGCTCGCGTCAGGCACGTGGCTCTGCTTTGGCAAATGTTATTACATCTTTGTCTGAGGGCGAACGTCTGTCGGCTGTTATGGTCTGTCGAGAGTTCCCCTCTGATGAGTATCTGATGTTTGCAACAAAGTCAGGTATGGTCAAAAAGACTGCCATGAGTGCTTATGACAACAGTCGACGTGACGGTCTGATTGCTATTAACCTGAAGGATGGCGACGAGCTGGTGAGCGTCCGTCGTGTCCGTAAGGGTGAATTAGTAATTCTCACCTCTGACCTTGGTAAAACTATTGTTTTTGATGAGGATATAGTTCGTCCTACTGGTCGTGCGAGCGCTGGTGTAAAGGGTATTACTCTGCGTGGAGAAGCCAAAGTACTCGGCATGGAAATCTCCAACGGTCAAGGTGATCTCTTTGTTATCACTGAGAAGGGTTATGGTAAACGCACACCGATTAAGGAGTACCCGCTCCACAACCGCGGTAGCCAAGGTGTCTTTACCATCTCAATGAACGCTAAGAAGGGTGCCCTTGTGGGTTGCCGTGTAGTAGGCCCTCAGCACGAGCTGATGATTGTGACGGAAGCCGGCGTAATGATTCGCGTCAAGGCGACAGATGTTTCGCGTCTGGGTCGTGCAACTACTGGCGTGAAGGTTATGAACCTGAGCGAAGGGGATCGCATTTCTGCTGTAGCCCGTATGGTTGCTCATAAGAAAAAGGCAGCTCGTGCTGCGGTAGCAGGACAGGGTACACTCGATTTAGCGGCAGCTGGTGCACGTGATGCTGACGATGAAGAACCAGTCGACATTGGCGGCGAAGAGCAGCTTAACGAGGATCTTCTTGACGACGAAGAATAGGCTTTGAAGGGTGTCAATTTGGCACCCTTTTTTATTGTTCTTATAGTTTGTAATATATAGGGTAGAACCCGCCTTTCGGGCACGAGCGACGTTAGGCGGGTTCTTTGTAAAAAAAAACAGCAGCTTGGGATAGCTAATTTACAAACGTGCAGCAACGAATTTGCAAAAGTGTCTCAAGCTGTTTCTTTTTACTGAGTGAAGAAGTTTTTACTCATTGAAATCGTCAGCAGAGAGACTTTCAACAAAGTCGTGGAATTCTTTGAGCTCACGAGATTTTTCTTCTTTTTCTACTGCGTCAAAATCAGGTATTGTTGCTGTAGCAAGCACCGAATCATCCGCATAGATAGGCACTCCAGCACGTACAGCCAAAGCAATTGCATCAGAAGGACGACTGTCCACGTCAAAAGTTTGGCCGTTATGGTCACGCAACATGAGATTTGCAAAAAAGGTAGTTCCCTGAACGGCAACAATAGCGACCCCTACCAGCTCTGCTTCTAAGCGATCAATTACAGAAAGCATAAGGTCGTGGGTCTTGGGACGCTGTTCATGAGCTGCAACACCCATAGAAATGGAAGTAGCTTCAACCACACCAATACGTATAGGCAGCTCAGTAGCAAGACCCTCAGAGGGTTTGCGTGGTGCTAGAGTTACCAACGAGGCGATGGGGCCGCCACCGACAACAATTGCCTTTATGTCCATACGAATTAACACGCGAATTCCCTTCTATTGACCGGTTATGGTACCCCATGAGAAGAAGTTCAAAAATAGTTCATATTCAAAATTAATCTAAGGTGAAATGTAATTTCTTGTTGACAGGGGCCTGTAGCTGTAATAGGATACATTCTTGCGTTGGGCCCGTAGCTCAGTTGGTCAGAGCGTCCGGCTGATAACCGGGA